>NZ_JABXFD010000610.1 GCF_013372625.1 Actinomadura sp. BRA 177
AGTTGGGTAGAGGGGACAGTCCTCGGCCGGCTGGACGACGGGGACGGGCGCGTCCGGGCACAGCCGGCTGCTGGTGCCGACGATGTCGATGTCGAGCAGCACGTCCCCGACCACCACGAGCGGTGCCGTCATGGGCCCTCCTTCCGTGGGGGGACGACCCCCCACACCCCCCGGGCAAGAGCTGCGCTCATGCCATCGCTACGCAGGCTCCGCTCAGGCATGACGCACCCCCAGCGTCTCGTCCACCACCCCGCACAGCAGGTGGATCGCCGCGAGGTGGATCTCCTGGACGGTCGAGGTGGTGCCGGCCTCGACGGTGATCGCGTCGTCGCAGGCGGCGGCCAGCGGGTTCGGGCCCGGGCCGGTGACCGCCCAGGCGGCCAGCCCGAGCCGCCGGGCGCGGTGCGCCGCCGCGACCACGTTAGGGCTGCGGCCGCTGGTCGACAGGCACACCAGCACGTCCCCGGGACGGCCGTGCGCCTGCACCTGCCGCTCGAACACGTTGACCGGGCCGTAGTCGTTGCCGATCGCGGTGACCGAGGAGGTGTCGCCGTGCAGCGGGATCGCCGACAGCGGGCACCGCTCGCTCTCGAACCGGCCGACGAGCTCGGCGGTCAGGTGCTGCGCCTCGGCGGCGCTGCCGCCGTTGCCGCAGGCCAGCAGCCGCCCGCCGGAGCGGAGCACGTGGGCGAGGCGGCGGCCCCACGCCTCGATCGTCGGGACCTGGTCGCGGAACTGGAGCGCCGCCTGGGCGAGCGCCTCCAGCCGCCGGTCGTGGACGGTGGACGTCCTGGTCCGGGCACCGGTCTGCGCGGTCATGCGGCCACCTCGCTCAGCGCGGCGGCATGCTGGTAGACATCCGCGGTGTCGGCGGCGACGCGCGCCCACGAGTACCGCTCGCGGGCGCGGCCGGCCGCCGCGAGGCCCATCGCGGCCCGCCTCGCCGGGTCGGCGAGCAGCGCGCGGATCGCGCCGGCCGCCGCCTCGGGGTCGTGCGGCGGGACGAGCGTGCCGGTGACGCCGTCCACGACGGTGTCGAGGTGCCCGCCGACGGCGCTCGCCACGATGGGCACGCCGCAGGCCATGGCTTCGAGCGGCACCATGCCGAACGGCTCGTACCAGGGCAGCGTGACGACGAGGCTCGCCGAGTGCAGCAGCGGCGGCACCTCGTCGCGGCCGAGCCGGCCGACGAACTCCACCCGTCCGGCAGGACGCCGGCGTCCCGCGCCACCCGGCGCAGCCGGCGGATCTCGGGGTCGGCGTCGCGGTCGCCGTGCGGCGGCCCGCCGGCGACGGCCAGCTCGGTGCCCGGCAGGTGCGCGAGCGCGCGGATGGCGGTGTCGACGCCCTTGCGCTCGACGAGCCGGGACAGCACCACGATACGGTGCGGTGCCCCGTCCGGCGCGGGGGCGTCGTCCGGCACGAACAGGCTCAGGTCCACCCCGCACGGCACCACCCGGACGCGGTCGCGGGGAACCCCCATCGCCGCCAGCTCGGCGACCTCGTCGGAGCAGGTCGCGATGACGGTGTCGGCGCCGCGCCCGATCGCGCGCTCCAGCCGGACCCGCGAGGCGGGGCTGGTGTCCTTGTCGCCCTGGTGGCGGCGCTTGACGGTGCCGAGTGCGTGGTAGGTCTGCACGACCGGGACGCGCCGCGCGCCCGCCGCCTGCGCGGCCTGGACCGCGGCGAGGCCGCTCATCCAGAAGTGGGCGTGCGCGACGTCGGGCGGGTCGGCGGCCCAGCGCCGCTCCAGGTACGTCCCGAAGTCGTGCATCCAGGGCAGCAGGTCGTCCTTGGCGATGTGCTCGGGCGGCCCCGCCGGCACGTGCTCGACGGTCACGCCGGGCGCGAGCCGCACCCGGTCCGGCAGGACCGGGGCGTCCCGCCGCGTGTAGACGGTGACGTAGTTGCCCTGGCGGCCGAGCTCGGTGGCCAGTTCCGCGACGAACACGTTCTGCCCGCCGCCGTCCGCCCCGCCCAGTCCCTTCTCACCGGGGCCGTTCCCGGTGGTTAGGGGACTGGCGGCGAGCGGGCTGGCGTGCTCGGAGATCATGGCTATTCTCATCGCGTTACCTCCTGGAGAGTTCGCCGCCAGTCGCGCAGGAACCGCGGCAGGCCGTACCGTTCGACGGCGTGGGCCCGCGCCTCCTTGCCCATCTGGCGTGCGCGCGGCGGGTCGGCGGCCAGGGTCCGCGCGGCGTCGGCCAGTGTCGCGACGCGCGTGGACAGCACCCCGGCCTCCGGCGGCACCGCCTCGACCGCCTCGGTGGTGGCGAGCGCCACCACCGGCAGGCCGAGCATCATGGCCTCGATCAGCGCGAGGCCGAGTGAGGTCCACCGGTAGGGGTGGACGTAGACGCGGCGGCGGGCGAGTTCCTCGTGCATCCTCGCCTGCGGCAGGTCCTCGAAGGTCCAGAGGGACTCGGGGGGAATGCCCAGGTGCCCGGGGGCGCCGGCGACGTTCATGCCGAACAGGTCGAGGGGGACGGCGGCGGCGAGCTCGGCGAGCAGGTCGGTGCCGGCGACGCGGCCGCGCCGCAGCGGGTCGTTGATGACGACGCCGGCGCGCGGCATGTCGGCGGTGTACCGGTAGCCGGGGTCGACGACGCCGTGCTCGATGACCGTGGTCGGGGCGCGGCCGCAGTTCCAGAACAGCTGGTTGAAGTGGGTGACGTGCACGACCGGGATGTCGGAGCGGTCGTGCAGGAGGTGCCGGCTGTCGGGCACGACCTCCTCGGGGAGCCCCACGTCGGACGGGGTCCGGCGCGGCGTGTCGTGCTCGACGTAGACGGCGGGGACGTCGCGTCCGGGGCGCCTGCCGAGCCATTCCTCGGCCAGCCGGAGCTCGTGGGGGCGCTGCAGGACGACGACGTCCACGTCCTCGTCGCGGAGCCGCTCCGGCGGCACCTCGATCGCGCGGTCGGGCCAGGTGAAGGTGGCGGGCCGTCCCTTGCCGTCCGGTCCGCGATCGGGGGTGACGGGGACGAGCGTGGTCTGCGCACCGTGGACGAACGACGTCGCCCACGACCCGTGCACGTGCCACATCAGGACTCTCATCGGGTGGGCACCTCCTCCACCGACGCCAGGATCTCCACGGCCGCGGCGACCTCGTCGGCGCTGACGGACGACAGGCAGGGGTGGCCGTCGACCGGGCACTCGCGGGCGCGGCTGTCCTTGCAGGGCGCCTGCTGGTCGCCGAGCAGCGCCAGCGGCACGCCGAACGGCGCCCACCGGGCGGCGGGCACGGTCGGCGCGAACAGCGACACGACCGGCGTGCCCACGGCCGCCGCGAGGTGCGCGGGGCCGGTGTTGCCGGCGACGACGGCGGACGCGCCCGCCAGCACCGACGCCAGCTCCGGCAGGGACGTGCGCCCGCCGAGGTCGAGGCCGTCCTCGCCGGCGACGAGCGCGGTCAGCTCCTTCTCCTCCCCGTGGCCGGTGACGACGACCCGGTGGCCCGCCGAACGCAGCAGCCGGACCGCCTCGGCGCAGCGTCCCGGCGGCCAGGCGCGCGCGGGGACGGACGTCCCCGGATGCACCACGACGTAGCCGGGCCGGCCGGTGAGGTGGTCGGTGTCGGGCAGCGGCTCGCGGACCCGCAGCCGGGTGTCGGCGGGGGAGGGGAACCCGGCGTCCTCCGCCAGCGCCAGCATGCGCAGCGGCTCGGGGACGTCGGTGTCGGGCCGGTGCCGCAGGTCGAGCAGCGATCCGGGATAGTCCTCGCTGATGCCGCCGATCCACGGCGTCCCGGCGAGCCGGAGCAGCAGCGCGAGCGGCAGCGGCGACTGGTGGAACGAGGTGAGGATCAGCGCCCGGTCGAACCCGCGCAGCTCCCGGACGAGCCGGTCGATCGCGGCCTGCTCGACGGGCACGCGGTCGGGGTCGATCCAGGGGGCGCGCCACTCGATGACGCGGTCCACACCCGGCAGCATGTCGGCGGCGGCGCGGCCGCGCGGACCGCACAGCAGCACGACCTCGTCGGCGCGCGCGGCGACCGCCCGCACGGCGGGGCCGGCGAGCAGCACGTCGCCGATGTTGTCCTGGCGTGCGACGAGGACCCTCATCGGGGCCCCCTTCCGCCGAGGACCAGATCGACGGCGGCGTCCAGCGTCGGCGCCGTCTCCGGCGCCCGCGCGATCTCCGCCGGCCGGGTCCGCCCGGTCGGCACGAGGATGCCGCGCGCGCCGGCCGCCGCGGCGGCCTCGATGTCGTCGCTGATGCCGCCGATCCACGGCGTCCCGGCGAGCCGGAGCAGCAGCGCGAGCGGCTCCGCGGCCCGCTCGATCATGCCGGGCTCCGGTTTGCGGCCCGCCCCGCCGTCGCCGTCCTCGTTCGGGCCCAACTCCCACACGTCGAGCCGGCCCAGGCGCTCCCCCACGCGCCGGCCCTTCTACACATCTGACGCTGCCGACCAACCACACAACATCACAACCCTCCGCCG
>NZ_JABXFD010000034.1 GCF_013372625.1 Actinomadura sp. BRA 177
CCCGCGTCTTTCTGTGGGGAGCGTCAGGTGTGTATAGGAGACAGGGCCGGGGCCGTCGACCGGCGGCGCGGCGCCCGCGTGCTCCAGCAGCTCGCGGAGCCCGTCGGCGCGGTTCTCGTCGGCGTGCCACACGTAGGCGAGCCGGTCGGGCTCGGCCTCGGTGACGGTGTAGACGGCGCACCAGGTGGCCAGCCGGGGGACGACGAGCTGGGCGACCAGGGCCATCGTGCGCTCCTGGTCGAGGGTGCCGGCGAGCAGGTCGCTGGCCTCGGCGACGAAGCTGAGCCAGCCGCGCCAGGACCGTTCCAGCTCGCCCACCCTGGCCTTCTCCAGGGAGAGCGACATCTCGTCCGCGAGCCGGCCGAGCCGGGCACCGTCGGCCTCGTCGAAGCGGCCGGGCACGGACGAGACGGCGACGACGACGCCGGTGAGGCGCCCCTGGGACTCCAGCGGCGCTGGCTCTTATACAC
>NZ_JABXFD010000275.1 GCF_013372625.1 Actinomadura sp. BRA 177
GAGCCAGCCGGGCCGCGGCAGCGCGCGCCGCCGGTCCTCGCGCTCGTTGTACTGGGCGGGCAGGTAGAGCGTGAACACGCTGCCGCGGCCCGGCTGGCTCTCGGCGTGGATCTCCCCGCCGAGCAGCCGCGCGATGTTCCGGCTGATCGACAGGCCGAGGCCGGTGCCGCCGTAGCGGCGGCTCGTGGTCCCGTCGGCCTGCTGGAACGGCTCGAAGATCTCCTGCAGCTTGTCCGCGCTCACCCCGATGCCGGTGTCGATCACCCGGAACGCGATCACGTCCGGGGTGTTCCACAGCGCGGGCAGCGTGAAGTCGATGTCGCCGGCCCGCTCGATCAGCAGCCGCACCTCGCCCTCGGCGGTGAACTTCACCGCGTTCGACAGCAGGTTCCGCAGCACCTGCTGCAGCCGCTGCTCGTCGGTGTTGAGCGTGGCCGGGACGTCCGGCGCGACCTCCACCCCGAACTGCAGGCCCTTGTCGACCGACAGCGGGCGGAACGTCGCCTCCACGTAGTCGACCAGCCCCGACACCGACAGCCGCTGCGGGTGCGCCTCCATCTTCCCCGCCTCGACCTTCGCCAGGTCCAGTATGTCGTTGATCAGCTCCAGCAGGTCGGTGCCGGACTCGTGGATCGTCCGCGCGAACTCCACCTGCTTGTCGGTGAGGTTCCCGCTCTGGTTCTCCGACAGCAGCTTGGCCAGCACCAGCAGGCTGTTCAGCGGCGTGCGCAGCTCGTGCGACATGTTCGCCAGGAACTCCGACTTGTACCGCGAGGAGATGGCCAGCTGCTCGGCGCGCTCCTCCAGCGTCCGCCGGGCCTGCTCGATCTGGAAGTTCTGGATCTCGATCGCGCGGTTCTGCTGGGCCAGCAGCGCCGCCTTCTCCTCCAGCTCGGTGTTGGAGTGCCGCAGCTCGCCCTGCTGGCGCTGCAGCTCGTCCGAGCGCTCCTGCAGCTCCCCGGCGAGCCGCTGCGACTCGCCGAGCAGCGCCTCGGTCCGCGCGTTCGCCCGGATCGCGTTCAGCGTCACCCCGATCGTCTCGATCAGCTGGCTGAAGAACGCCAGGTGGACGTCGGTGAACCGGCCGAAGGAGGCCAGTTCGATCCCGCCGAGCACCTCGTCCTCGAACACGATCGGCAGCACGATGATGTTGACCGGGGACGCCTCGCCCAGCCCCGACCCGATCTTGACGTAGTCGGCGGGCGCGTCCGCGATCAGCAGCGGCCGGCGCTCCTGCGCCGCCTGCCCGACCAGGCCCTCGCCCAGCGCGAACCGGACCGCGCCGGCCCGGCCGCGCCGCGTCCCGTACCCGGCGATCAGCACCAGCTCGGGCTCCTCGCCGACCCTCTCGGCCAGGTAGAACGCGCCGTACTGGGCGCTCGCCGTCGGGGTCAGCTCGCGCATGATCAGCTCGGCGACCTGCAGCAGGTCCCGGTGGCCCTGCATGAGCCCGCCGATCCGCGCCAGGTTGGTCTTGAGCCAGTCCTGCTCCTCGGTGGCGCGGGTCGTCTCGCGGAGCGTCGCGACCATCAGGTTCACGTTGTCGGACAGCTCGGCGACCTCGCCGCGCGCCTCCACGGTGATCGTCCGGGTCAGGTCGCCGCTGGCGACCGCGCTCGCGACCTCGCCGATCGCGCGCACCTGCGTGGTCAGGTTCCCGGCCAGCTCGTTGACGCTCTCGGTCAGCCGCTTCCAGGTGCCGGCCACGCCCTCGACCTCGGCCTGCCCGCCGAGGCGCCCCTCGCTGCCGACCTCGCGGGCGACGCGGGTGACCTCGGCCGCGAACGCCGACAGCGTGTCCACCATCGTGTTCAGCGTCGTCTTCAGCTCCAGGATCTCGCCCTGCGCGTCGACGTCGATGCGCCGCGTCAGGTCGCCGTGCGCGACGGCCGTCGCGACCTGCGAGATGTTGCGCACCTGGTAGGTCAGGTTGGACGCCATGCCGTTGACGTTGTCGGTCAGGTCCTTCCACATGCCGCCCGCGCCCGGCACGATCGCCTGGCCGCCGAGCTGGCCCTCCGTGCCGACCTCGCGGGCGACGCGGCTGACCTCGTCCGCGAACGCCGACAGCGTGTCGACCATCGTGTTCAGGGTGTCCTTGAGCTGCAGGATCTCGCCCCGCGCGTCCACCTCGATCTTGCGGGTCAGGTCGCCCTGCGCGACCGCCGTCGTCACCTGCGCGATCCCGCGCACCTGGGTGGTCAGGTTGTTCGCCATCGCGTTGACGTTGTCGGTCAGGTCGAGCCACACCCCGCTGCCGCCGGGAACGACCGCCTGACCGCCGAGGCGCCCCTCGCTGCCGACCTCGCGGGCGACGCGCGTCACCTCGGACGCGAACGCCGACAGCGTGTCGACCATCCCGTTCACGGTGTCCTTCAGCTCCAGGATCTCGCCCTGCGCGTCGACCGTGATCTTCTTGCCGAGGTCGCCCTCCGCGACCGCGGTGGTGACCTGCGCGATGTTGCGGACCTGGTAGGTCAGGTTGGACGCCATGCCGTTGACGTTGTTGGTCAGGTCCTTCCAGACCCCGCTGACGCCCGGGACCCGCGCCTGCCCGCCGAGCCGCCCCTCGGTGCCGACCTCGCGGGCGACTCGGGTGACCTCGTCGGCGAACGCCGACAGCGTGTCGACCATCGTGTTCAGCGTGTTCTTGAGCTGCAGGATCTCGCCCTGCGCGTCGACGGTGATCTTCTTGCCGAGGTCGCCGTCGGCGACGGCGGTGGTGACCTGTGCGATGTTGCGGACCTGGGTGGTCAGGTTGTTCGCCATCGCGTTGACGTTGTCGGTCAGGTCCTTCCAGACGCCGCTGACGCCCCGCACGTGGGCCTGCCCGCCGAGCTGGCCCTCGGTGCCGACCTCGCGGGCGACGCGGGTGACCTCGTCCGCGAACGCCGACAGCTGGTCGACCATGGTGTTCACGGTGAGCTTCAGCTCCTGCAGCTCACCGCTCGCCTCGACCGTCACCTTGCGGGTCAGGTCGCCCTCCACCACCGCGGTGGTGACCTCCGCGATGTCGCGGACCTGGGACGTCAGCCGCGACGCCATCACGTTCACCGACGCCGTCACGTCCCGCCAGCGGCCCGTCATGCCGCGGGCCGGCGCCTGCCCGCCGAGCCGGCCCTCGGTGCCGACCTCCCGGGCGAACTGGGTGACCTCCCAGGTGAACTGGTCGAGCAGCTCCACCATCCCGTTGACCGACTTGGCCATCCGCAGCAGCTCGCCGCGCATCGGCCTGCCGCGCACCCGCAGCTCCACCCGCCGGCTCAGGTCCCCGGCCGCGACCGCCTCGACCACGCGGTGCATCCCGGTGGCCAGGTCGGTGAGCTTGTCGATGATGGCGTTGGCGTCCTCGGCGGCGGTCGCCCACGTCCCGCGCAGCGACCCCGTCGTGAGCCGCCCGCGCAGCTTGCCCTCGCGGCCGATCTCCTGCCGCACGCGGCTCAGCCCCGTGGCCAGGTCCTGCCCGTTCTGCCGTATCTCCTCCAGGACCGCCGCGGCCTCCGCCACGGCGCCCTCGCCCGGCACGTCCAGCTCGCCTCTCGCCCTGCCGTCCCGCACGGCGACGAGCGCCTTCAGCAGCGGTGCGAGGTCGGCGTCGCTGTAGCGCGGCGTGGTGTCGCGGTACCCGCCGGGACGGGCACGTGACGCGGTACGCGGCATTCTCTTCATCCTCCTGGCCCGCGATCGTCGAACATCCGGATACCACGGACTCCCACTCCGGGCCCTCCTCCGGCTCTGCTGGGCCCTCTTCCGGCCGCACCCTGTACTCTACGTCGCCGGGCGGCGGCCGGGCCCTTTCGCGGGTCCGGCCGTGAACAGGCGTCGCTGACCGTGCATCCGCGCTTGTAGTCTTCGTGTTACGGTCTGTCGTGTCGTGGCCGGGGGGTCGCGTTCACCGAGGCCGGACGCACCGCGGGGCCCGGTTCACGGCTCTCGTGGCCGCGCGGCCGACCAGTCTGTCACGATAGCCAGACCCGGTAGAGACGCTTCGAACAAGGGATGACGGTTGGATCGGCAGACGGCCTCGGCCACCTTCCCGTCCGCCGCCGCGGCGGTGGCGGACGCGCGCCGGTTCGTCCGGAAGGTGCTGGCCGACTGGGGCATGGACGAGGCGGCCGACGACGCCGTGCTCGCCACCAGCGAACTCGCCACCAACGCGATCGCCTACGCCGGCACGTCGTTCGAGGTCTCCTGCCGGCTGGAGGACGGCGACATCAAGATCGAGGTCCGCGACCGGCACCCCACCCGGGGCATCGAGATGCCCGGCGTCACCGCCTCCAGCGGGCGCGGGCTGCCGTCCATCGCCCGGCTCGCCGCGTCCTGGGGCGTCTCCTACGACCGCCGCACCAAGGGCGTCTGGTTCCGGATCCCCCGGCCCGGCGTGACGACCGGCGCCGAGCCCGCCGCGGCCGCCGGGCCGGGGGATCCGGAACCAGACGCCCTTGGTGCGGCGGTCGTAGGA
>NZ_JABXFD010000717.1 GCF_013372625.1 Actinomadura sp. BRA 177
TTTCGTCCTGTTTGATTTGAGTTCAGTTGTGGTTAAGGTGATTGTGTGTCTTTTTTTTTTTTTATCAAGAAGAAGACGGCAACCGAGAGAGGAGTCCTTTTCGTGGGCTCGGATATGTGTATAAGAGACACTCGTGTGCGTGGACGTGCCCGGCTGCGAGCACGGCGCGATCCTCGCCACCGCGCCCGGCGGCACCGTCGTGTTCTTCTCGATGGCGACCTCGTTCCCGGCCGCCGCGCTCGGCGCCGAGGGCCTCGCCGCCGACGTCACGATGCTCATCGGGAACGGCTACGTCCCCGGGCACGCCGAGACCGCCCTCGACCTGGTCCGGTCGGAACCGGCCGTCCGCGCGCTGTTCACCTCCCGGACCGGTCCGGATTCGGCAGAATGACCGGGAACGCCCCGGCAGCGGCGGGGCTCACCCGAGCATCGAGGGAGAGAGAATGGCGAGCATCACCGAGGAACTGCGCGGCCGCGACCCCAAGGAGCGCCGCGCGCAGATCGTCGACGTCCTGGTCGACGCGTTCTCGGACCTGATGGAGCGCAGCCCCGCCGAGTTCCGCCGCCGCTTCCGCAAGATGGCCTCCGACCCGTTCGCGTTCTACCGGGGCAGCGCCTGCCTGTTCTACGCCGACATCGTCCACGACGACGACCCGTGGGCGGATGAGCGCACGTCCCGCGTGTGGATCCAGGGCGACCTGCACGCGCAGAACTTCGGCACCTACATGAACGACGACGGCGTGTTCGTCTTCGACGTCAACGACTACGACGAGGCCTACGTCGGCCACTTCACCTGGGACGTCAAGCGCCTGGTGGCGAGCCTGGCGCTGCTGGCCTGGCAGAAGGCGATCTCCGACGCCGACATCCGCCGGCTCATCGAGACCTACGTGCGCGCCTACGTCGACCAGGTCCGGCAGTTCGCCGCGCACGAGGGCGACGAGAAGTTCGCGCTGACCCTCGATACCACCGACGGCTACGTCCGGGACGTGCTCGTCGCCGCGATGGGCGGCACCCGGATCGGGCTGCTGGAGGGCATGACGGTCGTGGACGGCCCGGACCGCCGGTTCCGCGACCGTCCCGGCGTCCGCCGCCTGGACGACGCGGAACGCGCCGAGGTCGAGGCCGCCTACCGGGAGTACCTGACCACCATCCCGCGCGAGAAGCGGTTCGGCAGCCTCACCTACGAGGTGAAGGACATCGTGGGCGCGTCCGGTTTCGGCATCGGCTCCGCGGGCCTGTCCGCCTACAACATCCTGGTGGAGGGCAACACCCAGGCGCTGGAGAACGACGTCATCCTGTCGATGAAGCAGGGCAACGTCGCCGCGCCCAGCCGCGTCGTCGACGACGCCCGCATCCGGGAGTACTTCCAGCACCACGGGCACCGCACCGCCGTGTCGCGCCGCGCGCTGCAGGCCAACAGCGACCCGTGGCTGGGCCACACCCAGATCGGCGGCGTCGGCTACGTCGTCCAGGAGCTGTCCCCCTACGAGGAGGACCTGGACTGGGGCGGCCTCACCGAGCCCGAGGACATGCTGTCGGTCCTGGACGACCTCGGCCGCGCCACCGCCAAGGTGCACTGCGTGTCCGACACCGACTCCGACCACACCCTGGTCGGCTTCCAGGTCGAGGACGCCATCCACGCCGCGATCGGCCCGGACGAGTCCGCGTTCGTCGAGGCGATGGTCGCCTTCGGCACCCAGTACGCCGACACCGTCCGCCAGGACCACGCCTACTTCGTGGACGCCTTCCGCAACCACGAGATCCCCGGCCTCTAGGCGGGCCCCTCCTCCTCAGGCCGCCGGGCGGATGAGGAGGAGGGCTATGTCGTCCTGGCCCTGCTGGTCCGGCAGGAGGGCCAGGACGCCGTCGGCGGTGTCGTCCAGGGAGCCGGACCGGGAGGCGACCAGGGCGGACGCCAGGCGGGCGATGCCCTCGTCGACGTTGCGCATCCGGCTCTCGACCAGGCCGTCGGTGTAGAAGGCGAGGGTGGCGCCGGGCGGGATCGCGGCCGACACCTGCTCGTACTCGGCCGGGTGCGCGGGGTCGGACACGCCGAGCGGCAGGCCGTGCGGGAACGCGAAGCGCTGCGCGGTGCCGTCCGGGAGGGCCAGCAGCGGCGGCGGATGCCCCGCGCAGGCCAGCTCGCAGCGCAGCGTCGCCGGGTCGCACACCATGCACAGGCAGGTCGCGAACTGGGCGGCGTCCAGGTCCTGGGCGATGGAGTCGAGCCGCTCCAGCACCTCGGCGGGCGGGAACTCGCAGCTGGCCAGGGTGTGCGCGGCGACCCGCAGCTGCCCCATCGCGGCGGCGGCGGTGACGCCGTGCCCGACCGAGTCGCCGATCACGACGGCGACCTTGTCGCCGGGCAGCGGCACCACGTCGTACCAGTCGCCGCCGACGCCGCTGGCGGCCGGCAGGTAGCGGTGCGCGATCTCCAGGCCGGGCGGCGCGGTGACGGCGGCGGGCAGCAGCCCGGCCTTCAGCGTGGTCGCGGTGCGGTGCTCGCGCCGGTACAGGCAGGCGTTGTCGACGCAGGTGGCGGCGCGGCCGGCGAGCTCGGACGCCAGCGCCGTGTCGGTGGCGGTGAACGGCAGCCGGCCGCGCTTGCGGCTGAACACCGCGAAGCCGAGCGCCCGGCCCCGCGCCACCAGCGGCACCGCCAGCAGCGACACGTGGTCGAGCAGGCCGGGCAGGACCCGGCCGGTGCGGTGCGCCATGGTGTCCTGGATGGCGTCGCCGCCGAACTCGACCATGCCGCCGCTGGTGAGGCAGCGCGCGTACGGGGTGGCCGGCGGGTAGACGATGACCTCGTTGACGGGGAACTCGCCGGACCACTCGCGCGGGTCGTCCTCGGCGAACGCCACCGCCAGGCGCCGCACGACCGCCGAGCCGTCGGCCTCCGCGGCGGGCTGGTCGTCGTCGGCGAGGAGCCGTTCCAGGACGTAGATGGCGCCCGCGTCGGCGAACCGGGGGACGGTGACGGAGACGATCTCGCCGGCGGTCAGGTGCAGGTCGAGGGTGGAGCCGATGCGGCGGCCCGCCTCGTTCAGCAGGTCCAGGCCGCCGGCCCACGGCGTCACCGTCAGCGCGACGGCGGTGCCGCCGTCCTCGTGCGTCATCCCCTCGCACCCGACGGGCAGCCCGTCGTCCGACAGCGGCAGCACCCCGCTCCAGGAACGGCCGGACATGGCCATCTTCAGCGCCGCCGCCAGCGGCTCGGCGGCGGCGGGGCGGCCGAGCAGGTCGGGCAGCCGCGTCCCGGCCGCCGCGGCCGCATCGTGGCCGAACAGGCGTGCGGCGCCGTCGCTCCAGCCGGTGATCCTGCCGTCCGGGTCGAGCAGGACGGTCACCGGTCCGGGCCGTGCGGGTCGATCGGACATCGGTCCTCGCCGTCCGGTTCGCAGGGGCCGGCCGACGGTGTCGCGTTACGCTGATCCCGCTCCGCGGACGGCACCCCTCGGTCAAAAGGGAGACGATGCATGGACTCCGAGTGGATCCCACCCGAGGTCGACAGTCAAAGACCAAGCGTCGCACGGGTGTACGACTTCCTGCTCGGCGGAGCGCACAATTTCGCGTCCGATCGTGACCTCGCGACCGGGCTGCTGCGGGTCGAGCCGCAGGCGCGGGAGCTGGCGCAGGCGAACCGGGCGTTCCTGCGCCGAGCGGTCCGCACGCTCGCCGAGGCGGGTATCCGGCAGTTCGTCGACATCGGGTCGGGCATCCCGACGCAGGGCAACGTGCACGAGGTCGCGCAGGGCGTGAACCCGGACGCGCGGGTGGTGTACGTCGACAACGACGATGTCGCCGTCGCGCACAGCCGCACGATCCTGGCGGGCGACGAGCGGACCGCGGTGCTGCAGGCCGACATGCGGCGCCCGGCCGACATCCTCACCGCCCCGGAGCTGAAGAAGCTGGTCGATCTCGCCGAGCCGGTGGCGTTCCTGCTGGTGGCGGCGCTGCACCTGGTCAAACCGGCGGAGGACCCCGGCGGCATCGTCGCGGCGCTGCGCGACGCCGCCGTGCCCGGCAGCCACGTGGTGGTCTCCCACCTCACCCACGAGGCGCAGCCGGGCAAGACGGCGGCGATCGGCAAGCTGTACGACCGGGCGACCTCGCCGGCGGTCTCCCGGTCGCACGCGGAGATCCTGCGGTTCTTCGACGGCTGGGAGCTGCTCGACCCCGGCCTGGTGTACGTGCCGCTGTGGCGCCCGGACGAGGGCGACGCCGTGGACGACCCCGAGCGCTTCCTCGTGTTCGGCGGGGTCGGGCGCCTGCCCTGACCGTCCCCTAGCGGGCGAACGCGATGGCGGTGCCGGCGCTGACGACGACCGCGATCACGACGAGGACCAGCGAGGTGCTCAGCGGGTTGCGGCGCCGCTGCACCGTCTCCGCCGCGCGCGGCGCCGTGTGCGCGGGGGCCGTCTCCTCGGGCGACGTCTCCTCGACCG
>NZ_JABXFD010000683.1 GCF_013372625.1 Actinomadura sp. BRA 177
GAGCTTCGCGCCCTCGGGCGTCGAGGTGATCGCCCACTCCTCGTCCAGGCAGATCGCCTTGGGCAGCCGCCGGTCGAGGCCGTGCATGAGCCGCCGCGCGAACCGCGACACCAGGTACATCAGCGCCACCGACAGCCGCTGCTCGAAGGAGTAGACCTCCCGCGAGATCGCCACGTCGTGCAGCGTGGCGCCGCCGAGCGTCAACACGCGCGTCCACCCCTCGGTGTCGATGCGCTCGCCCCCAGACGGGTCGAAGCACAGCCGCGCGCGCCGCATCTCCGTCATGGAGCGGAGCACCGCCCCGAGGTGCTTTGCCGCGGGATCCCCCGCCTCCTCCCGAGGGTCGACGACCCGCCCGCACGCCGGGCCCTCCACGTTGGCGAACGCGCCGTCGCTCTTCCTCATCTCGGCACCGCGCCCCACCCACCCCCACGGCCGCCCCACCCGCCGCGACTCAGTACCCATCCGCTTAATACTGTCTAACACCAGACCGCACGACCAACCAGG
>NZ_JABXFD010000033.1 GCF_013372625.1 Actinomadura sp. BRA 177
TGCGGGCGGCGGCGCGGCGTGTTGGCGTGGCGGGCCGGGTCGGCGACGCCCTCGGCGCGCCGCGGCGCGCCCCGCCGCCCCTGGCGGACGATCGCGTCGACGGTGACGCGCGACACGCGGGCGAGCGCCGTCGCGGTGCCGGCCAGCAGGCCCGCCAAGAGGACAAGACCCACCGCCAGGGCGGACAGCCACGCCTGCGCCGTGCGCATCAGCCGCCGCGTTTCTCCCGCCAGGAGCCGAGGAGCTCGGCCTGCAGGCCGAGCTCCTCGGCTCCTGGCGGGAGAAACGCGGCGGCTGATGCGCACGGCGCAGGCGTGGCTGTCCGCCCTGGCGGTGGGTCTTGTCCTCTTGGCGGGCCTGCTGGCCGGCACCGCGACGGCGCTCGCCCGCGTGTCGCGCGTCACCGTCGACGCGATCGTCCGCCAGGGGCGGCGGGGCGCGCCGCGGCGCGCCGAGGGCGTCGCCGACCCGGCCCGCCACGCCAACACGCCGCGCCGCCGCCCGCA
>NZ_JABXFD010000191.1 GCF_013372625.1 Actinomadura sp. BRA 177
ACCCCCCGTAGAACCGGCCCCCGGCCTCTAAAACCCGCCACCAAACCAACTCCCAGCCCCGAAACAAGCCCCCAACCCACGCTCACTCGGGTCCCACCTCGCCCGACCGACACCGACAAGCACCGCCGACGAGCCTGCGCTCGGCCCCCGAAAAGAAAAGTAGGACCCCGGGCCGCGGGGGCTCGGGGTCCTGCTTTGGGCGGTGGGTTATTCGGCGGCGACGGGCTCCTTCTGTTCGGGGAGGCCCTCGCCCTTGATGGAGCGGATCAGGAGCTGGGAGACGTCCACGACTTCCAGGGACTCCTTGGCCGCGCCCTCGTTCTTCTTCTCGTTGATGGCGTCGCCCAGCATGACCAGGCAGAACGGGCAGGCGGTGGAGACGGTGTCGGGGTTGGTCTCCAGGGCCTCGTCGACGCGCTCGGTGTTGATGCGCTTGCCGATGCGCTCTTCCATCCACATCCGGGCGCCGCCGGCGCCGCAGCAGAAGCCGCGGTCCTTGTGCCGGTGCATCTCCTGGGTCTTGACGCCGGGGACGGTCGCCATGATGTCGCGCGGCTGCTTGTAGACCTTGTTGTGGCGGCCCAGGAAGCAGGGGTCGTGGTAGGTGATGTTCTCCTCGATCGGGGCGACCGGGGTGAGCTTGCCCTCCTCGACCAGGTGCGCGAGCAGCTGGGTGTGGTGGACGACCTCGTAGTTCCCGCCGATCTGCGGGTACTCGTTGGCCAGGGTGTTGAAGCAGTGCGGGCAGGTCGCGACGATCTTCTTGACGCCCGCGTCGTTCAGCGTCTCGACGTTCTGCTGGCCGAGCATCTGGAAGACGAACTCCATGCCGAGGCGGCGGGCCGGGTCACCGGTGCACGCCTCCATGGGGCCGAGGACGGCGAACTTGACGCCCGCGATGTGCAGCAGCTCGGCGACGGCCTTGGTGGTCTTCTTGGCCCGGTCCTCCAGGGCGCCGGCGCAGCCGACCCAGAACAGGTACTCGGTGTCCTCGGCGACCTTGTCGTCGACGACGTCGACCTCGAAGTCCAGCTCCTCGATCCATTCGAGGCGCTTCATCTCGGACATGCCCCACGGGTTGCCCTTGTTCTCCAGGTTCTTCAGCATGACGCCGGCCTCGGACGGGAACGAGGACTCGATCATGACCTGGAAGCGGCGCATGTCCAGGATGTGGTCGATGTGCTCGATGTCGACCGGGCACTGCTCGACGCACGCACCGCAGTTGGTGCAGGACCACAGGACGTCGGGGTGGATGACGCCGTCGTCGGCGACGAGCTCCTTGTCCACCTGCATGGCGAGCTTCTGCTCGTCGGTGAACTCGCTACGAGCTTCTTCCGATGCGACCATGTACGGCGCCTTGGCCAGCGCGTGGTCGCGCAGCTCCAGGATGAGCATCTTCGGCGACAGCGGCTTGCCGGTGTTCCAGGCGGGGCACTGGGACTGGCAGCGACCGCACTCGGTGCAGGTCGCCATGTCGAGGAAGCCCTTCCAGGTGAAGTCCTCGATCTTGCCGCGGCCGAAGACGTCCTCGTCGGGGTCGGCCTCCTCGAAGTCCAGCGGCTTGCCGCCGGACATCATCGGCTGCGCGGCGCCCATGCCGTCCGGGCGGCGCTTGAACATGACGTTCAGCGGCGCCAGGAAGATGTGCAGGTGCTTGGAGTGGACGACGAACACCAGGAAGATCAGCGCGACGGCGATGTGCAGCAGCAGGCCGATCGACTCCAGGACCTCCAGCGTGTCCGGGTTCATGCCCTCGAACAGCTGGCCGACCAGGTAGGAGAAGTAGGCGCCCTTGCCGTACGGGAGGTTGCCGGCGGCCCACTCGACACCGCGGAAGAAGAACATCGTCCAGATCACATTGAAGATCAGGAACAGCGTCCACCAGGCGCCGGACAGGTGCGAGCCCTTGAACCGGGACTTGCGGTCCAGCCGCTTCGGCGAGTTCTTGAACCGGATCGCGGTGAACACGATCAGCCCGGCGGTGCACGCCAGCGCGATGGTGTCCTGGACGAACCCGATCGGCCCCCAGGTCTGGAAGCCGGGGATCTTGGCGTCCAGCCCGACCAGCAGCGCGACGGCGGCCTCGATGTAGACCGTCAGCAGCAGGATGAACGCCCACATGACGGCCGCGTGCGACAGGCCGGCGACCGTCCACTTCAGGAGTTTGCGCTGCCCCAGGACCTCGACGGCCTGGCCCTCGACGGCCTTCTTGGGCTCACGCCTGACCTGCAGCGTCCGCTCGGGGTCGGGCTGCCCGCTCGCGCCGATCTTGTACAGGAACAGCACCCGCCGACCGGCGAGCGCCAGCGCGACCGCCGTTCCGGCGAGCCCAATGGCCAATGTGATCCAGAACACTGTTCCGTCCTCCTGGGGTACGGGCGTTGGCAGTCAGCGTAGGGCTCGCGAAAGACTGCTCTTCACCCGGGGCCCGAATACTACTCGGTAGTAGCTTATGCGTCACCTGCCCTGGTCAGACCATTCCCGGCCCCTTTCCAGGCCATCGAGCCGCCGACCGGACGCGTTCCGCCCGTCATACCTTAGAGATTTCGCGCGCCGATGAGTATCGGCGGGTTCCCGAGTCCATAGCACAGGACGGGACACGTCCAGTCCCGTCCCGTCCACCGGAACGGAGGAACCCCGATGCCCTCGATGCCAGACCTCGCGCCCGCCGCCCGGCGCATGGCCGCCCTGCTCGCGAACGTCCCCGACTCTCAGCTCGCCTCCCCCACCCCCTGTGCGGACACCCCCCTCGGTGCGCTCATCGACCACGTCAACGGCCTGGCCCTCGCCTTCACCTGGGCCGCCACGAAGGACTTCCCGGCCGGCGGGTCGCAGCCCCCGTCCAGCGACGCGTCCCGCCTCCCGCAGGACTGGCGCGCCCGCGTCCCCGAGCGGCTCGACGCGCTCGCCGCCGCGTGGCGCTCCCCCGACGCCTGGCAGGGCATGACGAAGGCCGGCGGCATCGACCTGCCCGGCGACCAGGCCGGAAACGTCGCGCTCAACGAACTGGTCGTGCACGGCTGGGACATCGCCCGCGCCACCGGCCAGCCCTACGACGCCGGCAAGGACGAGATCGAGTCCTGCCTCGCCTTCGTCGCCCCGACGGTCGAGCAGAGCGGCGGCCAGGGCGTCCCCGGCCTCTTCGGCCCCGCCGTGGAAACCCCCGCCAACGCTCCCGCCCTAGACCGCCTCATAGCCCTGACCGGCCGCACCCCCTCCTGGACCCCGCCCTCAACCGCCTCATGACTCAGAGGCGTTCGAAGATGGCGGCCAGGCCCTGGCCGCCGCCGATGCACATTGTTTCGAGGCCGTAGCGGGCGTCGCGGCGGTGCATCTCGCGGGCGAGGGTGGCGAGGATGCGGGCGCCGGTCGCGCCGACGGGGTGGCCAAGGGAGATGCCGGAGCCGTGCACGTTGACGCGGTCCCAGTCGGCGTCCTTGAGGTCCCATTCGCGGGCGACGGCGAGGACCTGCGCGGCGAACGCCTCGTTCAGCTCGATCAGGTCCATGTCGGCGAGGGTGAGGCCGGCGGCGGCCAGGGCCTTGGCGGTGGCGGGGACGGGGCCGATGCCCATGGTCTTGGGCGGCACGCCCGCGCGGCCCCACGAGACGAGCCGGACGAGGGGGCGCAGGCCCAGCTCGGCGGCGCGTTCCGGGGTCGTGACGACGCAGACGGCGGCGGCGTCGTTCTGGCCGCTGGCGTTCCCGGCCGTCACCGTGGCCTCGGCGTCCTGCTTGCCGAGGACGGGACGCAGCTTCCCAAGGGTCTCCATCGTGGTGTCGGGGCGCGGGTGCTCGTCGGTGTCGACGACCGTGTCCCCCTTCCGGGCCTTCACGGTCACCGGGACGATCTCCTCCGCGAACACGCCCGACTGCTGCGCGGCAACGGCGCGCTGGTGGGAGCGGACGGCCAGCTCGTCCTGCTCCGCGCGTCCGATGCCGTACTCGCGGCGCAGGTTCTCGGCGGTTTCCAGCATGCCGCCGGGCACCGGGTAGTTGGCGCCGCCGGCGGTGACGCGGCCCTGCGCCAGCGCGTCGTGCAGTTCGAGGGAGGGGCCGCGGACGCCCCAGCGCGCCTTCGTCGTGTAGAACGGCGCGCTGCTCATGCTCTCCGCGCCGCCCGCGATGATCACGTCGCTGACGCCGGTCTGGATCTGCATGGCCGCGTCCAGGACGGCCTGCAGCCCGGACCCGCAGCGCCGGTCGATCTGCGCGCCGCCGACGGAGATGGGCAGCCCGGCGTCCAGCGCGGCGACGCGTCCGATCGCGGGGGCGTCGGCGGTGGGGTAGCAGTGGCCGAGGATCACCTCGTCGACCGCGTCGCCGGGCAGGCCGGTCCGCTCGACCAGCGCGCGGATGGCGGTGGCGGCGAGCTCGACGGGCGGGACGGTCTTCAGCGTCCCGCCGAACCGGCCGATCGGGGTACGCAGCGGCTCGCAGATCACCGCGTCGCGCATGGTGGGCTCCTCAGGCCCGGGTAGCGGGCACTTCGCAGGTTACGGCCCCGCCTCGCGAGCCCGCCGCCCGGTTCTCCATCCGCCGATGGCCGTGCCGTCCGGCAGCCCTGGTCCCTGCGGCTAGGGGCCGTGGGGGTTGAATGCGTGGGGAGCGGACGAGCGAGGAGGCGACGGTGGAGCAGTGGGCGCGGCAGGCGACGACGGTCCGGGTGATCGGCACGGGGGCGATGGGACGGGGGATCGCGCAGCTCGCCGCGGCGGGCGGGCTGACCGTGGAGTTGGCCGACATCCGGATGGAGGCCGTGGTCGCCGCGACCGAGTACATCGGCGGCATGTTCGACAAGCTGGTGAGCAAGGGGCGGATGACCGCGGAGGACGCGGAGGCCGCCAAGGGACGGCTCCGGCCGGTCGGTGAGCCGCTGACCCCGTTCCAGGACTGCGATCTGGTGGTCGAGGCCGTCCGGGAGGACATCGAGAGCAAGCGGGAACTGTTCACGTCCCTGGAGAAGGTGTGTCCGAAGCACACGATCCTGGTGACCAACACCAGTTCGCTGCAGGTGACGGCGATCGCGGCCGCTTTGGAGGATCCGTCCAGGGTGGCGGGGCTTCATTTCTTCAATCCGGTGCCGTTGATGCGTCTCGTAGAGGTGATTCCGGGGGCGCGTACGGCGGAGTGGGTTCCGAGCGCCCTTTCCGACTTGGTGAGGCGTCTCGGCCATGAACCGGTGGTCGCGCCGGACGCGCCTGGGTTCCTCGTCAACCACGCTGGGCGCGGACTGGTGACGGAGGCCCTGCAAATCCTCTCCGAAGGGGTCGCTGAGCCCGTCGACATCGACCGCATCGCGCGGGACGTCCTGGGGCTCAAGATGGGGCCTTGCGAACTGCTCGACCTCACCGGGATGGACGTGTCGCACCCCGTCATGGAGTCGATCTGGACGGGGTTCTACACGGAGCCGCGGTTCCGTCCGTCCAGGATCGGACGGGCGCGCCTTGAGGCCGGCCTGTACGGACGCAAGACGGGCGAGGGCTTCTACAAGTATGTGGACGACGCCAAGCAAGAGCCACCGGAGGTCACCGTCCCGCCGGTGGAGCCGCGCCCAGTGTGGGTGCACGGCGACGTCCGTGAAGCATTGGGCGCGCTGCTCTCGACGTCCGGTGTCGAGGTCGAGTCGGGGGACGAGCCGTCCGACCAGGCCGTCGTACTAGTCGCCCCCTTCGGGCAGAGCACTGTCGCCGCCGCCGAGAGCCTTCCCCTAGACCGCACCTTGGGCGTTGACCCGTTCGGTGGGTTCTTCACCCGCCTGACCGTGATGGTGCACCCGGGCTTGGACAAGGACGCAGGCCGCGCCGGTCTCGCCGCCCTCTCCGCTACCGGACGCGACGTGAGCATCGTCCGCGACGCCCCGGCCCCCGTGGCCCAGCGGCTCCTCGCCTCGATCGTGAACGTGGGCTGCGGCATCGCCGAGCAGCGTCTCGCCCGTCCGCAGGACATCGACACCGCCGTCCGCCTAGGGCTCGGCTACCCGCGCGGCCCGCTGGAGTGGGGCGAACACGAGGGCGCCAACCGCATCCTCCAAATCCTGCGCGGCCTACACGAAACCACGGGCGACCCCCGCTACCGTCCCAGCACCTGGCTGACCGAACGCGCGATGCTGGGCCTCCCCCTCACCGAAACCGGCACCATCCCCACCGACCTCACGTCCTGACGGGTTCGGGGGTGCTGTCGGGGACGGGACGGCGCCGAGCACGTCCGGACGGCGGCGACCGCCTCGGCAGGCGCGTCCTCGGCCTGCCGAGCGCGATGCCCCCCGCCCGGACGCCGGGCGGGGGGCATCGCAGGGGGAGGCGGCTTTCGCCAAGGGATAACGGCAGCGCTCACCCGCCCCCGGCCCGGAAGGTCAGAAGGGCAGTTCCGCGGGCGGCTTCGGCTTCGCGTCGGTCCAGCCCGACGAGCGGACGGCCACGTAGTTGATGATGAAGCCCGGCTTCATCTCCGCGTACGGTCCCCCGGGCTTGGTCAGCTGGTCCTGGACGGACAGCAGCGCGCCCGTCCGCTCATCGAAGACGATCACCTGGCGGTGCCCGTAGGTCCCCCGCTCGGCCTTCGGCCCGCCGTACTCGCCGGTGATCGTCGCGGTGCGCTCGCCGGAGGCCAGCGCCACGCCCTGGCGGCCCAGCGGGTCGGCGGTGCGGCCGATCGCGTCGATGCCCGGCTGCGCGGCCAGTGCGCGCATCAGGCCCGCCCGCACCTTCGGCGAGACCGGGGTGCCGCCGAGGATCGACGACGCGCGCCAGATCTGGGCGGAAGCCGACTGCGAGGCGAGCACCTTGCGCGCGGACTTCTCCGGGAGACCCATCCCCGGACGCGTCTCCGCCTCGTTCAGGAACATCTTCGCGAGCTTGCCCGGGTCGGTCGGCAGGTTCTGCCACTCCGCGGCCGGCTTGCCCAGGAACTCACCGCCGCCGTCCGGGTCGATGCCGACCTCCGGGCCGTCCGACCGCCACTGCGTCGCCTTGGCCGTGTAGGTGTAGTAGTGGTCGTTCGACCAGACCCGGAAGCTGGACGGGGAACCGGCCTTCTTCCACGCCGCCTCGTCCTGCGCGGTGAGCGGCCTGGCGGGCAGGTCGCGGCCGTAGTACGCCTCGCCGGTCCCCTTTTTCAGGCCGGTCCAGCTGAACGACTCGCTCGCCGCGCCGACGATCGCGTACGTGCCGGTCTTCGCCCGGATGATGTACGACTGCCCGTCCAGGCGGTCGGTGTACCAGTACTTGCCGGTCGGCGTGAGCTCGACCTTGGCCGCCGCCGCGAGTACCGCGTCCCTGGGCATCTCGACGCCGGCCGGCGACTCCGGCGAACCCGGTGTCCCCTGGCCCGTGACGGCGATGGCGACGGCTGCCGCCGCACCCGCCGCGACGAGGCCCGCGCCCAGCCCGAACCATCGTCGCCCCACCCGGACGCGGCCCGACATCTCCTCCTCTAGCTTCCCGAACGCCTTCGCGGACGCCTCGGGCGAAGGGGCCGGAGGCGTGCCCAGCAGCACCCGCACCTTGTTCAGCTCGTCGATCTCTTTCATGCCGTCGCCTCCTCCGCGATCAGGGCCGGATGGTTTCCGCCGAGCGCCTCCCGCAGGCGCCGGCGGGCACGGTTCAGGCGGGACCCGACCGTGCCCGTCTTGATGCCGAGTGCCTGCCCGACCTCCTCATAGGTCAGGTCGGCCAGCGCCACCAGCAGCAGGACGTCCCGGTCCCCGCGCGGCAGCCGGGCCAGCGCGTCGGCCAGGTCCTGTCCCGCGCCGCCGGCGGTGACGCGCGCCGCGACGAGGTCCTCGTGCCCGTCCTGGACGGAGTCGGCGGGCGTGCGCGCCAGCGCCCGGTACCGGCGTCCCTCCGCACGCCGGTGCGTCCCGATCAGCCGGGTCGCGATGCCGTACAGCCAGGGACGGACCGACCCGCGCGCCGGGTCGAACCGGCCGCGCTTGCGGAACGCGGCCAGGAAGA
The DNA here is from genome assembly GCF_013372625.1 of Actinomadura sp. BRA 177. GTDB lineage: Bacteria > Actinomycetota > Actinomycetes > Streptosporangiales > Streptosporangiaceae > Spirillospora. Next base: position 7,955 of record NZ_JABXFD010000191.1, read on the forward strand.
CCTCGGCGGCGATGTCGTCCGCGGCGTCCGAGCCGAGCCGCCGCGCCACGTATCCGTGGATCGCGGCGAAGTGCCGATGGAAGATCTCCGCGAACGCGGCGGGCTCGCGCCGCGACCGGACGATCGCCTCCGCATCGGAGGCGTCCCCACCGGAATCCGGTGGGCGGTGATGGGCCATGGGGTGATCCTCGCTGTGCGGGAACTCGGTCACCCGGTTCTCAGCCGAACTCCCGATCCCCCTTCACGCCCCCGCGCCACCGCAGGCCGCGCCCTCCGTCCGGACACCCGGATGTCCGGACGGAGGGCGCCCGCCCTGGTCAGAAGGGCGGTTTCGCGGGCGGCTTCGGCTTGGCGTCCGTCCAGCCCGAGTCCCGGACGAGCCAGTAGTTGATCACGAAGCCGGGCGCACGGGTCCGGTACGCGCCGCCGGGCCTGGTCAGCACGGTCCGGCTGCCCAGCAGCCCACCCGTCCCCGGGTCGAAGATGATCTCCTCCCGGGAGTCGAAGTCGCCCTGCTCGCCGGCGGGCGCGCCGTACTCGCCGCCGACGCGGGCGGTGCCGTTGTCGGCGGCCAGCGCCACGCCCCTGCGCCCCAGCTCATCGACCACGGATCCGATCGCCCGGACCCCCGGCTGCGCGGCGAGGGCCCGCATCAGCCCGGCCCGGACGGCCGGGGAGAGGGGGGCCTCCATCATCAGGTCCTCGACCCGCAGGACCTTGTCACGCGGCGTCATCGGCGGCGGGGTGCGCGGCTTGACGCCGCGCTCGCGAAGTGCCGCGCGCTTCTCCGGCGACATCGGGCTCAACGCCGGCTTGAAGAACATCGCGGCCAGCGCCTGCGGGTCGGTCGGCAGGTCCTGGAGCTGGTGGGCGGTCTTGCCGTCCAGCCAGCGGCCCCCGCCCGCCGGGTCCGGGTCGTCCACCCTCCATTCCGTGGTCTTCCGGGTGTAGGTGCTGTAGTGGTCGTTCGACCACACCCTGAACTTCGCCGGCGAGCCGGCACGTTTCCACGCCGCCTCGTCCTGCTCCGTCAGCGGCCTGGCGGCAAGGAAGCGCCCGTAAAACGCCTCTCCGCCGCCCTTCTTCGCGGCGGCCCACCGGAACGTCTCGCTGTGCGCGCCGACGATCGCGTAGCTCCCGGTCTTCGGCCGCATCATGTAGGACTGGCCCTGGATCTGGTCGGTGTACCAGTACGCGCCGGTCGGCAGCAGCTCCGCCTTCGCCGCGGCCGCCAGCACGGCCTGCTTGTTCAGGTCCACGCGTGCCGGCGCGTCCTCCGGCGAGCCCGGAGCGGTGACCGCGACGGCGGCGGCCACCGCGGCGCCCGCCGCAACCACCCCGACGCCCAGGCGGAGCTGCCACCCGAACCGGACGCGCCTTGCGCGGCGGCGTCCCGAGCATCGCGGCGCGGGCCTCGGTCATCTCCCGCAGCGTCGGCGGCTCCGGCTCCCCGTACGCCTCGCGGATCGTCCGCAGCTCATCCATGGTCGTCCTCCCTTTCGTGCATCGGGTTCGTGCCGCCGAGTGCCTCGCGCACCTTCTTCCTGGCCCGGCTCAGCCGCGACCCGACCGTCCCGTAGGGGACGTCCAGGGCCGCCGCGACCTCCTCGTGGGTGAGGTCGGCGAGCGCGACGAGGAGCAGCACGTCGCGCTCGCCGTCCGGCAGCGCGGCGATCGCGCCGGCCAGCCGTCCGCGCAGGCCTTGCGCGCTGACCCGGGCGTCCACCCGGTCGGCGTGCCCGCCCTCGTCCCGGACAGGACCGAGCCGCGCGCGGGCCCGCAGCCCGCGCACCTCGCTGCGCCGGTGCCTGCCGATGACGTTGGTCGCGATGCCGTACAGCCACGTCCGCACGTTGGCCCGTGCCGGGTCGAAGCGGTCGCGGTGGCGGAACGCCTCCAGGAACGTCTGGGAGGCGATGTCGGACGCGGCGTCCGGGCCGAGCCGCTTGGCGGCGTACCCGTGGATCTCGGCGAAGTGGGCGTCGAACACCTCACCGAACCGTTCGGGGTCGTGCAGGGACGGCCGCGGCGCGGCCGGACCGGGATCGGCCCGACCCGGCCGCGCCGCGGCGAGGGGGTTCCCCGTCATGTGGTGCCTTTCCGTCGCACGGATGGCGGTCGCAGACGTATCACCCGAACCCCGTCACCACTTTCACTCCAGCCGACCCACCGGACGCGCCAGGCGCTGCCCCGCAACGAACGGCCCGCCCCTTGCCCGGGAGCGGGGCCGCCCAGTCGTCCACCACAGCGCCTGGCCCCTGCGGTCAACGACCTCGGCGCCGAGCACCAGCCGGGCGGGCCGAGCCTCCCCCGGCAGCGCGCCACACTCGGGGGTGCCGAGGTCCACGATGCTCCGCGCGGCGAGGACCGGGACGCCCGCAGCCTCGCCCACATCGAGCCGCCCGACGCCGAGCTCGTACGTCAGCGCGGAGTCGGCCGTGCCGACCGTCCCGACGCCGCCCTCGCTGCCCCTTGCGGAACGAGCGGGGCTTGCACCTCGCCCGTCCGGAAGGTTGATCGACTTCGCGGAAACGCATACGCCCGCGATACGACCCACCGTCTTCAATGCAGCCATGGACCAGAGCGCATCGTCGTCAGCCCCCCATACACGCAGGATCGTGCTGGCCGGCCTGGCGATCCTCGGCGCGGCGATCGCCGCGTTCGGACCGGTCGGCATGGTGCTGAGGATGTTGTCCCTGCCGATGCGCAGCCCGGATTGGCACGTGTGGGTCGGTACGTTCAACGGCGTCGCGCTCATCGCGGTGGCCGCATTCCCGCTGGCCGCACTGCTGGTGTGGGCTCTGGCTCGCCGTCGCAGTGCCGCCGGCGCCACGTCGGCGTGGCGGAGGTCGCTGGCCGAGGTCGGCATCGTCTACGGGACGGTGCCGTGGGTCTGGATGATCCTGCTGCCGGGGGACGAGGGCGGCGCCGTCGTGAGCCTGGTGCCGCTGCGCGACCTGGTCACGATGGACACGGGCCAGGTCGTCGGCAACCTGCTGGTCTTCGCCGCCCTCGGATTCTTCACCCCGCTGCGCTTCACGGCGCTGGCGTCGGTACCGCGAATCCTGGCGCTCGGCGCAGCTTGCTCCGCCCTGGTCGAGACCGCGCAGTACGTCCTGCAACTGAGCCGGGTGTCCTCCGTGGACGACGTCCTCCTCAACGCCACCGGCGCCGCCCTAGCCGCCCTGGCCTCCCGCCCCTGGTGGCACACAACCCGCTGACCCGCCCGCCGCCCAACGTGATCGAAGGCTGATCAGCGAATGGCCAAGCCCCCACCCTTGATCCGGGACGTCAGCACACGCCACGCGGACGGCGAGACCACCAGCACAGGCCCATCCGGATCCACCGAATCACGGACGCCTACGACACCGGGAACGTTGAGCGCCACCTCTACACACGAACTATTACCTCCCCCCGAGTGGCTACTGATCCGCCACTCGGCGACGGATGGGCTAGACGTCATCGTTCTTGATCCGGGACGTCAGCACACGCCACGCGGACGGCGAGACCACCAGCACAGGCCCATCCGGATCCACCGAATCACGAATCCTCACGACACCGGGAACGTTGAGCGCCACCTCTACACACGTGCTGTTGCCGCCCCCCGAGTGGCTGCTGATCCGCCACTCGGCGACGGATGGGCTAGACGTCATCGTTCTTGATCCGGGACGTCAGCACACGCCACGCGGACGGCGAGACCACCAGCACAGGCCCATCCGGATCCACCGAATCACGAACCCCCACAACACCGGGAACGTTGAGCGCCACCTCTACACACGTGTTGTTACCTGCCCCTGAGTGGCTACTGATCCGCCACTGGGCTTCGGCGGGGAACCTAAGCATCGACATGGACTTGGAACTCCTCACAGACGGCGGCGATGATCGCTACCGAATCCTCTTGGGACAGGGCCGCGTCGGCGATGCGGTCCAGCACCGAGTTGCAGCGCCGTACTTGCGCGATGTCCTCGATGTACATACTTCCCCCCATAGTTTCCACGTGTGCGGTGTCGAGTTCCAGGGGCGACGAGAACTCAAAAACGTCCACTGAGCCTTCGCCGAGGCCGGGCCGGTACCCGTGTGCCATGGGAACGATGCGGATGGCCACCGACGGTTGTTCCGCCGCCTCTATCAGCGTCATGAGCTGGCTCGTCATCACCGCCGGCCCGCCGACCGGACGGCGGAGGATCTCCTCTGCCAGGAGGATGTCGAGTTCGGGCGCGTCGGAACGGGCAAACCGGGCACGCCTCGCTATCCGGGCCTGTAACCGGCGATCGATCTCGGCCTTGTCGTCCAGAAATTCGCCTGCGATCAGGACACGAGCGTATTCAGGGGTCTGGAGCAGACCAGGGACAGCTTCCGTTTGCCATGTCCGGATGCGGTCGGCCGCGTCCTCCAACTCGGCATAGCCGCCGGCGAGGACGTCGCCGAAGGCGGCCCACCAGCCTCGGGTACGAATGTCGCGGGTGAGTTGGAGTAGCGCTGCCCGGGTCGCGTAGTCGGTGCCGTAGACGTCCAATATGCGCTCGACGTCGGCCACGGTGGGCCTGCCCTTGGCCGTCTCGATGCGGACGAGCTTCGGGCGGCTCCAGCCCAGAAGCCCGGATGTGGCCTCGGGCGTCAGCCGAGCCTCCTCCCGGAGACGTCGAAGCTCCGCCGCCAGGCGACGGTGGCGAGCGGTGGGCCCGTGGTCGATCGGCATGGGCGCCAGTCTCCCAGCGATGACCAAGAGTGCGCAGTCAAATACCGAACGGAATCTTCGACAAGTAGTAGCGCCCTGTACTTGTCCATGTCATCCTTCCCGTGTCGAACTGACTCCGCAGCGTCACTTGACGCAGGTGAAGGTTCGTCGCGTGGCCGTCGACGCTCTACCCCCAGGTGCGGACGGCGGTTGCGTCGTCGGTGCGGGATCGTGCCGGCGGGGCGTTGCGCGGCGGGGGCTCACCCCCGGGCTCCCGGCGCGTGGCGTTACAAGAGCGAGTCGCGTCCCTGCGGGCTCGTAGATATAGGGCGGCCCCGGGACAGGTGCTGGAACACCGTTACGCCCGGGGCCTCAATCGGAGTGAGGTCCGATCTATGCGCAACCTAGCTGATTGCTCCGCGACGAGTTGGGTCTACCTCGACCCAGACCAGATCCGGCGCGACCTGGAGGCCGCGTTCCCCGGCGTCCGAGCGTGGTTCGGCGAGTACACGGGGCACTGGTGGGCGCTGGTGAACGACCGGCTGGTGGAGGCGGACACCCCTCGGCAGCTCGCCGGCAAGGTTCGCGAGGCCCTCGGACGGGAGGCGCGGCCCCGTCCGACCGCTCCCTCCCGGCCCCGGAAAACGTCGCGGCCCTCGCACGTGCGGCCGAAGCGGCGGCGGCGCGTTCTGGTCGGGGGCTGGCGGTGAAGGCGCGGGTGCCGCAGATGTACGCCTGGGACGTCGAGGACGGGCAGGCCGGCGTGACCGATGACATGGACGCCGCGATCACCAACGTCGATCTCGCTCTTCGCGGGGCGGCCACGGGTGTGTGCGGTGCGATCCGGGTCGTCACCGTGTCCATGTACGGCAACAGCGAGTACATCGACCTCGGGGTCGTCGGCAAGGCGCGGCGGGACGAGGGCGGGGTCGTGTGGACGAGGCGGTGCGTCCTCCTGGCGAGGGATGGCCACGAGGGTGTTCTCCTCCGTCCGGGCGAACTCTGAGCCGATGGGGCCGATGCCGGGAACCGGAATAGGGTGCTCAATCGTCCTGTTGTAGAGGTCGTCAGCAAAGTTGAGTCGGGTCGGCTCAAGTCATTTGACAAGGGGACGCGATCCGGGCAACCTTGCGGAGAGAAGACGAGACCGGCCGCGCCCTGGGGGCGACCGGGGCTGCGATAACACCGGAACGACGGAGGACGAGAACATGGCACGTGCGGTCGGCATCGACCTCGGGACGACCAACTCGGTCGTCGCGATCCTGGAGGGCGGCGAGCCCACCGTCATCGCGAACGCGGAGGGGTCGCGGACCACGCCGTCCGTCGTCGCCTTCGCCAAGAACGGCGAGGTTCTCGTCGGCGAGGTCGCCAAGCGCCAGGCGGTCACCAACGTGGACCGCACCATCCGGTCGGTCAAGCGCGAGATGGGCACCGACTGGAAGACCAAGATCGACGACAAGGACTTCAACCCGCAGCAGATGAGCGCGTTCGTGCTGCAGAAGCTGAAGCGGGACGCGGAGTCCTACCTGGGCGAGACCGTGACCGACGCGGTCATCACGGTGCCCGCCTACTTCTCCGACCACCAGCGGCAGGCCACCAAGGAGGCCGGCCAGATCGCGGGCCTGAACGTCCTGCGAATCATCAACGAGCCGACCTCGGCGGCGCTGGCCTACCACCTGGAGAAGGAGAACGAGGCCACCATCCTGGTCTTCGACCTCGGTGGCGGTACGTTCGACGTCTCCCTGCTGGAGGTCGGCGACGGCGTGGTCGAGGTGAAGGCCACCAGCGGTGACAACCACCTGGGCGGCGACGACTGGGACCAGAAGGTCGTCGACTGGCTGGTCGAGAAGTTCAAGAGCGCCAACGGCGTCGACCTGTCCAAGGACAAGATGGCGCTGCAGCGGCTGCGCGAGGCGGCGGAGAAGGCGAAGATCGAGCTGTCCGGTTCGTCCGAGACGCAGATCAACCTGCCGTACATCACGGCGTCCGCCGAGGGCCCGCTGCACCTGGACGAGAAGCTCACCCGGGGTGAGTTCCAGCGGATGACCTCCGACCTGCTCGACCGGACCAAGGCGCCGTTCCAGTCGGTGCTGAAGGACGCCGGCATCGGCGTGGACAAGATCGACCAGGTCGTGCTGGTCGGTGGTTCGACCCGGATGCCCGCCGTGTCCGACCTGGTGAAGGAGCTGACCGGCGGCAAGGAGCCGAACAAGGGCGTCAACCCGGACGAGGTCGTCGCGATCGGCGCCAGCCTGCAGGCCGGCGTGCTCAAGGGCGAGGTCAAGGACGTCCTGCTGCTGGACGTGACCCCGCTGAGCCTCGGCATCGAGACCAAGGGCGGCATCTTCACCAAGATCATCGAGCGGAACACCACGATCCCGACCAAGCGGTCGGAGACGTTCACCACCGCCGACGACAACCAGCCGTCCGTGGAGATCCAGGTCTACCAGGGCGAGCGCGAGATCGCCGCGTACAACAAGAAGCTCGGCACCTTCCAGCTCACCGGTCTGCCGCCGGCGCCGCGCGGCGTCCCGCAGATCGAGGTCACCTTCGACATCGACGCGAACGGCATCGTGAACGTCAGCGCGAAGGACCAGGGCACCGGACGCGAGCAGTCGATGGTCATCACCGGAGGCAGCGCGCTGCCGAAGGAGGACATCGAGAAGATGATGCGCGACGCCGAGGACTACGCCGAGGAGGACCGCAAGCGCAAGGAGGAGGCCGACGTTCGCAACCAGGCCGACACCCTCGCGTACTCGACCGAGAAGTTCCTGCGGGAGAACGACGAGAAGGTCCCCGCGGAGCTGAAGACCGAGGTGGGCGACGCGGTCGCCGAGGTGAAGAAGGCCCTGGAGGGCACCGACGTCGACGCCATCAAGGGCTCGGCGGAGAAGCTCGCGCAGGTCTCCCAGAAGATGGGCGCGGCGATGTACGCGCAGCAGCCCGAGGGCGGCCAGCCCGGCGGCGCCGAGGACCACGGCCCGACGGCCGACGCGCAGGGGCCGCAGGACGACGAGGTCGTCGACGCGGAGATCGTGGACGAGGACAAGCCGAAGGGTGATGCATCGTGACGTCCTCTCCCAGTGAGGGCGAGGAGAAGGAGGGCCCGGTGATCCGCGACAAGCGGCGCATCGATCCCGAAACGGGGGAAGTCCGGGTGCCGGCGGCGGAGTCGCCGGCCCCGGAGGCCCCGGCCGACGGGGGCGCCGGCAAGACGGCCAAGACCGACAAGACCGACGAGGAGGTCTCCGCGCTGCAGGAGCAGCTGGCGGAGCGCATCGCCGATCTGCAGCGGCTGAAGGCCGAGTACGACAACTACCGCAGGCGCGTCGAGCGCGACCGGGTCGCGGTCCGCGAGCAGGCCCTCGGGCAGGTGCTGTCCGAACTGCTCCCGGTACTGGACGACATCGGCCGCGCCCGTGACCACGACGAGCTCACCGGCGGGTTCAAGTCCGTCGCGGAGAGCCTGGAGGCGGTCACCGGCAAGCTCGGCCTGGTGCGGTACGGGGAGAAGGGCGAGCCCTTCGACCCGAACGTGCACGAGGCGCTCATGCACTCGCTCTCGGCGGACGTGACCGAGACGAGCGTGGTGGACGTCCTGCAGCCCGGCTACCGGATCGGCGAGCGCATCCTGCGGGCGGCGCGCGTCGCGGTGGCCGACCCCGACCCGGACGCCGGCGAGGACAAGCCCGCCGACGAGCCGGCCGACGACGGCGAGTGAGCCCCATGGGCCCGTCCCTCACGGGGGCGGGCCCGATCGGGGGCGTGCAGACATGTGGCAAGTGGCGATAGCAGAAGGCGGGGCGCCGTGAGCACCAAGGACTACCTGGAGAAGGACTACTACAAGGTCCTCGGTGTCGCGAAGACGGCCTCGCAGGAGGAGATCAAGAAGTCCTACCGGAAGCTGGCGCGCAAGTACCACCCGGACGCCAACAAGGGCGACGCCGACGCCGAGGACCGCTTCAAGGAGGTCTCGGAAGCCTACGACGTGCTGTCCGACGAGAAGCGCCGCAAGGAGTACGACAGCGTCCGGTCGATGCCGGGCGGGTTCCGCGGCCAGCAGGGCGGCGGCGGCTTCGGGTTCGACCTCGGCGACCTGTTCGGCCAGGGCGGCACCGGGACGCAGACGGGCGGCACCGGCGAGCGCATCGGCGACCTGTTCGGCGGGCTGTTCGGCCGGGGCGGCGGCGGGGGCACCCGCACGGCGGGGACGCGGCGCGCCCGGCGCGGCGCGGACGTGGAGACCGAGGTGACGCTGTCGTTCGGCCGCGCGATGAACGGCGTGACCGTGCCGATCAAGCTGACCAGCGAGGCGGCCTGCGACAGCTGCCGCGGGACGGGCGCGAAGGCCGGCACGGTGCCGCGGGTGTGCCCGAACTGCGAGGGCACCGGGCACGAGACCCGCAACCTCGGCAACTTCGGCTTCCAGGAGCCGTGCAAGGAGTGCCGCGGCCGGGGCCTCGTCGTCGACGACCCGTGCCCGACCTGCCACGGCAGCGGCCGCGCGACCGGCACCCGGACGATCCAGGCCCGCATCCCGGCGGGCGTCGCCGACGGCCAGAAGATCAGGCTGAAGGCCAAGGGCGCGCCCGGCGAGAACGGCGGCCCGTCCGGCGACCTGTACGTGAACATCAAGGTCCGGCCGCACGCGGTGTTCGGACGCAGCGCCGACAACCTCACGCTGACGATCCCGGTGACGTTCCCCGAGGCGGCGCTCGGCGCCGAGATCCGGGTGCCGACGTTCCAGGGGCAGCCCGTCACGCTGAAGCTGCCGGAGGGCACGCCCAACGGCCGCACGTTCCGGGTGAAGGGCCGCGGCGCGACCCGGCGCGACGGGACGAAGGGCGACCTGCTCGTCACCGTGGACGTGCACATCCCGCAGAAGCTTGACGAGCAGTCCCGCGAGGCGCTGGCCAAGCTCCGCGAGACGGGCGGCGGCGAGGACCTGCGCGCCGACATCATCCAGCAGGCCAGGCAGGAGTGAGGTCATGGACCCGTTCGGCGATGACACTCCGGTCTACGTGATCTCGGTGGCGGCGCAGCTGTCCGGCCTGCATCCGCAGACGCTGCGGACTTACGACCGGATGGGCCTGGTGTCCCCGGGCCGGACGGCGGGCCGGGGGCGCCGCTACTCGATGCGCGACATCGTGATGCTGCGCGAGATCCAGCGGCTCTCCCAGGAGGAGGGCATCAACCTGTCCGGCATCAAGCACATCCTGGAGCTGCAGCGCGACAACGTGCGGCTCCGCGAGGAGCTCGGCAAGGCGCACGCGGCGCTGGAGGAGCTCGCCAACGAACTCGAGTCGACCCGCGCGGTCGCGGCGCGGCTGGCGCAGCAGCGGCGGCACGGCGACCCGACCGGCACGCCGGGCGCCGACCTGGTGCCGATCAGGCACACCAGCGTCGTCGTCTGGCACGAACGCAACACCGACTGACCGCAACTCTGATTAAGCACAGCACATTCACGGGGACGGGACATGGACTACAAGCTGACGCAGAAGAGCCAGGAGGCGGTGTCGGTCGCGGTCCGCAGGGCGGCGGCCGAGGGGCACCCCGAGGTCGAGCCGGAGCATCTGCTGGTCGCGCTGATCGCGCTGCCGGACGGGACGGCGGTGCCGCTGCTGGAGGCGGTCGGCGCCGACTGGCAGGCGATCCGGCGGCGGGCCGAGGAGCAGCTCGCCGCGAAGCCGAAGGCGCAGGGGTCGACGGTGTCGTCCCCGCGGCTGGCCGCGCAGCTCCAGCGGTCGATCAACACGGCGGCGAACCGGGCGCAGCAGCTGGAGGACGAGTACGTCTCGACCGAGCACCTGCTGGTCGGCCTCGCGGCGGACGGCGGCCCGGCGGCGGGCCTGCTGAAGGAGTTCGGCGCGACGCCGCAGGCGCTGCTGGACGCGTTCGAGAAGGTGCGCGGCCACGCCCGCGTCACCAGCGAGAACCCGGAGGGCACCTACCAGTCGCTGGAGAAGTACGGCGTCGACCTGACGGCGGCGGCCCGCGACGGCCGGCTCGACCCGGTCATCGGCCGCGACTCGGAGATCCGCCGGGTCGTCCAGGTGCTGTCGCGCCGGACGAAGAACAACCCGGTGCTGATCGGTGAGCCCGGCGTCGGGAAGACGGCCGTGGTGGAGGGGCTGGCGCAGCGCATCATCGCGGGCGACGTGCCCGAGTCGCTGCGCGGCAAGAAGCTCGTCTCGCTGGACCTCGGCGCGATGGTCGCGGGCGCGAAGTACCGCGGCGAGTTCGAGGAGCGGCTCAAGGCCGTCCTGAACGAGATCAAGCAGAGCGAGGGGCAGATCGTCACGTTCATCGACGAGCTGCACACCGTCGTCGGGGCGGGCGCGGCCGAGGGCGCGATGGACGCCGGCAACATGCTGAAACCGATGCTGGCGCGCGGCGAGCTGCGCATGATCGGCGCGACGACGCTGGACGAGTACCGCGAGCGCATCGAGAAGGACGCCGCGCTGGAGCGCCGCTTCCAGCAGGTGTTCGTCGGCGAGCCCACGGTGGAGGACTCGATCGCGATCCTGCGCGGGCTGAAGGGCCGCTACGAGGCGCACCACAAGGTGCAGATCAACGACTCGGCGCTGGTCGCGGCGGCGACGCTGTCGGACCGCTACATCACCTCCCGGTACCTGCCGGACAAGGCGATCGACCTGGTGGACGAGGCGGCGTCCCGGCTGCGGATGGAGATCGACTCCCGTCCGGTGGAGATCGACGAGCTGCAGCGCTCGGTGGACCGGCTGAAGATGGAGGAGCTGAACCTCGCCAAGGAGACCGACGAGGCGTCCCGGCAGCGGCTCGACCGGCTGCGCCGCGACCTCGCCGACAGGCAGGAGCACCTGACCGGCCTCGTCGCCCGCTGGGACAAGGAGAAGGCGAGCCTGAACCGGGTCGGCGAGGTCAAGGAGCGGATCGACCAGCTGCGCGGCGAGGCGGAGCGCGCCCAGCGCGACGGCGACCTGGAGACGTCGGCGCGGCTCACCTACGGCGAGATCCCGGCGCTGGAGAAGCAGCTGGAGGAGGCGTCGGAGGCGGCCGAGAACCGCGACGCGATGGTCAAGGAGGAGGTCGGCCCGGACGACGTCGCCGACGTGGTCGCGTCCTGGACGGGCATCCCGGCGGGCCGGCTGCTGGAGGGCGAGACGTCGAAGCTGCTCCGCATGGAGGACGAGCTGGGCCACCGCCTCATCGGGCAGGAGGCGGCCGTCCGCACGGTGTCGGACGCGGTGCGCCGTGCCCGCGCGGGCATCTCCGACCCGGACCGTCCGACCGGCTCGTTCCTGTTCCTCGGCCCGACCGGCGTCGGCAAGACCGAGCTGGCGAAGGCGCTCGCGGAGTTCCTGTTCGACGACGAGCGGGCGATGACCCGCATCGACATGAGCGAGTACTCCGAGAAGCACTCCGTCGCCCGGCTGGTCGGCGCGCCGCCCGGATACGTCGGCTACGAGGAGGGCGGGCAGCTGACGGAGGCCGTCCGGCGGCGCCCGTACTCGGCGGTCCTGCTGGACGAGGTGGAGAAGGCGCACCCCGAGGTGTTCGACATCCTGCTCCAGGTGCTGGACGACGGCCGGCTGACGGACGGGCAGGGCCGGACGGTCGACTTCCGCAACACGATCCTGATCCTGACGTCCAACATCGGGTCGCAGTTCCTCGTGGACCCGACGCTGGAGAACGGGGCGAAGCGGGAGGCGGTGTGGAACGCCGTCCGGAACTCGTTCAAGCCGGAGTTCCTGAACCGCCTCGACGACGTGATCCTGTTCGACGCGCTGTCGACCAGCGAGCTGACCCGGATCGTGGACCTGCAGGTCGACAAGCTGGCCGAGCGGCTCGCCGACCGGCAGCTGACGCTGAACGTCACGCCCGCGGCGCGCGAGTGGCTGGCGCTGACCGGCTACGACCCGCTGTACGGGGCGCGGCCGCTGCGCCGCCTCGTGCAGACGGCGATCGGCGACCAGCTCGCCCGCGAGCTGCTCTCCGGGGAGGTCCGCGACGGCGACGAGGTCGTGGTCGAGCTGGACGAGGCCGCCGACAAGCTGACGGTCGAGCCGAAGAGCGGGCTGTCCCTCACGAAGTGACCGGGGTCCGGCGGGCCGGCGCGCGATGCGCCGGCCCGTCGCGTTCTCCCAGCGTGTCGGCCTGCCGCGGGCGGGCGGGGAGCCTTCACGGTCTCTTCGAGGATTATTAAAGTTTCTTTATGGAAACTCCCACTAGCGTCCCACGGCATTGCGGTGCACCGAAATCCGGCCGCCGCAGGACGATCGTTGGGAGAAGTCTTCATGCGCAGGTCCGTCGCCTACCCCCTCGCCGCCGTGGCGGCCGTCGCGGCGCCGGTGCTCGTCGCCGTCCCCGCATCGGCGCACGGCTACGTCTCCGCACCGCCGAGCCGGCAGGCGCTGTGCGCGACGGGCGCCGTCCCCGACTGCGGCCCCATCAAGTTCGAGCCGCAGAGCGTCGAGGGTCCGAAGGGGCTGAAGAGCTGCGACGGCGGCCTCAGCCAGTTCTCCGTCCTGTCCGACGAGAGCCGCGACTGGCCGGCGGAGTCCGTCGGCACGACCGTCCCGTTCCGGTGGGTGTTCACGGCGCGGCACCGCACGTCCAACTGGGAGTACTTCGTGGACGGCACCAAGGTCGCCACGGTCGACGGCGGCAACCAGCAGCCGGACGCGGTCGTGACCCACAACATCGACCTCAGCAAGTTCCAGGGCCGGCACACCGTCCTCGCGGTGTGGAACATCGGGGACACGCCGAACGCGTTCTACAGCTGCATCGACCTGAACATCGGCGGAGGCGGTGGCGGCGGGGGCTCGCAGCCGGCGCCCACCACCGAGCCCGCACCGGACCCGGCCCCGACGACGCAGGCTCCGAGCGCGCCGGCGACGCCGCCCAGCAGCCGTCCGCCGGCGCAGCCCGACCAGCCCGCGACCGGCGGCACCTGGAAGGCGGGCACGGCGTACAAGACGGGCGACGTGGTGAGCTTCAACGGCACCCAGTTCCGCTGCCGCCAGGGGCACACGGCGCTGCCGGGCTGGGAGCCGTCGCAGTTCACGCTGGCCCTGTGGCTGCCGCTGTGAGCGCCAGGCGCCGCGCGATCCTGCTGGTCGCGCTCGCCACGGCCCTCCCGCTGACGGCCTGCAACAGCGAACCGGCGAAGACGAAGGCGGCGAGCGCCGAATCCAGCGCCCCGGCGTCCGGCTACAACGACCAGGACGTCATCTACCTGCAGATGATGGTCACCCATCACAAGCAGGGGCTGGAGATGGCGAGCCTGGCCGCCGACCGCGCCGAGCGCAAGCAGGTGCGGACGCTGGCCGCGGCGGTCAAGGCGACGGAGTCCGAAGAGCTGAAGCTCATGACGTCCTGGCTGAAGAAGTGGTCGAAGCCGACCACGTCCGACGCGGCCTCGAACGCGCACGCGCATCACGGTGCCGCGCCCGCGACCGGCGCCAAGGAGATCAAGGCGCTGCGGACGACGAAGGGCGCCGCGTTCGAGCCCGCCTTCCTCAACCTGTTCATCGGCCACCAGGGCAGCGCGGTGGAGATGGCGCGGACGGAGCAGAGCAAGGGCGCCAGCCCCGACGCGAAGGCGTTCGCCAAGCGCGTCGTGGACTCCCGGACGGCCGAGATCCAGCAGATGCTGAAGTTGCTCAACAGCTGACGCGGCACGGCCCGTCCACCCCCCGCTGTGGACGGGCCGTCCGCCGTCACACCTCCAGGTTCTCCTCGATGTCGCGCAGGCGGTGCCGGGCCAGCGCCAGGTTGGCGCGGGACCGGTCGAGGGCCAGGTAGAGGAAGAGGCCCTTGCCCTTGCGCCCGCTCACCGGGCGGATGACGTGGTACTGGCTGGAGATGCTGATGAGGATGTCCTCGATGTCCTCCTTGAGGCCGAGCTGCTCCATCGTGCGGAACTTGGCCCGCACCACCTCGGTGTTCCCGGCGGCGGCGACCTGCAGGTCGAGGGCCTTGGAGCTGCCCAGGTGCCCGAGCGCCATGCCGCTGTTGTAGTCGACGACGGCGGCGCCGATGGTGCCGTCGATCGCCATCATGTCCTTCAGCGAGAGGTCGAGGTTGGACATGTTCTCCCCTTCTGATTGTCGTTACGTACGGCGCGTGCCTGTGAGATGCGCGGCGATGGCGCGGGCGACGGGGCGCGACTCCAGGTGGAGCCGCCCCACGTTGACGGTCGGTTCCGCGAGGACGGTGAGGGACGCGGTCGGGCCGGCCGCGTAGATGACCACGTAGCCGTCCACCCCGCGGATCACCACCTCGTGGAACGCGCCGCCGTGCGCGGTCTGCGCGATCCGGTGCGCCAGCGACAGGCCCGTCGCCGTCACCGCCGCCATCCCGGTCGGTTCGACGGCCTCGGGCAGGTCCTGCGCGATGAGCAGCCCGTCCGCGGACGCGACCAGGCTGCCGGTGAGCTGCGGGACGCGCGCCCGCAGGGCCCGCAGCTCCGCCGCCACCTTGGTCTCGGGGACCCGCGCCGCCGTCCCCGCTCGTTTCGCCACCTTCGTCAGCCTTTCGATCAGACGTTTCACCGCTCCGGTCAGCCGAGCTCCACCAGCGCCGTCCGGAGCCGGTCGAGCACGTCGTGGTCGGGCGGCGCCCACTCGACCGGCAGCTCCCTCGGCGATTCACCCGCGGACTCGGGCGGATCGGTCCGCACCAGCGACGCCGCGGCGAGCCCGCGGACGGCGAGCAGGCAGCCGAACGCCGTCCGCCCGAGGTCGCGGGCCAGCCGCGCGGGCGTGCGCCGGCCGTCGGCGTTGAGCAGGATCTCCGCCTGGACGCCGGTCAGGATGACGCGCTGCCGCCGCACCCGCCGGACCGGCACGACGGGCGCCAGGTCGACGCCCCCGTCCGGCCAGGCGGCGTCGAGCCGCGCGCGGCGCCGGCGCTGCTCGTGCACGAGCGTCGCCACGGTGACCCGCAGATCGCCGCCCGCCGCCCCCTCCGTGAACACCGGCTCGGCCCCCGAGCCGAGCAGGAAGTAGGCGGCGTCGAACATCGCGAGCAGCGCCGACAGCTCGGGGTCGAGCCCGGCCCCAGCGGACACATGCCGGCTCTCAGCACGGACGACGGCCCCACGATCAACATGGAACGCGCCATCACCCCCGACGCGCACCACGCCGGTGCACCTGTCCCGCTCCAGCGAGCCGAGGACTTCGCAAACGTCGGCACCCATATCAGCGCATTTCCTGGACGATGCTCTGCATGCGCAACCGCGCGAGCGCGAGATTGCCGCTTTCCCTGTCGAGCAGCAAATGGACGAACAGATGCCCGTCGAGATCGGCTCCCGAGAGGGCCAACAGGTGATATCCCGCGGCGCCGCAAACGATGATCTCCTCGACATCGTCGCCCGCCGCGGTGGCGCTGAGCGCCGGCGACGTCAGCACCGCACGCACCACATCGGTCGCGCCGGCCGCGTCCTCGTGCTGGTCGACGAGGTCCTCCCGGCCCGCCGCCGCCACCGCGAGCCCGCTGGCACAGTCCACCAGGGTCACCCGCTGGGCCCCCGGTATCGTCATCATCCGCGCAAGGCAGTCGTCAATCCGCACCCATTCCCCCACCGAATGAGAGTTGCAGGAACTCGACCATAGCCAGAACTTTGCGGCCCGCAACACCAAACAGTTAAATCCCCACAACATCCCCCGACGGGGGCATAAATACCACCCCGTATCCAAACCGGTCAGCCCGGATATCCCGCCCGAGCCCGCAGAATCGGCCCGCCCGAACTCGGCCATTCCGGCACACCCGCAACCGGCCCATCACCTTGGGGGGCGAACTTGGTCCAGGCGGCGGGCCAGGAAGCGGCGATCTGCGGCCAGTCGGCCTCCCCGGCCGGGCGCGCGGTGGCATGGCACCCCGCGATGGCCGCCTGCACCTGGTAGGGCCCGGCCTCCCCCTGCCGCAACACGGCATCCAGCCGTTCGGTGCCCTCGGCGATCGCGGCGCGGTCCCACCGCCCGCGGTCAGCGTCGGCAGGTGCGCGGGAGAATTTCCTCGGTCCCGAGCGATCACCGTCCACCAACCATGAGATAATCGAACATGCATTCGGATCAGCGGGTGGGGAGTGGAAATGCCCGGATCACGCTCGTACTCTGACACCATGAAGATGGTGAGTTCTGAGGAACGAGCGGCCCTGGTGGCACTCCTCCAGGTCCGCCCTCAGGGCCTGCGCTGGGGAGAGATCACAGCTGAGGTCGTCGAGACCGGGAGCGCCATCGCGGTCTGGCATCGCCTCGTCCCGCCCACCCTGGTAGACGCTCCAGGCGAAGTGGATCCCCTAGAGGCCGCCGCCCACGACCTCGAGGAGTGGGTCGGCCAAGGCCACACGATGCTCACCGTCCTCGATGGCCGGTATCCCGAACGGCTGCGCGAGGTCCACCAGGCCCCACCGGTTCTCTTTGCTCGGGGTTCGCTTCTCGATGGCGACCTGGCCGTCTCGGTAGTGGGATCCAGAGCGGCCTCCAAGCGCGGCCTGGAGATCGCCGCCAGTGTGGCCGATAACCTGGTCCGCGAGAAGGTGACAGTCGTAGCAGGGCTCGCCGCCGGCATCGACACCGCCGCCCATCGCGCCGCCCTCGATGCAGGCGGACGCACGGTCGCCATCGTTGGAACGGGCATCAACAAGGTCTACCCGGCCGCCAACCGCGATCTGCACCAGGAGATCTCGTCCCGTGGCCTTCTGCTATCCCAGTTCTGGCCCGACGCACCTCCACAGAAGCACACATTCCTGATGCGCAACGCGACCATGTCCGGTTACGGCATGGCGACGGTCGTCGTGGAGGCGGGAGAGCACAGCGGGGCGCGCGCGCAGGCCCGGATGGCGGTCGAGCATGGCAGGCCCGTCATCCTCACCGATCTGGTAGTCGGCGCCAACCACTGGGCCCGCGCCCTCGTAAGCCGACCGGGCGTCCACGTCGCGAGCAGCCTCGACGAGGTGTTGACGATCATCAGTAACATCGTCAGCAGCAAGTCCGCGATCGACGCCGCCCTGCAGCGGCTGATCTACGCCTGACATGCTCGATCCCGCTACCGAAAACGGGCGGCAGAGTTCTGCTTATGAGGCTTCTGATGCTGGGTGGGACGGAGTTCGTCGGGCGGGCCGTCACCGAGGACGCGCTGGCGCGCGGCTGGGACGTGACCGTTTTCAACAGGGGACGCCATGAGCCGCCCAAGGGCGTTGCGTCGTTGCAGGGCGACCGCACTGCCGAGGGCGGGCTCAAGACCCTGGAAGACGGGGAATGGGACGCGGTCGTCGACACCTGGTCGGGCGCGCCGTCCGCCGTCCGTGACGCCGCGCGCCTTCTTGGTGGGCGGGTCGGGCACTACGTCTATATCTCCAGCCGTTCCGTCTACCGATTCCCGACGCCCTTCGGGCTTGGCGAAGAGGCCGATGTGGTGGACGGCTCCCCGGACGAGGGCGACGTCGACTACGCGGCGGCGAAGCGTGGTGGAGAGCTGGCGGCGCTCGACGTGTTCGGAGACAGGGCGCTGTTCGTTCGGGCCGGTCTCATCCTGGGGCCGTACGAGAACATCGGACGCCTTCCCTGGTGGCTGACGCGCATCGCCCGAGGCGGCCGCCGAGCAAGGTTTGAACGGCCCCTTTAACGTGGTCAGCCCGCCCGACCACACGACGATGGAGGAGTTGCTCCAGGCCTGCATCGACGTAACGGGGTCGAACGCCGAACTCGCTTGGACGGCCCCAGAAACCGTCCTCGAAGCGGGCATCCAGCCGTGGACGGACCTTCCGGTCTGGCTTCCACCGGGCGATGGCCGCCATGCTCACCAACTACCGGTGGATTCCTGCCGATACCTCCTACGAGGTGGCCATAGCCGACCACCTCATCACCGCCGGCCGCAGCTTCACCAAACCCCCTCGCATCGGCAGGCGATCGGTGTCCGGCGCATCGGGGTTCGCGGCCACCGGGGCGTGTTCGCTCGTCATCGGGCCGGGGCGCGTCCGCCGAGTTCGTCGCACGTGATGTCCTCGAGCCGCCGGCGCCGGGTCTCGACGGCGACGGCGACCGCCGCGACGGTGGCAACGGCCATCGGCACCGCGCCGATCGCGGCCGTCGCCCTCAGGGAGGGCGCGGCGACGGCCGCGACGATCATCGCGAGGACGAGCACGCCGCCCGCCTTGGTCATCCCGGCGGCCAGGCCGCTGCCGCGCGAGCGGATGCGGGTGGGGTACACCTCGGCCGCATAGGCCGACAGCACCGCGATCACCGAGCTGGAGCCCCAGATGGGTATCACCAGCAGCGTGTTGAGCACGGCTCTGTTCTCGGCGGCCGAGTCGCCCAGGATCGTGAACAACGCCAGGGATGCGGTGACCAGGCCGCTCAGTCCGATGAGCGTCCAGCGGCTCGAACGGTGGTACAGGTAGGCCACCGCCAGATTCAAGGGGAAGCCGATCAACGCGGAGTCCCGCAGCACACGGTCCGCGCTCACGCCGTCGTAGCCCAGCTGCCTGAGATTGCTCGGCAGCCACATCTGGAAGCCGTACACCGTCAGGCCGATGCCGACCGCGAGCAGTGTGAGCATGGTTGTCAGGCCTAGGAACGGCGACCGCACCAGTTGCGAATACCGATTGCCCAGGCTCTCCTCGTCCGCCAGCTCCGACCGTTCGATGCGGACGACCTCGGCCCGGTAGCGGGTCAGGACCCGGCGGGCCTCGTCCTCCCTGCCTACGGAGAGCAGGTAGCGGGGGGACTCGGGAACCCAGCGCGCGAGGAAGAGGAACAGCACTCCCATCGGGAGCCCGATGAGCCAGAGGATCCGCCAACTATATGTCGGTGTGAGGGTCTCGGAGGCCCAACTCGTCAGTACGTAGGCGCCCGCGATGTCACCGCCGATGAACACCATCAGCCAGCCCCGGCGACGGGCCGGGATGGTCTCCGACAGCAGGGTGAACGCGACCGGGAGCATCCCGCCTGCGCTCAGCCCCATGATGAAACACATCACCACGTTCCATCCGAAGCTGGGCATCGCGCCGCAGATCGACGTGCCGATGAACAGGATCCCGGCCAGCAGCATCGCGGCCCGGCGCCCCATCCGGTCTCCCAGCCATCCCCAGATCAGTGAGCCCAGCACGGTGCCCGCGATGCCGCTGAACGGCAGCCACGCGACCGGGACATCGCCATGCGGATGGCCGGGTGCGCGCAGGTGGTACTCCTCGGCGACGCCCGGTGCCACGAACGCCAGCGTGGTCGGCTTCATCACATCGATGGTCACCGCGATCGCCAGCACGAGCAGCAGGCCGACATGGGTCTTGCTGATGCGGGCGTCGTCGATCGCGCGGACCTTCAGCAGGGCGGCGCCCTCGTGGTTGGCGCGCCGCGGCACCAGCCCCCAGCCGGCCAGCGCGCTCCCGGAGACGATGAGCACCATCCCCCAGAGCATCGCCGCGTCCATCTTCATTCCCGCCATGTGGTAATGCATTTCGGCGGATTCGATGTACATGGGCAGGTGCAGAATCACTCCCACCGTGACCAGCACTACACCGGTCCAGAAGACGATGGGACGGCGACGGCCATCGGGGAGGTCGAACTCGTGGTCCAGAAATACGCCAGTGCTGCGGCTTCCGCTCATGACGCGGAAGATAACAGCTTTATGCCATATCGAAGAAGAGTCGGACGGCGCTTCCGGCCACATCGAGCACAATCAATTAAATCAGGTGCAGCGCCCCGGCGAAGGTTTGGGCACATCGAATCACCCCTCGCGGCAAGCCCCCGCAGCCCCACCGGCGACGGTGCGCCAGCACTGATTTAGGGTGCCGGCCAGGGAGCATTCTCGAAGCGGCTCATCGATGCGCAGGCATGCCACCGGCTAGGGGAGAAACTGGCGAATTCCAGCTATGGGAAGTACGTCATGCCCGTCGCCCGCGAGAACGACGAAGGGAGGCCGCGAACGTCCGCGGCGACGGGGGCGAGCGCACCGCGTCCACGGCCTTGAGCCGCCTCCAATACGCTGCCGCAGCCGACAGAAGAGGGAGCGCGCATGCAGATCCAGGCCATGGAGATGGACGGCATCCATAGGTTCATGTCGGACCAGGACGGTCTGGCTCCCAGCCCGCGGGAGGCAGGGCTGATTGCGTTCTCGGATGCTGAGATGGCCGGTGAGATGCCAGGTCACGGGATGATCGCGTGAGGCGTGTCCGCGGGCCGGGAGGCAACAAGGCCCCGTAGAACGGCGATTGCCTAGTACGGCAGCAGCATTTCGTTAGGTGAGCTGCGGATATGCGTGTTCTAGTGGGCGGCGGAGGCGGGTTCGCTGGTGGTACCAGCGGGCTCGTGCTCGGTGCCGGTCTCGCCAGTTCTGCCAGTGGACGGTGTGGTCGATGCCGTGGTGGCGGGGGTGCAGGGCGTTGACCAGGTTCTTGATCGCTGCGACCGACAGCGGGGTGTGCCCGGGGTCGGCGGGCGGCGGGGCGTCCGGGCCGGTCGGCGGGGGCGCTTGGGTGTCGGTACGGGGCCGGGCCGAGGCCGCCGCCACCGCGTAGACCGCCAGGGCGAGCATGACCAGCACGGTGTGCCGGCGGATCGCCTCGTACCGGCGGACCTGGGACTGGTCCAGCCCGAACAGGTCCTTGCCGAACTCGAACGACTCCTCCACCGGCCACCGCAGCCCCGCCGCGGCGACCAGCAGATGCAGCGACACCGGCCGCCCCGCGGGGACGTGGCAGTAGTGGAAGGCCAGCTCGCCGGTGCGCAGGTGCTTGCGGACCAGCAGCCAGTGCACCGGTGAGGCGGTGGCCACCCACGCCCAGGCGTAATCGCGGGCGCCCTTGTCCCCGGCGCCGGCCGAGACGATCTGCCACCGCTCGCGGGTCCACAGCATCGACCAGATGATCTGCTTGCACGCCCGGCCCGAGCCGTCGCCCAGAGCAGCCGCTGGGTCTTGTCCGGAGTGCGGTCCCCGATCCACTCGGCGATCGTCCACCCGTTGCGTTCGGGCAGATCAGAGGAGACCGCACGAACGTACTCGCGGGCCTGAACCCACGGCTCGATGCGGGCGAAACAGCCCCGGACCCGGTCCATCAGCTCGTGCAAGCCCGCCACGGCCCGCTCAGCCTCTACGATGAGCGCAGCGGCTGCTCTGGATTTTGTTCTCGTCACACAGACTTGATCACAGAGCAGCCGTCTTCATGTCCGGCGTTCCGGTCACAAGACCACATCAACCGGCCCGGCTTCCCCGCGCCCCTTGGGCCTGCCTATCCGCCCAGCTCAGCCCGCAAAGTGCTGCTGCCGTACTAGGAATGCTGGAGGAGCGGGACCAGCGTTGGAAGCTCGGTGGACGGCATGTTCCGGCGAATCAGGTCCGCCAAGGACTTGAGCGAATTCCAGGGCATGCCGTTCTGCCCGCTCCCGCCAGCACTCGCGGAGCCGCGCGACCGCGGGGCCCTGGTTCCCCGCCCCTCGGTGTTCGCCCTCCGGGCGACCGCCGGCTCGGCGTCCTCCGCCCCCTCCTGCCTCGGATCCGGAACCTGTGTCGAGGAGTCGACGGATTCGGGAGCCGGCACGTCGGGGGAGCGCTGTTCCCGAGCCTGTTCCCGGGCCGCGGCGCTCTCCTTCCGACGGTTCTCCTGTCGGCGAGTCGCCTCCCACGCGCCCTTCTGCTCGCTCTACCTGCCCACGGCCATCTTCGACTTCGACATCCGTCCGACGGCCGAGGGCCCGCGCCGCGCCGACCGCGGCCAGTGCGCCGTCTCGTCCTGACTCCGCGACACCGATTCCGCAACACCGGGCCCGGCCGCGTGCTCAGCACGTGGCCGGGCCCACTGCGTCCCGGCCCGGTATGGCACAGGCCCCATCCGGGTGGACGCGACGGGGTTCGGTCCGCTAGAGAGACGTCCTATGAGCGCTTTGGTACTCGGGCCCCATCTCCGGCACGTGAGCCACCACACCGCGACGATCTGGGTGGAGACCGAACGGCCCTGCGAGGTGCGGGTCATCAGCGAAGAACACGGTGTGGACGCGTCCGCCAGGACGTTCACCGTGCACGGCCACCACTACGCGCTCGTCGAGATCGACGGCCTGGCGCCCGGCTCGCGCATCCCGTACAAGGTGCTGACCGACGGCGAGACGGTCTGGCCAGAGGACGACGGCTTCCCGCCGTCCCAGATCAGGACGCTCAAGGACGACGACGGGCTGCGTATCTCTTTCGGGTCCTGCCGCCGTTCGCCGGGCACCGTGGAGGAGTTCGGCTACGACGCGCTCGCCGCGTTCGCGGAACGGCTGCGGACGGGCGGCGACACTGTCGCCTGGCCCGACATCCTGCTCATGGTCGGCGACCAGGTGTACGCCGACGAGTTGAGCGACGAGATGCGCGCGTTCATCGGCGGACGGCGCGGACCGGACGAACCGCCCGCGGACGAGGCCGCCGACTACGAGGACTACACGCACCTCTACAAACTGGCCTGGCACGGTGATCCGGCCGTCCGGTGGCTGCTGTCGACCGTCCCCACCTTCACCATCTTCGATGACCACGACATCAGGGACGACTGGAACACCTCCTACGCGTGGCGCCAGGAGATGTGGGCTCAGCCCTGGTGGAAGGACCGCATCACCGGCGGGATCGGCTCGTACTGGATCTACCAGCACCTCGGGAACCTGTCGCCGCAGGAGCGCGCGTCCAATTCGATCTTCGAGGCACTGCGCAAGGCGTCGGACGCGACGGGCGACGCCGGCGCCGTCCTGGACGAGTTCGCGGAGAAGGCCGACAAGGAACCTGCCAGTACGCGCTGGAGCTACGCCCACGACTGGGGCGGCACTCGCCTCATCGTCGTGGACAGCCGATGCTCCCGGCTCCTCACCGAAGACCGTCGCGGCATGCTCGACGACGAGGAGTTCGAGTGGCTGGACGGCCAGTGCCAAGGCGGCATGGACCATCTGCTCATCGCGAGCTCTCTCCCCTACCTCCTTCCCATGGCGATCCACCACGCGGAGTCGTGGAACGAGGCCCTCGCCGGTGGCGCCTGGGGCAAGCGCGGCGCGGGGCTCGGGGAGAAGATCCGGCAGGCCGCCGACCTGGAGCACTGGGCCGCGTTCGAACGGTCGTTCCGCGACGTGGCAGCTGACATCGTCGCCGTCGGACGTGGTGAGCGCGGTCCCGCACCGGCGAGCATCTCGTTCCTGTCCGGCGACATCCACTACTCGTACCTGGCGCGGGTCACGACGCCCGCCCTGCAGTCGAAGGTGTCCCAGATCGTCTGCTCGCCGCTGCGGAACCCGCTGATGGGCAGGTTCAAGTGGGCGAACCGCGTCGCGTACTCGCGGGCGTCCGGCGGCCCGTTCCGCCTGCTGGCGAAGCTCGCGAAGGTGCCCGTCCCGCCGATCCGGTGGCGCATGACGGAGGGCCCGTGGTTCCACAACGCCATCGCGACCGTCGAATTGTCGGGTCTTGACTGCAACGTGCGCTGGGAAACTCCGCACGACGGCGGCAGGCTCGCCGAGATGGGCCGCGCCCGCGTCACCTGACGCGAAGTTAAGGAAACGCACCCGAATTACCTGACGGTCAGTGGTCAAGCGACCACAATGTGCAAGACTCCGAAAAGTTTCGAGTTTCACCGGGACGCCGGACCTGAGCCCGTGACCTGCTTCTTCCCGTAAAGATCGGGCGGAACCGCGGGGCCGGGCCGAAAGGGCTGGTAGCGTCCGCCGCGGCTGCCCAATTCGTTGTTACCGGGGAGTCGCCAACGGGCGGGTCGTCATGAAAGAGTGGCGAAACGCCGTATCGGCCTACTGGGCTGCAGCTCTTCACTACGCTATAAGCGCCCGGGGTCGCTACGTTCTAGTGGGCACGCTGTGAGCTCCCGTGTTGAGGAAGGACGGTGTCGCATGGATCGCTGCGCGCTGTTCGTGGACGCCGGTTACCTGCTGGCGGACGGCGCCATGGCCGTGCACGGCACGCGCCACCGCGAGACTGTCTCCTGGGACTTCGGCGGGCTGCTGCAACTCCTGGGCAACCTGGCGCGAGAACGCACCGGCCTGCCCCTGATGCGCTGCTACTGGTACGAGGCGACGATCGAGGGCCGCCGCTCGCCCGAGCACGACTCGCTCGCCGACCTGCCCGGCCTCAAACTGCGGCTCGGCCGCGTCCGCCCCGGCCGCCGCGAGGGCGTCGACACCGAGATCCACCGCGACCTGATGACCCTGGCCCGCAACGGCGCGCTCGCCGACGCCGTCCTGGTCAGCGGCGACGAGGACCTCGCGCAGATCGTCACCGACGCGCAGGACCTCGGCGTCCGCGTCACCGTCGTGCACGTCGCCGTCGACGGCAACTGGACGATCTCCCGCGTGCTGCGGCAGGAGTGCGACGACCTCATCGAGATCGGCTCCGGCCACCTGCGCCCCTACGTCAACCTGCTCGCCGGCGTGGACGGGTCGTCCGGCTCCCCGTACGGGACGAGCCCGCTGTCCAACGGGCACGGCACCTCGCACGGCGTCTCGCACGGCGCCTCGTCGAACGGGCACAGCCCCTCACTCGGCTCCCTGCAACCCGCCTCGCACAACGGCCCGCCGCCCGCGTCGCCGGTCAGCGGGCCGCCGATCCCGTCCGCCTCGTCCGTCCGCGACCTCGGCCCGGCCATGTCCGGCGGGATGAGCAACGGCTCCTCCGCGGGCCCCGGCGTGGGCACCGGCCCGATGCCACTGCCCGGCGGCACCGGCGGCGGCCTCGCCGGATCGTCCTACGGCACCGGCGGCCAGCAGGCCCCACTGCAGCTGGCCCTTATACACATCTCCGAGCCCACGAGACCGACTCCTATACCGTATGCCGGCTTCTGCTTGAAAAAAAAAAAAATAAACAAACCAAAATAACAGACTCATAGACACACGCACGATGACGAAGAACA
>NZ_JABXFD010000493.1 GCF_013372625.1 Actinomadura sp. BRA 177
GCGTCCAGGGCCTCCTGCGGGAACCGGGACTCCTCGTCCACCTCCGCCGCGAAAGGAGCGATCTTGGCCTCGGCCAGCTCACGCACCGTACGCCGCAGCAGCTCATGCTCCTCGGACGGCGCATACGTGGGAAAGTCAGAACTCATGCCGCAGATGCTACCCGCCAGTAGGGGTTGCCGGGCGGCGCAGGTACCCGCCCGCAGTGGGCACGTGTTCAATGGGGCCGCTAGTCGGCGACGGAGATTCGAAGGGAGCAGGCCTTGACCCACCGGCTGACGGTCATCGGAACCGGGTACCTCGGTGCCACCCATGCGGCGTGCATGGCCGACCTGGGGTTCGAGGTGCTCGGGCTCGATGTGGACGCGGAGCGGATCGCGCGGCTGTCGGCCGGCGACCTGCCCTTCTACGAGCCCGGGCTGGAGCCCGTGCTGCGCCGCGGCCTGGAGACCGGGCGGCTGCGGTTCACCACGTCCTACGCGGAGGCCGCGGAGTTCGGCGACGTCCACTTCGTGTGCGTGGGGACGCCGCAGAAGGCCGGGGAGTACGCGGCCGACCTGCGCTACGTCGACGAGGCGATCGCGACGCTGGCGCCGCTGCTGCAGCGGCCCTGCCTGGTCGTCGGCAAGTCGACCGTGCCGGTGGGGACGGCCGAGCGGCTGGCGGAGACCCTGAGCCGGGTCGCTCCGGCCGGGGGCGACGCCGTGCTCGCGTGGAACCCGGAGTTCCTGCGCGAGGGGTTCGCCGTCCAGGACACCCTGCACCCCGACCGGATCGTCGCCGGGCTGCCCGCCGAGCAGGGCGCCGCCGAGCACGCCGAGAAGGTGCTCCGCGAGATCTACCGGACGATGATCGCCGAGGGCACCCCGTTCATCACCGCCGACTTCCCGACCGCCGAGTTGGTGAAGGTGTCGGCCAACGCGTTCCTCGCCACCAAGATCTCGTTCATCAACGCGATGGCGGAGGTCTGCGAGGCCGCGCACGCCGATGTGACGAAGCTCTCCGAAGCCTTGTCGTACGACGACCGGATCGGCGGCAAGTTCCTCGGCCCCGGGCTCGGTTTCGGCGGCGGCTGCCTGCCGAAGGACATCCGGGCGTTCATGGCGCGGGCCGGTGAACTGGGCGCCGACCAGGCGCTGACGTTCTTGCGCGAGGTCGACGAGATCAACATCCGGCGGCGCATAAGGATGGTGGACCTCGCCCGGCAGCTCCTCGGCGGCTCGTTCGTCGGACGGACGGTCGGCGTCCTCGGCGCCGCGTTCAAGCCGAACTCCGACGACGTCCGCGACTCCCCCGCGCTGGACGTGGCCGCGTCCATCAGGGCCCAGGGCGCCAAGGTGACCGTCTACGACCCGCAGGCCATGCGGAACGCGCGCCGCGCCCAGCCGTCCCTGGAGTACGGCGACTCGGCACTGTCCGCGGCCCGCGACGCGCACGTCGTGCTGCTGCTGACCGAGTGGGCCGAGTTCCGGGGCATGGACCCGTCCGCGCTGGCCGAGGTCGTCGCCGAACGCAACATCGTGGACGGGCGCAACGCCCTCGACCCCGAGCGGTGGCGCGCGGCCGGCTGGAACTACCGGGCCCTCGGACGTCCCTGAACCGGGGAAGCAAAGGCTTACCCGCGCTGTTGTCGTGGACATGGCTGACGAATTCGCCGACCAGGACGTGATCCGGCGGCTGCTGAAGGAGTCCGGTACGTGGGCGTTCGTCGGGCTCGCCGACAACCCCGCGCGCGAGGTCTACAACCAGGCCCGGCTGATGCAGCAGCGCGGGAAGCGGATCGTTCCCGTCCACCCCGACGCCCGCGAGGTGCTCGGCGAGCAGGGGTACGCGTCGATCACCGACGTCCCCGGCGAGGTGGACGTGGTGGGCGTCTACCGGCGCGCCGAGTACGCGGGGCAGGCGGTGGACGAGGCGATCGCGGCCGGCGCGAAGGCCGTGTGGCTGCCGCTCGACGTGGTCGACGAGGCGGCGGCGCGGCGCGCGAAGGACGCCGGGCTCGACGTCGTCATGGACCGCTGCCCCGCCGTCGAATGGGCCCGGCGCGGCTGAGCGCTCAGAGCTTCTCGCGGAGCCGCGCGCCCTTCGCCTTCGCCTGGCCGTAGAGGTCCTGCTGGAACACCGTCATCTTGGCCCGCAGTTCCTCGTCGGACGCGGCCAGGATGCGGACGGCCAGCAGCCCGGCGTTGCGGGCGGCGCCCACCGCGACCGTCGCGACCGGGACGCCGGCGGGCATCTGCACGATCGACAGCAGCGAGTCCATGCCGTCCAGGTACTTCAGCGGGACGGGGACGCCGATCACCGGCAGCGGCGTCACCGACGCGAGCATGCCCGGCAGGTGCGCGGCCCCGCCGGCCCCGGCGATGATCACCCGGAGGCCGCGGGCCGCCGCGTCCTCCCCGTAGGCGATCATGTCGTGCGGCATGCGGTGCGCGGACACGACGTCGGCCTCGTAGGGGACGCCGAACTCGGCCAGCGCCTGCGCGGCGCCCTCCATGACGGGCCAGTCCGAGTCACTGCCCATCACCACGCCGACGACCGGATCGGTCACTTGTGCTCCCCCATCTTCGTCCCCCACCGCAGGTAGTCGGCGGCGTGCCGGGCCCGTTCGCGGACGTCGGCGAGGTCGGCGCCGAGCGCGGTCACATGGCCGATCTTGCGGCCGGGACGCGACTCCTTGCCGTACATGTGCACCTTGACGGCCGGGTCGTGGGCCATCACGTGGAAGTAGCGGGAGTAGACGTCCGGGTCGTCGCCGCCGAGCACGTTCGCCATGACCGTGTACGGGGCGGTGGGCTCGGTGGAGCCGAGGGGCAGGTCGAGGACGGCCCGGAGGTGCTGCTCGAACTGCGACGTGCGGGCGCCCTCGATCGTCCAGTGCCCGGAGTTGTGGGGCCGCATGGCCAGCTCGTTAACGAGAAGGCCGTCGCCTGTCTCGAACAGCTCGACCGCCAGCAGCCCGACGACGCCCAGTTCGTCCGCGATGCGCAACGCGAGGCTCTGCGCCTCCGCCGCCAGGTCCTTCGACAGGCCCGGTGCGGGAGCGATCACCTCGGTGCAGATGCCGCCCTCCTGGACGGTCTCCACGATCGGGTACGCGGCGCCCTGCCCGTACGGGGAGCGCGCGACGAGCGCGGCCAGCTCCCGCCGGAACGGGACGTGCTGCTCGACCATCAGATCGACGCCCTCCGCGAGCAGCCGCTCCACCTGGCCGGACGGCTCGTCCACGACCCACACGCCCTTGCCGTCGTAGCCCCCGCGGGTGGCCTTGAGGACCAGCGGCCAGCCGTGCTCGCGGCCGAACTCGTCCAAGAACTCCACCGGCGCCGACGTCGGCACATGCGCGTACGCGGGGCACGGAACGCCGAGGCCGCTGAGCCTGTCCCGCATGAACAGCTTGTCCTGCGCGTGGGCCAGGGCCGCCGCGCCCGGACGGCACGGGACGCCCGACTCCTCCAGCTGCAGGATGTGCGGGCCCGGGACGTGCTCATGGTCGAACGTCACCACGTCGCAGCCCTTGGCGAACGCCAGGAGATCGTGACGGGACCGGTCGTCCCCCACCCGCACGTCGGACACGACCTTGGCCGCCGACTCGTCCGGCGCCCCGGCGAGGACGCGCAGCGACACGCCGAGCGCGATCGCGGCCTGCTGCGTCATCCGGGCGAGCTGCCCCCCGCCCGCCATACCGACGACCGGCGTATCAGGTGGAACTGTCACGTCAGAAGGTTATCGGCCGCCCGCCCCGAACGAATCCACGGCCGCCCGCGTCGTACGTGTGTGGGCATCTCGGCAATGGGCAGGGAACGCCGGGTGAGGGTGAAACGTTCATGTTGCGACGTCCCGGCGGCTACGGGCGTCTATTCTCGTGGTGCCTCCGCATCAGCCGCCGCGCCGTCGGCCGTGGCGTTCGACGAAGTCCGGAAGGACGGTTCCCCTTCGTGAGCCTGGTCGCCTTTCTCCATCGGCGGTTCGCGCACCTCGTGCAGGAACTCGCCAAGTTCGGCAGTGTGGGCGCGATCGCGTTCGTGATCACGGTCGTGATCGGCAACGGCCTGCACACCGGGCTCGGAGTGGGTCCCCTCACGTCCAACGGCGTCGCCACGATCATCGCGACGACGTTCTCGTACCTGGCGAACCGCTACTGGACGTTCCGGCACCGCGACCGCACCGGCCTCGGCCGCGAGTACGTGCTGTTCTTCGCGCTGAACGGCGTCGGCCTCGTGATCACCGAGCTGTTCATCGGCTTCTCGCACTACGTCCTCGGCCTGGACGGCGCCGTCTTCTACAACATCGCGCTGATCATCGGCACCGGCGTGGCGACCCTGTTCCGCTTCTGGTCGTACAAGAAGTGGGTGTTCCTCCCCGCCACCGCCCCGCCCGTGGCC
>NZ_JABXFD010000433.1 GCF_013372625.1 Actinomadura sp. BRA 177
TTCTCGGCGTGGGTCTGATGTGTTTCAGGGGCAGCCGGCCCGCACCCCCCAAGCGCTGCAGCCTCACTGCGGCAGCCAAAGGCGGCGCGCACGTCACGGCCATTGATGCTGCCCTCGGCCTGCCTGACGTGAGACAGATCTACGGTCGCGCAGCAAGCGCTGGCGGTCGGCTGTTCTTGGCAGCCGCCCGGCAAGTCGATCAAGCGGGGCCTTGTGGCCGACGAGCGAGACGCAGACGTTCCTGACTCTGGACGGCTGCCAGGGCGAGCTCGCGACCCGCGACGCCGGAGCGGTCACAGTGGGCGCCGCAGGAGGCCGGACTTAGGAAGAAGCGGTACCGGAGCAGGTGCCGCAGGAGGGTGGGCTCGGCGAAGAAGCGGTGCCGGGTCAGTCGGGGCGGGTGCCGCGGGGGTGCGCCTGGCGGTGGACCTGTTTCAGGCGCTCGGCCGAGACGTGGGTGTAGAGCTGGGTGGTCTGGAGGGAGGCGTGGCCGAGGATCTCCTGGACGCTTCGCAGGTCGGCGCCGCCCTCCAGCAGGTGTGTGGCGGCGCTGTGGCGGAGTCCGTGGGGGCTTAGGTCAGGGACGTGGCCGACTTCGGCGATCCGTGCGTGGACGATGCGGCGTGCACTCGTGGGGTGGAGGCGACCCCCGCGAACGCCCAGGAAGAGCGCCGGACCGCTGTCTTCGTTCGCGAAGGAAGGACGCCCTGCGCGCAGCCAGTCCTGGACGGCGCGGACCGCTGGTTCGCCGACTGGAACGATGCGTTCTCGTCCTCCCTTGCCCAGGACGCGGACCGTCCTACGGCCGGTGTCCAGGTCGTCGATGTCGAGCCCGCACAGCTCACTGACACGGACGCCCGTCCCGTAGAGCACCTCTAGGACGGCCAGATCGCGCAGGCCTAGAGGGCCTTGCGCGTCCATGGTGTCGAGTAGGCGCCCTGCGTCGTCCTGGGTGAGGACGCCAGGGAGGTCACGCTGCCGCTTGGGGGTGCCCAGGAGCAGCCCTGGATCGTCCTCCAGGAGGCCACGTCTGTGGAGGTGCCGGGTGAAGGCGCGGGCGGCGGCGGTCCGGCGGGCCAGGGTGGCGCGCGAGCGGCCAAGGGCGTGCTGGCGCGCGAGCCAGGCCCGCAGTAGCGAGACGTCCAGTTCCCCGGGCTCGGCGACGCCGGTGACGGCGGCATAGGCGCACAGATCAGCCAGATCCCCCAGATAAGCCCGCAGCGTGTGCGACGACACGTCGCGTTCGGCGCTGAGATGGCGCCCGAAATCGGCTACGGCGTCCTCCAATGCGTTCGTCACAGCCGTCACGCTGCGCCAACGACCCGGCCGGCGCAAGCACCGACCGGCGGTTGCACCTGAATTGCCGCAGATCTCCGGCCGGGTTATCCACAGAACGTCGTTCTAGTGCTACGCATCGTCACGACCCGGCACTGTCAGAGGCCGGAGGTGAGGCACCCGTGAACGCTCACATCAATCTCGGCCGCCGCGGCGAGGACGCCGCCGTCGACTACCTCGTCGGCCTCGGCTGGACGATCATCGACCGCAACTGGCGCTGCCGCGAGGGCGAACTCGACATCGTCGCCCACGACGGGCGCAGGCACATCGTCTGCGAGGTGAAGACCCGCCGCTCCGCACGGTTCGGCGATCCCCTCGAAGCGATCACCACCGACAAGGCGGCCCGGTTACGGCGGCTGGCCTGGCGGTGGGCCGCCGCCCACGGAGTCGGCGGCGCGCCCATGCGGGTGGACGTCCTCGGCCTGATCGGCGACGGCGACGGCTTCTCGATCGATCACCTGCGGGAGGTGTGCTGATGACGCTCGCGAAGACCCGCTCGGTATCCCTGGTCGGGGTGGACGGCTTCGTCGTGGACGTGGAGGCGGCCATCACCAGCGGCGTCCCGGGCCTGCACCTGGTCGGCCTTCCCGACACGGCGCTCAGCGAAGCCCGCGACCGCGTCCGCGCCGCCATCTTCAACTCCGGTGAAGACTGGCCCAACCGCCACGTCACGGTGTCGCTGTTCCCGGCGAGCATGCCGAAGAAAGGCTCCACCTTCGATCTCAGTATCGCCGTTTCATTGCTCGCGGCGGCGGAGGTCGTCTCGCCGCGCAGCTGCGCGGGGCTGGTGCTGATCGGCGAACTCGGCCTGGACGGCCGCATCCGCCCGATCCAAGGCATACTGCCCGCCGTGCTGGCCGCCGCCAACCGGGGCTGCCGCACGGTCGTGGTGCCCCAGGCGAACGCCGCCGAAGCCGAACTCGTCCCCGACATGCAGGTCGTGTCCGCGAGCACGCTCCGCGGCCTGCTGTGCCTCCTGCGCGACGAGCCGCCGCCCATCGAGGAGGGCGAGGAGGACGACTTCGCCCTCCCCGCGGACGGGTACGCCATCAGGCAGCAGGAGATCCCGCCCGACCTGGACCTGGCCGACGTCCGGGGGCAGGCCGAGGCCCGCCGCGCGCTGGAGATCAGCGCGGCGGGAGGGCACCACCTCTTCTTCGCCGGGCCGCCCGGCTGCGGGAAGACGATGCTCGCGGAGCGGCTGCCGACGCTGATGCCGGCCCTGGAACCCGAGATCGCGCTGGAGGTCACCGCGATCCACTCGGTCGCCGGAACCCTCCGGCCGGGCCAGCCGCTGATCACCCAGCCGCCGTTCTACGCCCCGCACCACACCGCCTCGCGGGCGTCGATGGTCGGCGGCGGTTCAGGCCGGGTGCTCCAGCCGGGCGCCGTATCCCTCGCCCACCGTGGCATCCTCTTCCTGGACGAGGCGCCGGAGTTCCAGTCGGGGACGCTCGACGCCCTGCGCCAGCCCCTCGAAGAGGGCGTGGTGCGGATCTCCCGCATCGAGGGCATGGCGCACTTCCCGGCGCGGTTCACGCTCGTCCTCGCGGCGAATCCGTGTCCGTGCGCCGCCGCGAAGCAGATCGACTGCTCCTGCGCACCGGGTGTTCGCCGCAAGTACGCCAGCAGGGTGACCGGCCCGCTCCTCGACCGCATCGACCTCAAGCTGGAGCTGACACCGGCCAGTCGCGCCGAACTCCGCTACGACCTCGAATTCGCCGAGTCCAGCAAGGTGGTGGCCGAACGCGTCGAACTCGCCAGGGGACGAACCCGCCACCGCCTTGCGGATACCCCGTGGCGTTCCAACTCCGAGGTCCCCGGCCCGGAGCTGCGCAGGCGCTTCACCCCCTCGGCCGAGGCGATGCGAGGGGCCGACGAGGCCCTGCAGCGAGGCACGCTGAGCGCACGGGGTCTCGACCGGATCCTGCGGGTCGCCTGGACCATCGCCGACCTGGCCGGACACGATGAGCCCGGCCCGGACGACGTCGGCGGCGCACTCGCCCTGTGGTCGGCGGGGCGCCAATGAGCGACCAGCGAACCGCACGCGCCACCCTCACCGCCGTCGCGGAACCCGGCGACACGTTCCTCAACCGGATCATCGGCCACTGCGGCCCGGAGGAGGCCCTCGAAGCGATCCGCACCGGCCGCCTCCCCGGCGCGCTGGACGCCACTCCCAAGGAGGTCAAACGCCTCGACCAATGGCGGATCCGCCTGATCGCCGCGGAACCCGACCAGGACATGGCGGTCTGCGCCCGGTTCCGCGGCCGCCTCATCTGCCCGGGAGATCCCGAATGGCCGACGACGCTCGACGATCTCGGCACCGGACGCCCCTACGCCCTGTGGCTGCTCGGCCCCGGCGACCTGCGCTACTGGTGCCTGCGTTCGGTCGCCATCGTCGGTTCCCGCGCCGCGTCCCCCTACGGCCTGCGCGCCGCCGCCGACTTCGCGTCCGACCTGGCCGACGAGGGCTGGACGGTGATCTCCGGCGGCGCCCTCGGCATCGACGCGGCCGCCCACCGGGGTGCGCTCGCCGCCGACGGCCCCACCGTCGCGGTGCTCGCCAACGGGGTCGACGTCCCCTACCCGGCGTCCAACGAGGGGCTGTTCGCCGAGATGGCGCGGCGGTCCCTGCTGGTGAGCGAGTCGCCGCCGGGCACCCATCCGCACCGGCTCCGCTTCCTCGTCCGCAACCGGGTGATCGCGGCGCTGTCCCGGGGCACGGTCATCGTCGAGGCGGAGGCCCGCAGCGGCGCCCTGAACACGGCCGGCTGGGCGGCCAAACTCGGCCGCGTGGTGATGGCCGTCCCCGGCCCGATCACCTCCCGCTCCTCGGTCGGCTGCCACCGCCTCCTGCGTGAGGAGGGCGTCACGCTGGTCACCCGTCCTGAGGAGATCATCGAGGCCGTGGGACGCATCGGCACCGACCTGGCGCCGCCTCCCGCCACCCCCGTCCTCCCCCGCGACCACCCCGAAC
>NZ_JABXFD010000331.1 GCF_013372625.1 Actinomadura sp. BRA 177
CCCGCCGCCGTGCCGACGATCAGATCCCCGCCCGCCCGGCCCCCCGCCGCCCCCCCCCGCCCGGCCCCCAGGCCGGGCAGCCCGTCCGCCCCGACCGGCCCGCCCGGCCCGAGCACCAGCGCCCATCCACTCGAAGTCATGACGCCGACCCGCCGCACCCCGCCCCCGCCACGCCAGCGGCCGCAAGCCCTAGGCCCTCCCCGTTGACTTGCGGCGTGTTGTGGTTATCCGGCCGCTCATAAGCACAACAGGCCGCAAGTCAACGGGGCGGGGCGGGGGAGTCTTGACATCAAGATATGGGGGTGGCAAGGTGTATCTTGATGTCGAGAGAAAATGGTGTCCGGTGGGATCCCGCGCAGTACGGGGTCTTCGGCGGTGCGCGCGCCCGGCCGTTCGCCGAGCTCGTCGCGCGCCTCGGCGACGCCGCGCCCGCCCGCGTCGCCGACCTCGGCTGCGGCACCGGCGAGCTGACCGCCACCCTCGCCGCCCGCTGGCCCGGTGCCCGCATCGACGCCCTCGACAGCTCACCCGACATGATCCGCGAGGCCCGCAGGCACGAGATCCCCGGCCGGCTCTCGTTCCGCGTCGCGGACGTCACCACCTGGAAGCCCGACGCGCCCGTCGACCTCATCGTCTCCAACGCCGTCCTGCACTGGGTCCCCGAGCACCCGGACCTGCTGCCCCGGTGGATCGACGCCCTGGCACCGGGCGGACGGCTCGCCTTCCAGGTTCCCGGCAACTTCGACGCGCCCAGCCACGTCCTGCTGCGCGAACTCGGCCGCTCCGACCGCTGGCGCGCGAAACTCGGCCACCTCCAGCTGGACGCGCCCGTCCTCGACCCCGCCGGGTACCTCGACCTCCTCGCCCGCCACGGCTGCGCCGTCGACGCCTGGGAGACCACCTACGCGCAGGTGCTCCACGGCGAGGACCCCGTCCTCGAATGGGTCAAGGGCACCGCGCTCCGGCCCGTCCTGATGGCGCTCGACCCGGACGAGGCCGGCGAATTCCTCGCCGCCTACCGCGAACGGCTCCGCCAGGCCTACCCCGCCGCCCCGTACGGCACCGTGTTCCCGTTCAGGAGGATCTTCGTGATCGCCACCCGGAACACCACCTAGACGGGATGCCGCCCGTCCCGCCGAGGGAAGCGACTCGTTCCCCTGCGGTGTGCCAACTCGGACGGGACGGCGGCGTCCGCAGCTCCCGGACTCGTGACCCGAGCCCGGCGACCCCTGGCCGGTGGCCGCCCGGACGAACTCCGGGCGGCCACCGGTCGTCACGTCGAGGGGTCGGCGATCCCGTCCAGGTCCCGGCGCGCCCTGCGCCGCTCCCGCTCCGCCCGCTCCTCCGCCTTCGCCGCCGCCTTCTCCTCGGCCTTCGCGGCCTTCTCTCCCGCCTTCTCCGCCTTCGCCGCGGCCTTCTCCGCCGCCCGCTCCCGGCGCTCCTGCTCCTTGCGGCGCCGCCGCGGATCCAGCGACGGCTTCGGCTCCAGCGACGAAAGGCCGTTCCACGCGAGGTTCACCACGTGCGCGGCGACCTCCTCCCGGCGCGGCTTGCGGACGTCCAGCCACCACTGGCCCGTCATCGCGACCATCCCGACCAGCATCTGCGCGTACATCGGCGCGAACTTGTCGTCGTAGCCGTGCCGGTCGAACTCCTGGGCGAGGACGTACTCCACCTCGCCGGCGATCTCGCTCAGCAGGCTGGCGTAGCTGCCGGTGCCCGTCCCGCCGTGCGAGTCGCGGACGAGGATCCGGAACCCGTCCGGATGCTCCTCGATGTACTCCAGCAGCGCGAGCGCGGCCTTCTCCAGCTTGCCCCGGTAGTGGATCGCCGGGGTCATCGAGTCCGTGATCAGCCGCAGCAGGCTCTCGAACTCCCGGTCGACGACGACCGCGTAGAGCCCTTCCTTGCCGCCGAAGTGCTCGTACACCACGGGCTTCGACACGCCGGCCGCGGACGCGATCTCCTCCACCGAGGTGCCGTCCAGGCCGCGCTCGGCGAACAGCGACCGGCCGATGTCCAGGAGCTGCTCGCGGCGTTCCTTACCGGTCATCCGCTTTCTGCGCGGTCTGGGAGCGGGTTCTGTCACGGGACCAATTGTGGCGGTCAAACCGCCTGCTTCGTGCGTTTCGCGGCCAGCCTGTCGCTGTTCGGCCACCGGACGTCGTACGCCCAGCCCGCCTTCTCGAAGCCCTGGATGATCCGCGCGCTGATGTCGACCTGCCCCTTCAGCACCCCGTGCCGCGCGCACGTCGGGTCTGAATGGTGCAGGTTGTGCCACGACTCGCCCAGCGACGGGATCGCCAGCCACCACACGTTCCGGGACTTGTCGCGGACCTCGAACTCCTCCTTGCCGAAGGTGTGGCAGATCGAGTTGATCGACCACGTCACGTGGTGCACCAGCGTGATCCGGACGAACCCGGCCCAGAACAGCGCGGTCAGGAAGCCCATCCACGACATCGTGACCAGCCCGCCGATCACGGCCGGCAGCAGGAACGACACCGCCACCAGCCCCGGGAACGCCAAATGGATGCGCCGGATGTCACGGTCGTTCAGCAGATCCTTCGCGAACCGCTGCTTGGACGTCCGGTTGGCGTCGAACAGCCAGCCGTAGTGCGCCCACAGCAGCCCCTTCGTCAACGCCTTCCAGTCGTCGCCGAACCGCCACGGCGAGTGCGGGTCGAACTCCTTGTCCGAGTGCTTGTGGTGCCGCCGGTGGTCGGCGACCCACGTGATGACCGGCCCCTCGATCGCCATGCTCCCCGCCAGCGCCATGAAGATCTTCAGGCCCCGCTTCGCCTTGAACGACCCGTGCGTGAAGTACCGGTGGTACCCGACCGTGATGCCCCCCGCGGACAGCAC
Source organism: Actinomadura sp. BRA 177 (assembly GCF_013372625.1). GTDB lineage: Bacteria > Actinomycetota > Actinomycetes > Streptosporangiales > Streptosporangiaceae > Spirillospora. The sequence continues at coordinate 2,863 of NZ_JABXFD010000331.1, forward strand.
GTAGAACACCGCCGTGATGACGACGTCCGTCCAGCCGAGGAACCGGCCCCAGGCCAGCGGAACCGCCGCGAACAGCGCGAGGAACGGCACCCCGGTGAACACCGCGATGAGCACCCGTTCGGCGTTCCCCCGCGAGGCGGGATTGATCTCGGGCCGCGCCTGCCGGCGGGGAGGATCCACGGTTGGAGCCGTTGCCATGCGTCACCGCTTTCTCTGACTAGGGAGGCCTTACCTACGCCACCGTAACCTACGCAACCGTAAGTTGGACAGGGCCGAACAGTAAATTCAGTAAGAAACTGCCCCAGCAGCCACAAACCCCACCCCCGCGAGACACTGCAAAGATGCCCCTCACCCAGCAAGAACGCCTGAGCAACGCCACAAGCTCCCTCGCGGGCCTGTCGGTCGGTGACGCGTTCGGCGACCAGTTCTTCCTGCTCGCCAACCGGCACGTTTCCGCGGAGACGGGCACCCCGCCCGCGCCGTGGCCCTGGTCGGACGACACGGAGATGGCGTGCTCCGTAGTGGACGTTCTAAACCGATTCGGACAAATCGACCAGGACGCCCTGGCCGAAGCGTTCGCACACCGCATGGACCTCGCCCGCGGCTACGGCGCCGGCGCCTTCGAACTCCTGGACCGCGTCCGATCCGGCGACCACTGGCACCGCGCCTCCCACGAACTCTTCAAAGCCCAAGGCTCCTACGGCAACGGTGCGGCCATGCGCGTGGCGCCGCTCGGCGCGTACTTCAGTGACGATCTGTCCCGCGCCGCCGCGGAGGCCGCCCTCTCCGCCGAAGTGACTCACGCCAATCCGGAAGGGGTCGCCGGCGCCGTCGCGGTGGCGGTCGCCGCGGCCTATGTCGCGTCCCACGACGACGTCAACTCCCAAAGCCGTGATCGAGGCCGCCCTGGACCTGACCACGACGGGCGAGTACGTCCGCCGCGGGCTCCGGCGCGCCCTCCGCCTGCTGGCCAAGTCCCCGCAGGAAGCGGCCTACGAATTGGGGAACGGCAGCCGCATTTCCGCCCAGGACACCGTCCCCTACGTCCTGTGGGCCGCGTCCACGCGCTTGGCCGACTACGAGGCGGCCGTGCGGGTCTGCGTCGTGGTGGGTGGTGACATGGATACGACCTCGGCCATGGTTGGGGGCATCGTGGCAGCCCACTTGGGCCGCACTGCGATTCCGTCCGCGTGGCTGGCCTCTCGGGAACCCCTCCCCGGTTGGCTGGAGCTCGCGGGGGCCTAGGGGCGGGAATCAGGTGGGTTTCGCTGGGCGGGTGTCGGTATCGTTGGGGCCGTCGGCCTGGGGCGTCGCCCGGACCGTCCGTTTTAATCCGGCGTGGTGTAATTGGCAGCACAAGGGTTTTTGGTGCCCTTAGACAAGGTTCGAGTCCTTGCGCCGGAGCTGTCGGGTTTGTCCCCAGGTGTGGCCGGGGGTGGGGGAC
>NZ_JABXFD010000345.1 GCF_013372625.1 Actinomadura sp. BRA 177
ACCATGAGGTGTCGCCGAAACGGGCAGATCACCCAGGTTGTCAGCCGTCCTGTGGCCAGTGCTCAGCACGAGGGGGAGACACGCATATGTCAGAGGCCGTCCGCGGGGCTCCGGGCCCCGCCGCCGGGGCCGGCGCGCCGCCGCTCATCGGCATCACCACCTACCAGGAGCCGGCCCGCTGGGGGGTCTGGGTGCGCGAGGCCGCGCTCCTGCCCGTGCCGTACGTGCGCGCGGTCGAGCGGGCCGGCGGCGTCCCGGTGCTGCTGCCGCCGACCGCGGCGCTGCGCGGGGTGGACGCCCGCGTCGCCCGGCTGGACGGCATCGTCCTCGGCGGCGGCGGCGACCTGGACCCGGGCCTGTACGGCGCCGCCCGGCACCACGAGACCGGGCCGCCGCAGCCGCAGCGCGACCGGTTCGAGCTGGCGCTGGTCCGCGCGATCGTGGCCGCGGACCTGCCGTTCCTGGCGATCTGCCGGGGCATGCAGGTGCTGAACGTCGCGCGCGGCGGCGCGCTCATCCAGCACCTGCCGGAGGCCGTCGGCCACAAGGGGCACGCGCCCGAGACCGGCATCGTCGGCTCGCACCCGGTGCGGATCGGCGCGACCAGCCTGGTCGGCAAGATCCTGGGCGACGCGGCCGACGTCCCGACCTACCACCACCAGGCGGTCGGGCGGCTCGGCAAGGGCCTGTCGGCCGTGGCCTGGGCCGACGACCAGGTGGTGGAGGCCGTCGAGCTGCAGGGCCACCGCTTCGGCCTCGCCGTCCAGTGGCACCCGGAGGAGGGCGACGACCCGCGCCTGTTCGAGGCGCTGACCGCGGAGGCCGCCGGCCGCTGACCGGGGGTTGGCGTTCCGGTTCCGGGGGAAGCGAACCGGGAGAAACCGCCGCCTGCCCCGGGAGCCGCCGCATGCCCGTCCACCCGCAGACCGTGAGCTTCCTGGAGCTGCTCGCGACCTGGACGGCCCCGCCGCCCGGCGCGTCGGCGGAACCCACGATCGCGGAGATGCGGGAGCGGATCGGCGCGGCGTTCCCCGTCGTGCGGCGCGAGCTTCCGCAGGTGCGCGACATCGAGGTGCGCGGGCCCGGCGGCCCGGTGCCGGTGCGGCTGTACCGCCCCGCACCGCCCGGGCGGGGGCCGTTGCCCGCGGTCGTCTACCTGCACGGCGGGGGCTGGGTGCTCGGCGACGTCGACAACGTGGACGCCGCGTGCCGCGACCTCGCGTCCGCCGCCGGATGCGTCGTCCTGAACGTCGGGTACCGGCTGGCCCCCGAGCACCCGTTCCCCGCCGCCGTGGACGACGCGTGGGCCGTCGTCGCGTCGGCGGCGCGGGAGCCCGAGCGCTACGGCATCGTCCCCGGCGCGGTGGCGGTGGCCGGCGACAGCGCCGGCGGGAACCTCGCCGCCGCCGTCGCGCTGCTCGCCCGCGACCGCGGGCTGCCGCTCGTCCACCAGCTGCTCGTCTACCCGGTGACCGACACGGCGATGGACACCCCGAGCTGGCGCGAGTACGGGACCGGGTACGGGCTGGACGCGGGCACGCTCGCCCGGTTCATGGACCTGTACCGCGGCGGCGCCGACCCGTCCGACTTCCGGCTGGCCCCGCTGCGCGCCCCCGACCTGGGCGGCGCCGCGCCCGCGACCGTCATCACCGCCGAATGCGACATCCTGCGCGACGAGGCCGAGGCGTACGCCCGCCGGCTCGCCGCGGCCGGGGTGCCGGTCGAGCTGCGCCGCTACGCCGGCGTCGTGCACTCCTTCTTCCTGCTGCCCGAGATCTTCGACGCCGGTGCCGAGGCGATGGAGTTCGCTGTGCGACGATTGCGCGCGGCATTCGGTGATCGCGAGCGGGAGGACGGCGCGGCATGTACGACGGGTACGAGCGGCTGAGGATCGACTGGGCGGCGGACGGGGTGCTGCGGGTCACGATCAGCACGCCCGGCAAGCTCAACGCGGTCGACACCGTCGGGCACCGGGAGCTCGCGGAGATCTGGCGGGACGCCGACGCCGACGACGCCGTCCGCGCGATCGTGGTGCGCGGCGAGGGGACGGCGTTCTCCGCCGGCGGCGACATCGCCATGATCGAGGAGATGATGGCCGACCACGCCGCGCGCCGCCGCATCATGCGCGAGGCCCGCGACATCGTGATGAACGTGCTGAACTGCTCGAAGCCGGTGGTCAGCGCCGTGCAGGGCCCGGCGGTGGGAGCGGGGCTCGCGGTGGCGCTGCTGGCCGACATCTCGGTCGCCGGCCGCACCGCGAAGATCATCGACGGGCATGTGCGGCTGGGCGTGGCGGCCGGCGACCACGCGGCGATCGTGTGGCCGCTGCTGTGCGGGCTGGCGAAGGCCAAGTACTACCTGATGCTCAACGACGTCCTGACCGGCGAGGAGGCCGAGCGGATCGGCCTCGTCTCGCTGTGCGTGGACGACGGCGAGGTGCACGACCGCGCCCTGGAGATCGCCGGGCGGCTCGCGGCCGGTCCGGCCGAGGCGCTGTCGCTCACCAAGCACGCGCTGAACAACTGGCTGCGGCTCGCCGGGCCGACGTTCGACGCGTCCCTGGCGATGGAGTTCTTCGGGTTCACCGGCCCGGACGTGCGGGAGGGCGTCGCCGCGATCCGGGAGAAGCGCCCGCCGAAGTTCCAGTAGGCGGCGCTCAGCCGCGTGGACGCCCCGCGCGAGGGTCTTGGTCATCGCCTCCGCGTCGGCGGCGTCCGCGGAGAAGGCGGCCGCGGACGCCGCCGGGCCGGCCTGCCGGCGGGCGGGGGCTAGTACGACTTGGGCAGGCCCAGTTCGTGCTGTGCGATGTGGGCGAGGACCAGTTCCTCCGCGACCGGGATGTTCTTGGCGATCCGGGCGTCGCGGAACATCCGGGCGATCGGGTACTCCATCGAGTACGCCATCCCGCCGTAGGTCTGGAAGGCGCGGTCGGCGGCCTGCCAGGCCGCGTCCGCCGCGGTGAGCTTGGCGATGTTGGCCTCCGAGCCGCAGGGGCGGCCCCGGTCCCACAGCCACGCGGCCTTGTAGGTCATCAGCCGGGCCAGCTCCAGCTGCGCCTTGGCCTTGGCCAGCGGGAACGCGATGCCCTGGTTCGTCCCGATCGGCTTGCCGAACGGCGCCCGGTCGGTGGCGTACTCGCAGGCGAGCTTCAGCACCAGCCCGCCCGAGCCGACGCCGCCCGCCGCGGCCAGGATCCGCTCGGGGTTGAGGATGTCCCACAGGACGAGGAACCCCTGGTCGACCTCGCCGAGGACGCGGTCCGCCGGCACGCGCACCTCGTCCAGGAACACCGTGCTGGACGCGACGGTGTTGGTGCCGAGCTTCGGGATCGGCTGGAAGGTGAGCGTGCCGTCGGCGACGGCCGCCTTGACGTCCACCAGCAGGACGGTGAAGCCGGACGTGCGGGGACGCGCCTCGGCCGCCGGGATCGTCCGGGTGACGAGGACCAGGTAGTCGGCGCGCTCGACCCCGGAGATCCAGATCTTCTGCCCGCTGACCAGGAAGTGGTCGCCGTCGCGGCGCGCCTGGGTGGAGATGTTGATGGCGTTGCTGCCCGCGTCCGGCTCGGTGATCGCGAAGCAGGTCTCGATCTCCCCGGACACGATCTTGGGCAGGAACTCGCGCTTCTGCTCCTCGGTCCCGTGCCGGGCGATGGTCAGGCCGCCGAACGCGGGCGTGAGCAGGTACATGAAGGACGCGGCGCCGCCCGCGCCGCCCTCGGCCAGCGCCTCCAGGGCGACCGCCAGCTCCAGCAGCCCCTGGCCTCCGCCGCCGTGCTCCTCCGGGACGGCGAGGGCGTGCCAGCCGCCCTGGACCAGTTCCCGCCAGACCTCCTCGGGCCAGCGCTTCTCCGCGTCGCAGCGGCTCCAGTACTCCTGGTCGTACTTCCCGGCGATCGCCAGCACGCCCTCGCGCACCGCGGCCGCGCTCTCCGGCAGGTCGAAGTCCACCGCGCCTCCCTCATCTCGCGTGCGCACCACGGTAGCCGATTTCAGTAAGTGACCACTGACGCGGGGTGCGGTCATTGAAGCCGTCCTCACCGGGTAGGCGATCGGACGGACGTTCGACACGGGAGGGGGAGGCCATGCGGCCCCGCGACAGGTGGATGCTGGCCGGCGGACGGTGGAGCCAGGGCACCGGGGAGGACGTGTTCTCGGTGGACGACCCGGCGACCGGCGAGCCGCTGGGGGTGGTGGCGGTGTCCACGCCGGCGGACGTGGCCACCGCCACCACCCTGCCGCTGTACCAATCAGACCCTCCGAACACACAGAGACGCCAGGACAACAGTATCAA
>NZ_JABXFD010000494.1 GCF_013372625.1 Actinomadura sp. BRA 177
GCCGTGCCCGCTTCGTCGGCGCATGCGGGTGGTGATCAGGACCGGGCCGGAGCCGCCGCCGCCCCCGCCGCGGCGACGACTCCGGCCAGCGCAACTCCTGATCCGAACCGTGACCGGGCGGCCCGTCCCGCGGCAGCGCGCCGCGGGACGGGCCGTCGGCCGCTTTCCAACGACGGAATGTGAGCGACACGTGACCCTGCCGGCGCGGGCGCAGGAGCCCGGCACCACCACCACGATCCACACCGACGGGGCCGGCGCGGTGCGCCGCACCGTCCTGCCCGGCGGGCTGCGGATCATCACCGAGACGATGCCGACCGTGCGGTCCGCCGCGTTCGGCATCTGGTCGGCGGTCGGCTCCCGCGACGAGGCGCCCGCCGACGCCGGGGCCAGCCACTACCTGGAGCACGTGCTGTTCAAGGGCACGCGGCGGCGGTCGGCGCTGGAGATCTCCGCGGCGGTCGACGCGGTCGGCGGCGACCTCAACGCGTTCACCGCCAAGGAGTACACCTGCTACTACGCGCGGGTACTGGACGCCGACCTGCCGCTCGCCGTGGACGTCGTCTCCGACATGGTCGCCGACTCGGTCAACCGCCCCGAGGACGTCGAGGCCGAGCGCGGGGTGATCCTCGAAGAGATCCACATGCGCGACGACGACCCGGGCGACCTCATCCACGACGAGTTCTCCACCGCCCTCTACGGCGACACGCCGCTCGGGCGCCCGATCCTCGGCACCGAGGACTCGATCAACGCCCTGTCCCGCGACCGGATCCACGGCTACTACCGGGAGCACTACGTCCCGTCCGGCCTGGTGGTGTCGGTGGCGGGCAACATCGACCACGACGAGGTCGTCGGGCTGGTGTCCCGCGCGTTCGCCGACCACCTCGGCGGCGACGCCGCGCCCGCCGCGCCCCGCCTGGACGGCGCCCCCGCGCCGCTCGACCCGCGCAGCGTGGTGATCGACAAGGACACCGAGCAGGCGCACATCATCCTCGGCGGCGCCGGCGTGTCCCGCACCGACGACCGCCGGTTCGCGCTCGGCGTGCTGAACGCCGCGCTCGGCGGCGGCATGTCGTCCCGCCTCTTCCAGGAGATCCGGGAGAAGCGCGGCCTGGCCTACTCGGTCTACAGCTACACCGCCCAGTACGCCGACTCCGGCATCTTCGGCGTCTACGCGGGCTGCCAGCCCGCGAAGGCCGAGGAGGTCCTGTCGATCTGCCGGGACGAGCTGGGCAAGGCGGCCGAGGAGTGCCTCACCGACGAGGAGCTGGAGCGCGGCAAGGGGCAGCTGCGCGGCGCCATGGTCCTCGGCCTGGAGGACACCGGCTCCCGCATGAGCCGCATCGGCAAGAGCGAGCTGGTCTACGAGTCGCTGCTGCCGGTGGACGAGGTGCTGGCGCGCGTCGAGGCCGTCACCCTCGACGACGTCCGCGCCATCGCCCGCGACGTCCTCGCCGCCCCGCAGGCCCTCACCGTCATCGGCCCCGTCGGCGACCGCGACTTCAGCGCCTGAATCCGCCGCGATCGGGTAGGTTCGGCCGCGTGAAGATCCTCATCAGGATTGTCATCTCCGCGATCGCGCTGTGGGTCGCGGAAGCCGCGCTCGACGGCGTCGAGCTGACCGCCGGCAGCACGACCGAGCGGGTGCTGACGCTGCTCGTCGTCGCGGTCATCTTCGGCGTCATCAACGCCGTCCTCAAGCCCGTGATCAAGGTGCTGGGCTGCGCGTTCTACATCCTGACGCTCGGGCTGTTCGCGCTGGTCGTGAACGCGGGGCTGCTCATGCTGACGAGCTGGGTCGCGGGCGAACTCGACCTGCCCTTCCACGTCGACTGGTTCTGGCCGGCGTTCTGGGGCGCGATCATCATCGGCGTCGTGAGCTGGCTCCTCAACCTGTTCGTCGGCGACGACGACTGACCGCGGGCGGACGATAGGCTCGGCGGGACGCCAACCGGGAGGAACACGTGATCAAGGTCGGGGTGCTGGGCGCGCAGGGCCGCATGGGGGCCGAGGTGTGCCGCGCCGTGCGGGGGGCCGGCGACATGGAGCTGGTCGCGGCCGTCGACCAGGGGGACGCGCTCGACGCGCTCACCGGTGCCGAGGTCGTCGTCGACTTCACCCACCCCGGCGTCGTCATGGACAACCTCAAGTGGTGCGTCGAGCGCGGCCTGCACGCCGTCGTCGGCACCACCGGGTTCGACCCGTCCCGCCTCGACACGGTCCGCTCCTGGCTGACCGACGACTCGTCGGGGAACGTCCTCATCGCCCCGAACTTCGGGATCGGCGCGGTGCTGATGATGCACTTCGCGCAGAAGGCGGCCCCGTTCTTCGAGTCCGTCGAGATCGTCGAGACGCACCACCCGAACAAGGCCGACGCCCCGTCCGGCACCGCCTACCGCACCGCCGAACTGGTCGCCGCCGCCCGCGCCGAGGCCGGCGTCTCCACCTCCCCTGATGCCACGACGTCGGAGGTCGACGGCGCCCGCGGCGCGGACGTCGACGGCGTCCGCGTCCACGCGGTCCGCATGTCGGGCGCCATCGCCCACCAGGAGGTCGTGCTCGGCGGGCACGGCGAGCTGTTCACCATCCGGCACGACTCGATGAACCGCGAGTCGTTCATGCCGGGCGTCCTCCTCGCCGTCCGCAAGGTCCCCGAGATGGACCGCCTCACGATCGGCATCGAGACGCTCCTCGGCCTGTGATGGACTTCGCCGCCGCCCCCTGGGACTACCTGGGCGCCTCCGAAGCGATCGACATCGAGCACCCGCTCGTCCAGTCGACCGCCGCGAAACTACGGACCGGCGACGACATCGCCTACGCCCACGCCGCGTTCGACCACGTCCGCGACCAGGTCCCGCACTCCATGGACACCGGCGACCCACGCGTCCCCTGGCGCGCCTCCGACGTCCTCGACCAGCGCACCGGCCTCTGCTACGCCAAGTCCCACGCCTACGTCGCCCTGCTCCGCGCAGGCGGCATCCAGGCGGGCCTGTGCTACCAGGAGTCGTCCGGCATCCTGCACGGCCTCACCGCCGCCCTGGTGGACGACCGCTGGGTCCTCCTCGACCCCCGAGGCAACAAGCCGGGCATCGACGTCCAGTTCTCCCCGTCCGAGAACCGCCTCGCCTACCCGGACGACCCGATCCACCCCACGGTCTACGCGGAGCCCCCGGACACCGTCCTGGAGGGCCTCAAGGCCATGCCCAAGCCCACAGCCCTCCCCGCCCCCCTCCAATGAACCTGCGCCCGGCCACCCCGTCCGACTACGACCGCATCATCACCGTCGTAGACGCCTGGTGGACCCGCGAGGTACACGCCATCCTGCCCCGCCTCTTCCTCGACCACTTCCACCGCACCAGCCTCATCGCCGAGACCCCGAACGACCTGGCGGGCTTCCTGGTCGGTTTCCTTTCCCCATCTCTCCCCGACACCGCCTACATCCACTTCGTCGGCGTGAACCCCGGCTTCCGCGGCACCGGCCTGGCCCGCCGCCTCTACGAGGCCTTCTTCGCCCTGGCGCGCGCCGACGGCCGCACCACCGTCCGCGCCCTCACGTCTCCGGAGAACACTGCCTCGATCGCCTTCCACCAGGCCATGGGCTTCACCGCGACCCTGGCCACGGCCCACGACGGCCCGGGAACCGACCGGGTCCTCTTCCATCGGCCCCTTGGCGGCTGAGGGGGTCAGGAGAGGCGGAGGAAGGGGAGTTCGCGGCCGACGCGGCGGTAGTCGTCGGCGGTGCCGTCGACGCTGAAGCCCATCAGGCGGACGAGGCGGGCGGCGGCCTTGGGGTGGCGCGGCGCGTAGCGGGCCATGAGTTCGCCGCCCTCGGCGGGGTCGAGCGGGTGGGCGGTGACGTCGAGGCGCCGCCGGCCCACTTGGATCACGACGTCGGGATGGGCGAGGACATTGCGGTACCAGTCGGCCTTCGGCCCGAAGCCGGAGCAGACGACGTAGCCGTCGTCCGTGTGCTCCACCACTTCGAGCACCACCTGCCGCCGCTTCCCGGACTTCCTGCCGACGTGGTGCAGAAGCAGGAAGCGGTCGCCCATGAGCCCGCCCAGGTGCATCCGGTACAGGTGGATGGGCAGGCGCGCCAGCGCGCGGCCCAGCCCCTTCGGCCGCGCGGGTCGATCCAGGATCTCCATGCCTCCTGCCTTCCCCCGGACGGCCGACGGAAGCAAGGTCGTGCGGGCCCCTTGCGGCGACCGCTCAGCCCTGGCGGCGCTGCCAGTCAGCGGGGGGAGGGCGGGCT
>NZ_JABXFD010000096.1 GCF_013372625.1 Actinomadura sp. BRA 177
GGTAGGCGGTGCCGAGGGCCGGGCGGGGGTCGTCCTCAGAGCGGTTCGGCCAGAAGGACATGGCGCGTTCGGCCTGGGCGGTGATGGTCAGGGACGGGTTGACGCCCAGGTTGGCCGAGACGGCGGAGCCGTCCACGATGTGCAGGCCCGGGTGCCCGTAGACGCGGTGGTAGGCGTCGATCACGCCGGTGTCGGCGGAGTCGCCGATGGCGCAGCCGCCGAGGAAGTGGGCGGTCATCGGGACGTCGAACAGGTCGCCCCAGGTGCCGCCGGCGACGCCGCCGATCTCCTCGGCGATCCGGCGGGTGGCCTCGTGGCCCTCCGGGATCCAGGTGGGGTTCGGCTCGCCGTGGCCGGCGGACGCGCGGACGTCCCAGCCGAACGGGCCCCTCTTCGGGCGCAGCGTGATCGAGTTGTCGCGGGTCTGCATGACGAGCGCGATGACCGTCCGCTCCGACCAGTGCCGGACGTCGAACAGCTGGACGAGGTCGCGGGGGCGGCGCACCACCTCGCGGGCGAACTTCACGATGCGGGGCGTGTGCTTCTCGCCGGGACGGTCCCCGTCGATGAGGAGGGTCTGCAGGCCGGCGAGAAGGTTGGAGCCCCGTCCGTAGCGGACGGGCTCGACATGTGTGTCGGGCGTCGGGTGGAACGAGGAGGTGATCGCGACGCCCTCGGAGAAGTCGGGGCCGGGCGTGCCGTTGCCGCGGCCGCCGCCGAGGATCGCCTCGGAGTTCGTGCGGGTCAGGGCGCCGAGCCGCTCCGACAGGCACGGCAGGGCCCCGGTCGCCTTCAGCTTGTGCAGCAGCTTCTGCGTCCCGTACGTCCCGGCCGCGAAGACCACCTGCTCGGTGGTGAACGTCTTGCGGTTGCGGCCGAACGAGCCGGTCCGGACGATCTCGACCTCGTAGCCGCCGCCGGGCAGGGGCGTGACCGAGGTGACGCGGCTGAGCGGCATCACCCGGGCGCCGGCCTTCTCGGCCAGGTACAGGTAGTTCTCCGTGAGCATGTTCTTCGCGCCGTGGCGGCAGCCCACCATGCACTCGCCGCACTCAAGGCAGCCGCGCCGGCGCGGGCCCGCCCCGCCGAAGAACGGGTCGGCGCTCTCGATCCCGGCGCCGCGCCCGAAGTACACGCCGACCGGGGTCTTGACGAAGGTGTCGCCCTTCCCCATCCGGTCGGCGACCCTCTTCATGACCTTGTCGGGCTCGGTCGTCGTGGGGTTCTGGACGACGCCCAGCATCCGCTTGGCCTGCTCGTAGTAGGGCGCGAGCTCGTCCTGCCAGTCGGTGATGTGCGCCCACTGCCGGTCCTTGAAGAAGGGCTCCGGCGGGACGTACAGGGTGTTGGCGTAGTTCAGCGACCCGCCGCCCACACCCGCCCCGGCGAGCACCATCACACGGGACGACTTCGCGCCCCGGATGAGGTGCATCCGCTGCATGCCGGTCAGGCCGAGCGCCGGCGCCCACAGGTAGCGCCCGATGCGCCAGTTCGTCTTGGGCAGCTCCGGGTACCGGGCCCCCGGCGCACCGGACGGGTTCGTGTCGAAGCGGCGGCCCGCCTCGATCACGCCGACCCGGTAGCCCTTCTCGGTCAGCCGCAGCGCCGAGACGCTGCCGCCGAATCCCGACCCGACGACGAGCACGTCGAAGTCATGCTTCACGGACGTTCCCTACTTGATGCGCAGCTTCTTCATGAGCTTGATGCCGGACGCCATGTAGTCGGCGAACTTGTCGTAGCCGATGGCGCCGGGAGGTTCGAGGTCCATGAGGTGCTGGCTCGCCACGGTCTGCACCTCGGTGAACTTCAGCAAGCCCTCGGCCCCGTGGCGGCGTCCCACACCGGACTGCTTCATCCCGCCCATCGGGGAGTCGTAGGACGCGAACGCGGCACCGTAGCCGTCGTTGACGTTGACGGTCCCCGCCTGGATGCGGGCGGCGAGCCGACGGCCCCGCGCCGCGTTCTTCGTCCACACCGACGCGTTCAGGCCGTAGGCGGTGTCGTTGGCGCGGGCGACGACCTCGTCCTCGTCCCGGTACTTGTAGACCGCGACGACGGGCCCGAACGTCTCGTTCGCGCACAGGTCCATATCGCCGTTGACGTCCGTGAGGATCGTCGGCTCATAGAACAGCGGGCCCACATCAGGCCGGGCCTTGCCGCCGGCCAGGACGGTCGCGCCTTCCTTCACCGCCTGGTCGACGTGCCGCGTCACGGCGTCCAGCTGACGCTGATAGGTCAGCGAGCCCATCTCGGCGTCGAAGTCGAGGCCGGCGCCGAGCTTCATGTCCTTGACCAGCTCGGCGAACCGGGAGACGAACCGGTCGTAGATGTCCTCGTGCACGTACAACCGCTCGATCGAGATGCACAGCTGCCCGGCGTTGGTGAAGCACGCGCGGATGGCGCCGCGCGCGGTCCGCTCGACGTCGGCGTCCGGCAGAACGATCATCGGGTTCTTGCCGCCGAGCTCCAGCGAGTACCCCACCAGGCGCGACGCGACCTTCTCGGCGATGGCCTTGCCGCCGCGCGTCGACCCGGTGAACGAGACGTAGTCGGCGCTCTCCAGCAGCGGGTCGCCGATCTCGGCCGGATCCCCGACGACGATCTGCCACACGTCCTTGGGCAGCCCGAGCGAGACCAGCAGGTCCAGCACCCACAGGCTGGACAGGCACGTCTGGGTGTCCGGCTTGTGGATCACCGCGTTGCCCGCCATCAGCGCGGGCGCGATGTCGCTGGCGCCGAGTGCGAAGGGGTAGTTCCACGGGGAGATCAGCGCCACGACGCCCTTCGGGTGCCGCAGCTCCTGGACGCGCGTCAACCCCGGCATCATGCCCTGCCGGCGCTTCGGCTTCAGCAGCTTCGGGGCCCGCCGGGCGTAGTACAGCGAGCACAGCGCCACGTCGAGGAACTCCTCCATCGCGTGGCGGCGCGCCTTGCCGGTCTCCAGCTGGATGACGTCGAGGATCTCCTTGCGCCGGTCGACCAGCGCGTCCGCCAGCCGCAGGAACGGCTTGGCCCGCTCCCCGGCCGGCAGCGCCGCCCAGGCCCGCTGCGCCTTCCTGGCACGCTCGTGGGCCGTGCGGACGTCGTCGGCACTGGAGATCGGAACGGTCGCGAGCGGCTCACCGGTGAACGGACCGGGAATCGTCGCGGTCTCGGCGCCGTCCGAGACGACGTGGGAGGCCAGCCGGTCGATCAGGGTCTGGGAGAGCTGCGCGCCTTTGGCAGGGACCGTCGGGGATGCCATGCAGGCAGGGTATGACCCCCCGGCCACTTTGGCTACCCGCAAGTAATGACCTACCTGCAGTGATATGCCCCACCTGATCCCGTGATACCCGTCCCCACCTGACAACCAACCCCGTCCGGACCGTTCCAAGACCACCGGACTTACGCAACTCCCAGACTGACCATGCCCCACCGGTGTATTCCGAAGGAAGGAGAGAATCTCGCCCCGCACACCGCTCGGGACCGCTGCGGAGTACGTCGCGCGCACCGCACCGGGGTCCGGGCGTGCGCGCAGGAGACATGCGTTCTACACAGGGAGGGGCTTGGGAATGAGGGACGCCTACGGCGATGAGCGGAGCGAGGGTGGCGTGGCCGGGGGCGGCGCGCGACCGGCCGGGACGCGGGTGCGTCGGGATCGGCGTGAGCAGACCCGTACCGCCCTGCTCACCGCCGCCGAGCGGCTCTGGGCCGAACGCGGGATCCACGGCGCCTCACTCGACGACATCGCGGCCGCCGCCGGGCTCACCAAGGGCGCCGTCTACTCCAACTTCGCGGGCAAGACCGACCTGCTGCTGGCCCTGATGGAACGCATCACCAGCGACCGCACCCGCCCCGACGTCTGCGACGAGCTCCGCGCCGCCGGGGAGGACGCCGACCGCACCGGCCGCTTGTCCCCCCGCCATGACACCGAGGACGGCCCCCGCCGCCTAGCCCTGCTCCTCGTCGAGTTCTGGCTCTACGGCATGCGCGACTACGCCGCCGGCTGGCGCATCGCCGACTGGTACGCCGAACGCCGCGCCCAACTGGCCAGCGAACTCGAACCCGCGGACGGCATCGCCCCCGCCGACCGCGCCACCCTCACCCTGGCCCTCGACTTCGGCCTGGCCTTCCAACACCTCCT
>NZ_JABXFD010000574.1 GCF_013372625.1 Actinomadura sp. BRA 177
AGCACGCCGACGTCAACGCAGCCCGCAACATCGCCGCACGCGGCGCCGCGGGCTGGGCAGTGAGTCACGCTGCCGACGACGCGGCCTGACCCACCACATCCAGTGGCGGCCAAGAGCTGCAAGCTCGGCCCCTTTTCAGGGCCGAGAAGCTGACGCCGTCCCACCACCGTCGGACCCGCCGAGATCTTCATCGCGGCGACCGGCGAGACGACCGGCAAGCTGCTGATCCTGGTCTCGTTCGGCGCGCAGTTCTTCTGCGGCATGTCGTCGGTGACGGCCAACTCCCGGATGATCTACGCGTTCTCACGGGACGGGGCGCTGCCGTTCTCGTCCTTCTGGCACCGCATCAACAAGCGCAGCCGGACGCCCACCAACGCGATCTGGCTGGCCGCCGGCGGCGCGTTCGTCCTCGCGCTGCCCGCGATCTGGAACATCACCGCCTACCTGGCCGTCACGTCGGTCGCGGTCATCGGCCTCTACATCGCCTACGTGATCCCGACGTTCCTGCGGCTGCGGCAGGGCGACGACTTCAAGGCGGGGCCGTGGAACCTCGGCCGCTGGAGCAAGCCCATCGGGACGCTCGCCGTCATCTGGGTCCTGTTCGTCTCGGTGGTGTTCATGCTGCCGCCCGCGAACCCGATCACCAAGGACTCGTTCAACTACTCCCCGATCGCGATTCTGGTCGTGCTCGGCGGCGCCGGGCTGTGGTGGGTGCTGTCGGCCCGCAAGTGGTTCAAGGGGCCGAAGGTGCAGGGCAGCGCCGAGGAACTCGCCGCCATCGAGAAGGAACTCCAGTCGCTGGGTTAGGAGAACCGTGACCACATCGCTCACCCTCGACGAGCTGCGCGGGCAGGCGGAGAACGGCCGGGTCGACACCGTCATCGTCGCGATCACCGACATGCAGGGGCGCCTCCAGGGCAAGCGGCTCTCGTCCCGCTTCTTCCTGGAGGAGGTCGCCGGGCACGGCTCGGACGGCTGCAACTACCTGCTGGCCGTGGACGTCGACATGAACACCGTGGACGGCTACGACATGTCGTCCTGGGACACCGGCTACGGCGACTTCGTCATGCGTCCCGACCTCGGCACGCTCCGCCGGATCCCCTGGCAGAAGGGTGCGGCGCTCGTCCACGCCGACATCGTCGCGGAGGACGGCACCGACGTGGCGCCCTCGCCCCGGCAGATCCTGCGGCGCCAGCTCGCCCGGCTGGCCGAGCGGGGCTGGGGCGCCTACGTCGGGACGGAACTGGAGCTCATCGTCTACAAGGACTCCTACGAGGACGCCTGGAACAAGGCGTACCGGAACCTCACCCCGGCCAACCAGTACAACGTGGACTACTCGCTGCTCGGCGGCGCCCGCGTCGAACCGCTGCTGCGGCGGATCCGCAACGGGATGACCGGCGCGGGCATGTACGTGGAGTCGGCCAAAGGCGAATGCAACCTCGGACAGCACGAGATCGCGTTCCGCTTCGACGAGGCCCTGCGGACGTGCGACAACCACGTCCTCTACAAGACGGGCGCCAAGGAGATCGCCGCCCAGGAGGGCATGTCGATCACCTTCATGGCCAAGCCGAACGAGCGGGAGGGCAACTCCTGCCACGTCCACCTGTCGCTGCGATCCTCGGACGGAACGCCCGTCCTCGCCGGGGACGGGCCGCACGGCCTGTCGCGCCTCGGCGAGCACTTCATCGCGGGCCAGCAGGCATGCTTGCGCGACTACACGCTGCTGTACGCGCCCAACATCAACTCCTACAAGCGGTACCAGCCCGGCTCGTTCGCGCCCACGGCGATCAAATGGGGCATCGACAACCGGACGTGCGCGCTGCGCCTCGTCGGGCACGGACCGTCCCTGCGCATCGAGAACCGCGTCCCCGGCGGCGACGTCAACCCGTACCTGGCCGTCGCCGCGATGATCGCGTCCGGTCTGCACGGCATCGAGAACGAGCTGGAGCTGGAGGAGCCGTTCGTCGGCAACGCCTACACGACGGACGCCGCGACGGTCGTCGGCAGGCTCCGCACCGCCGCCGACGACTGGAGCCACAGCTCCCTGGCCCTGGACGCCTTCGGCAAGGAGGTAGTCGAGCACTACACGAACTACGCGAGCGTAGAACTCGACGCCTACGACCGAGCGGTAACGGACTGGGAGATGTACCGAGGCTTCGAGCGCCTGTGATCACACGTTCACTTGCGGCGTGTTGCCCTTTTGAGGGGCCTTATAAGGGCAACACGCCGCAAGTCAAGGAGACAGGGAGGGGGATATGAGCGGGTTCGAGGTCGTCAATCCGGCCACTGAAGAAGTGATTGAGCGGGTGCCGCTGGCTTCCGTTGAGGAGGTTGATGCGGCTGTTGCGCGGGGGCGGCGAGCCTTTCGTGCTTGGCGAGACGTGGCGCCCGGGGATCGGGCCCGGCTGCTGCGAGCGTTCGCCGAGGTTGTGGACGCTCATGTCGGTGAGCTGGCCGAGCTGGAGGTGCGGAACGCCGGGCATCCGATCGGGCAGGCTCGGTGGGAGGCCGGGAACCTGCGGGACGTCCTGCAGTACTACGCGGCTGCGCCTGAGCGGCTAATGGGGCGGCAGATTCCGGTGCCGGGCGGGGTCAATGTGACGTTCGCCGAGGCTCTCGGTGTTGTGGGCGTCATCGTCCCGTGGAACTTCCCCATGCCGATCATGAGGTGGGGGCTGGCGCCGGCGCTGGCGGCGGGGAACACCGTGATCGTGAAGCCGGCCGAGCTGACGCCGCTGACCGCGCGGCGGGTCGGCGAGCTGGCGCTGGAGGCGGGGCTGCCGGACGGCGTGGTGCAGGTGCTGCCGGGCGCCGGACCGGTGGCGGGACGGCGGCTGGTCGAGCATCCGGACGTCCGCAAGATCGTGTTCACCGGATCGACGCGGGTCGGCACGGAGATCATGGCGGCGTGCGCGCCGGACGTGAAGCGGCTGACGCTGGAGCTGGGCGGCAAGAACGCCAACATCGTGTTCGCGGACGCCGATCTGGAGAAAGCGGCGGCGACCGCGCCCTACGCGGTGTTCGACAACGCCGGGCAGGACTGCTGTTCGCGGTCCCGGATTCTTGTCCAGCGTGCTGTTTACGAGCGGTTTCTGGAGTTGCTGGAGCCGGCCGTTCGGGGGGTCGTCGTCGGTGATCCTCGGGACGAGAAGACCGAGGTCGGGCCGCTGATCAGTGCGAAGCACCGGGAGAAGGTCGCGTCCTATGTGCCGGAGAGCGCTCCCGTGGCGTTCCGAGGGTCGGTGCCGGAGGGGCCGGGGTTCTGGTTCGCGCCGACCGTGCTCGCCGGGCCGTCCTGCGCGGCGCTGCCGGCCTGGCGGGACGAGGTGTTCGGGCCCGTCGTCGCCGTCGTCCCGTTCGAGGACGAGGCCGACGCGTTCCGGCTCGCCAACGACACGCGGTATGGCCTCGCCGGCTCCATCTGGACCCGGGACGTCGGACGCGCTTTCCGTGCCGCCCGCGCCGTCGAGGCCGGGAACCTGTCGGTGAACTCGCACTCGTCCGTCCGGTACTGGACGCCGTTCGGCGGGTTCAAGCAGTCGGGCCTCGGCCGCGAGCTGGGCCCGGACGCCCTCGACGCGTTCACCGAGACCAAGAACGTCTTCATCGCCACCGAGCACTGACAGGAGTGACATCGATGCAGCGTCTGGAGGGACGGGCGGCCGTCGTGACCGGCGGCGCGAGCGGCATCGGCCTCGCCACCGCGCGCCGTTTCGCGCGGGAGGGCGCGCGGGTCGTCGTCGCGGACGTCGACGAGACCGCCGGCAAGACCGCGGCGGACGAGCTGGGCGGCCTGTTCGTCAAGGTGGACGTCACCAGCGAGGACGACGTCGAGGCGTTGTTCCGGACCGTCCACGAGACGTACGGGCGCGTCGACGTCGCGTTCAACAACGCCGGCATCGCGCCACCCGAGGACGACTCGATCCTGGAGACGGGCCTGGACGCCTGGAGACGGGTGCAGGACGTCAACCTCACGAGCGTGTACCTGTGCTGCAAGCACGTCATCCCCTACATGGTGGAGCAGGGCAAGGGGTCGATCATCAACACGGCGTCCTTCGTGGCGGTGATGGGCGCGGCGACGTCCCAGATCTCCTACACCGCGTCCAAGGGCGGGGTGCTGGCGATGTCGCGGGAGCTGGGCGTGCAGTTCGCGCGGCAGGGCGTCCGGGTGAACGCGCTGTGCCCGGGGCCGGTCAACACGCCGCTGCTTCGGGAGCTGTTCGCGAAGGCCCCGGAGCGGGCGGCGCGGCGGCTCGTCCACATCCCGGTGGGACGGTTCGCGGAGGCGTCCGAGATCGCCGCCGCCGTCGCGTTCCTGGCGTCGGACGACGCGTCCTTCATCACGGCGTCGGAGTTCCTGGTGGACGGCGGCATCTCCGGCGCCTATGTGACGCCCCTTTGATGTGAGCTGCTAAATCGGGTCCGCGGCATTGGCATGCGCCTAGGTAGCCGCGGAACGTCCCCCATGCGCATCATGGGCCGTTCTCACCCCGGTGCACGGAGGTATCGACCTGTGAAGCGCGGTCATGTAGCGGTGCTGGTTCTCGTGCTGGCGCTCAGCGGATGCGGCGGCTCCGACGACGGCGGCGGCCAGGACGCGGGCGGGCAGGCTCCCTCGCCGGCGGCCTCGGCACCGGCTCCCGCGCCGTCCGGCAACGCGTCCGGCAAGGGGAGCAAGGCCAGTCCGGCGCCGCCCGCCGTGTCGAAGGCGGCCGAGCAGTTCAACGACTGCATGCGCAAGCAGGGGGTGGAGCTGCCGAGCCCGAACCCGACGTCCACGCCCGCCAAGCAGGACGTCGAAAAGATCAAGGCGGCGCTGCGGACGTGCGTGAAGTCGGTGTCGGCGTCGGCGGCCCCGGACCCGGGCTGACGGCCGCTGGTCGCCCGGCGGGGCCGCTGCTAGATTGGCGGTCAGCCGATGATCCCGTGCGGGAGAGTCCCACGCAGCCGGTGTGGGACGCCGAAGGAGCAAATCCTCCCCGGAACCTCTCAGGCCCACGGACCGCACGGACCAGGCGACCTCTGGAAAGCGGGGACCCCGTTCCCCCGCCGAAGGTGAAAGCCCGCAGGCAGGCGGGTGAAGCTCTCAGGCGCCGATGACAGAGGGGGAGGCACCGAGCCGCCCGGTGCGCGAGTGGGACGATGGACCACGCGCGCCCGCGACGAAGGAGCCGAACCCATGTCCGCCGATCCGTCCGCCGATCCGAAGACGACCCCGCTGCACGACGTCCACCGGGACCTCGGCGCGAACATCGTCGACTTCGCCGGCTACCTGATGCCGCTGCGCTACAAGAGCGAGACCGCCGAGCACGAGGCCGTCCGCACCGGCGCGGGGCTGTTCGACCTGTCGCACATGGGGGAGATCTTCCTGTCCGGGCCGGGCGCCGGGGCGGCGCTCGACTACGCGCTGGTCGGGAACCTGTCGCCGATGCCGGTCGGCAAGGCCCGCTACACGATGATCTGCGGGCCGGACGGCGGCGTCCTGGACGACCTGATCGTCTACCGGCTCGCCGACGAGACGTTCATGGTCGTCGCGAATGCCGCCAATGCCGCCGTCGTCCGAGAGGCCCTGGTCGAGCGGGCCGCGGGCTTCGAGGCCGCCGTCGACGACCGCACCGACGCCTACGGGCTGATCGCCCTGCAGGGCCCCCGCGCCCAGGAGATCCTCGAAGGGTTCACCGACGCGCCGGTCGGCGACCTCAAGTACTACGCCATCCTGGCCGGACGGGTCGCGGGCGTCGACGCGCTGGTCGCCCGCACCGGGTACACGGGCGAGGACGGTTTCGAGCTGTTCGTGGACGCCTCCGACGCCGTCGCGGTGTGGCGGACGCTCGCCGCCGTGGACGGGGTCGTCCCGGCGGGCCTCGCGGCGCGCGACTCGCTGCGCCTCGAAGCGGGCATGCCGCTGTACGGCAACGAGCTGACCGCCGAGACGACGCCGTTCGAGGCGGGCCTCGGCCGGGTCGTGAAGCTGGACAAGCCGGTCGATTTCGTGGGCAAGACCGCCCTGGCGGCGCAGGCGCAGACCCCGCCGGGCCGTAGGCTCGTGGGACTGGTCGCGCGCGGGCGTCGCGCGCCGCGGAAGGGGTACCAGGTCGTCACGTCCGGCGGCACGCCGTGCGGGGTCGTGACGAGCGGGGCCCCTTCGCCCACACTGGGCAGGCCGATCGCCCTGGCGTACCTCGACAGCGGCGTCGAGGGCACGGACCTGGCCGTGGACGTCCGCGGCCGGCCCGAGCCGGTGGACGTGGTCGACCTGCCGTTCTACAAGCGTCCCTGAAAGAGAGAGAACATCGTGAGCGTTCCGGAGCAGCTCCGCTACAGCGAAGAGCACGAGTGGGTGGCCGGTCTCGGCGGCGAGGACGGCATCGTCACCGTCGGCATCACCGCGCACGCCGCCGACGCGCTCGGCGAGATCGTCTACCTCGAGCTGCAGCCGTCCGAGGGCGACACCGTCGAGGCGGGCGAGCCCTGCGGCGAGGTCGAGTCCACCAAGTCGGTCAGCGACCTGTACTCCCCCGTCAGCGGCGAGATCACCGCGATCAACAGTGCCGTGGTGGACGAGCCGAAGGTCATCAACGACGACCCGTACGGCGAGGGCTGGATCTTCAAGGTGCGGATCTCCGACGAGCCGGGCGACCTGCTCGACTCCGCCGCCTACGACAAGCTGATCGAGGAAGCATGAGCCTCTACGACTCCCTCGCGACGGCCGACCCGGAGGTCGCCGAGGCCGTCGCCGCCGAGCTGCACCGCCAGCAGTCCACCCTCGAAATGATCGCGTCGGAGAACTTCGCACCGGTCTCCGTGCTGGAGGCGCAGGGCTCCGTCCTGACCAACAAGTACGCCGAGGGCTACCCCGGCAAGCGGTACTACGGCGGCTGCGAGTACGTCGACGTCACCGAGCAGCTCGCCATCGACCGGGCCAAGTCGCTGTTCGGCGCCGACCACGCGAACGTCCAGCCGCACAGCGGTGCGCAGGCCAACACGGCGGTGTACTTCGCGCTGCTCCAGCACGGCGACACGATCCTCGGGCTCGACCTCGCGCACGGCGGCCACCTGACCCACGGGATGCGGCTGAACTACTCGGGCAAGACGCTGAACGTGGTTCCGTACCACGTCCGCGCCGAGGACGGCCTGGTCGACATGGACGAGGTCGCCTCGCTCGCGGCGGAGCACCGTCCGAAGATGATCGTGGCGGGCTGGTCGGCGTACCCGCGGCAGCTCGACTTCCCGGCGTTCCGCGAGATCGCCGACTCGGTCGGGGCGCTGCTCATGGTCGACATGGCGCACTTCGCCGGGCTCGTCGCGGCGGGGCTGCACCCGTCGCCCGTCCCGCACGCCGACATCGTCACGACGACCACGCACAAGACGCTGGGCGGCCCGCGCGGCGGCCTGATCCTCGCCCGCGAGGAGTACGGCAAGAAGATCAACTCGGCGGTGTTCCCCGGCATGCAGGGCGGCCCGCTGGAGCACGTGATCGCCGCCAAGGCCGTCGCCCTCAAGATCGCCGCGTCGGAGGAGTTCCGGGCCCGGCAGGCGCTCACCGTGGAGGGTGCTCGCCTGCTGGCCGAGCGCCTCCTCGCCGAGGATTCCGCCAAGGCCGGCGTGAAGGTCCTCACCGGCGGGACGGACGTCCACCTCGTCCTGGTCGACCTGGTCGACTCCGAGCTCACCGGACGGGACGCCGAGGACCGCCTGCACGACATCGGCATCACCGTGAACCGCAACGCGGTGCCGAACGACCCGCGCCCGCCGATGGTCACCTCCGGCCTGCGGATCGGCACCCCGGCCCTCGCCACCCGCGGCTTCACCGCCGAGGACTTCGCCGAGGTCGCCGACGTCATCGCGCTGGCCCTCCAGCCGTCCTTCGACCGCGATGCCCTGGCGGCCCGCGTGAAGGCGCTGGCCGACAAGCATCCCCTGTATCCGAACCTGTGACGTCTCCGCGCCCCCTCCTTTCATCGGGAGGGGGCGCAGCTACAACGAGGTAGCTCATGGCCATCAGCGTTTTCGACCTGTTCAAAATCGGGATCGGCCCTTCGTCGTCCCACACCGGTGGCCCCATGGCGGCGGCGCACCGTTTCGCCCGCGGCCTGGAACGCGACGGCCTGCTGGAGAAGACCGCTTCGGTGCAGGTCGTCCTCTACGGTTCGCTCGGCCTCACCGGAAAGGGCCACGGTAGCGACAAGGCCGTCATCCTCGGTTTGGAGGGCGACAAGCCAGAACTGGTCGATGTAGACCGGGTGGACGAACGCCTGGCGGCAATCCGCGAACGCGGGGCGTTGCGCCTCTTCAACGACCACGACATCCCTTTCGTGGTCAACGAGCACCTGCACTTCGAACGCAAGGAATCGCTGCCCGGCCACCCCAACGGCATGCGCTTCACCGCCTACGGCGACCCGGGCGAGGAACTGCGCTCGAAGGTCTACTACTCGGTCGGCGGCGGCTTCATCGTGGACGAGAACGCCACCGGCGCGGACCGCATAAAGCCGGACGACACCGTCCTCCCCCACCCGTTCGACACGGCCGCCGACCTCCTCGACCGGTGCCGCGAAACGGGCCTGTCCATCTCGGCTCTGATGCTGGAGAACGAGAAGGCGTTCGGCCGGACTCCTGAAGAGGTCCGCGAGGACCTGCTGGCCCTCTGGCAGGTGATGCGGGCCTGCGTGACCCGAGGCTGCACCCGCGAGGGACTCCTCCCCGGCGGCCTGAAAGTGCGCCGCCGCGCGCCCCAACTCCACCGCCAGCTCTCCACCGAGAAAGCCTCAGACCCCCTCCACGCAATGGACTGGGTCACCCTTTTCGCCCTCGCCGTGAACGAGGAGAACGCCGCCGGCGGCCGCATCGTCACCGCCCCCACCAATGGCGCCGCGGGCATCATCCCGGCTGTCCTGCATTACTACGACCGCTTCCTGCCCAGCGACGACGAAGGCGTCGTCCGCTTCCTGCTGACCGCCGGCGCGATCGGCGTCCTGTTCAAGCAGAACGCCTCCATCTCCGGCGCTGAAGTCGGCTGCCAGGGCGAAGTCGGCTCCGCCTGCTCCATGGCCGCCGCCGGACTCACCGAAGTCCTGGGCGGCACCCCCGAACAGGTCGAGAACTCCGCCGAAATCGGCATCGAACACAACCTGGGACTGACCTGCGACCCGGTCGGCGGCCTGGTCCAGGTCCCCTGCATCGAACGCAACGCGGTAGGCGCCATCAAGGCCATCAGCGCCGCCCGCATCTCCCTCCGCGGCGACGGCCGCCATTTCGTCACCCTCGACAAGGCCATCAAGACCATGCGCGACACCGGCCGCGACATGCTCGACAAATACAAGGAGACGTCCCGCGGCGGCCTGGCCGTCAACGTCATCGAGTGCTGATCCGCGGGTGGAGCCGGCCATGAACCGGAACCGAGCACGACGTTCACGCGGCGTTTCGTTCAGCGGGACATCGCGTCGAGGCGGCGGGCGAGGCGGGCGGTCGCCTCTCGTAGTTCCGGCGGCTCCAGGATTTCGGTCTCGAAGCCGAGGCTCGCCACGTGGACGGCGAGCCAGTCCAGGTTGTCGCCGCCGACGATGAGCAGGCACCAGCCGTCGCGATCGTCCTCGACGCGTCCCACCTGGGGCGGTATCAGTTCGCGCACCTGGTCGGCCGCGGCATGCAGCCGCACCCGGACGAGATGCCGGTACGGCGCCTCGGTCACGGAGTGCTGCACGTAGGCGACCGGGTCCGGATGCTCCCTCGGCCGGAAATGCCAGGTCGTCGCCGCCACCTCGCGCATCCGGTCCAGCCGGAAGGTGCGCCAGTCGCCGCGGTCGACGTCCCACGCCATCAGGTACCAGCGTCGGGCGGTGGCGACCATCCGCACCGGCTCCACCGTGCGCTCGCGCTCCCCACCGTCCCGTCCGGCATACCGGAACCGCACCCGGACGGCGTCGCGGCAGGCCCGCGCCAGCGTCACCAGCAGCTCCGCGTCGATCTCGACGCCGGGGCCGACGAGGGTCTCGGTGGCGCCGTGCACCGCCCGCACCTCGGCGCGCAGCCGGGGCGGCATCACTTGGTCGAGCTTCGCCAGCGCCCGCAGCGCCGCCTCGCCGGTCCCGGCGACCGTGCCACCGGACGCCATCCTGAGGGACACCGCCGTCGCGATCGCCTCCTCGTCGTCCAGCAGCAGCGGCGGCAGCCGGGTCCCCGCGCCGAGCCGGTAGCCGCCGCCGACGCCCGCCGTGGCGTGGACGGGGTAGCCGAGCGCGCGCAGCCGTTCCACATCGCGGCGCACCGACCGGTCGGTGACACCGAGTTCTTCGGCGATCTCGGCGGCGGTCCAGGACGATCGGCGCTGCAGCAGCGCGAGCAGCCGAAGCACCCGCTCGGTCGTCCCCTCAACGGTCATGACGTTCATGGTCACACAGATCGCGGAACGTTCCTGTCCGCTATATGGGGAACGCTGGACCCATGACCGACCAAGACTGGAATCCACTGCTCCGAGAGCAGATCACCTGGCACTGGGACAACCAGCTCCGCGCCCGCCTCGACGGGCTCACCGACGACGAGTACTTCTGGGAGCCGGTGCCCGGCAGCTGGAACGTCCGCCCGCGCGGCACCGGCACCGCACCCGTCCAAGGGGGAACCGGCGCGGTGACCATCGACTTCGCCTTCCCGCCGCCCGACCCGCCGCCGTTCACGACGATCTCCTGGCGGCTCGGGCACGTCATCGTCGGCGTCCTCGCGATGCGCAACGCCGGACACTTCGGCCGCGCACCCGTCGACTACCAGTCCTTCGAGTACGCCGCGACCGCGGCCGAGGCGCTGGCCCAGCTCGACGCGGAGTACGCCACCTGGCTGGCCGGCGTCCAATCCCTGGGCGAGGAGGCCCTCGCCCGCCCCAGCGGCCCCGCCGAGGGACCGTACGCCGAGTATCCGCTGGCAACGCTGATCCTGCACATCAACCGCGAGCTGATCCACCACCTGTCCGAGGTGTGCCTGCTCCGCGACCTCTACCTGCACCGGAAGGCGAGCTGACATGGCCCGCGAAATCCAGATCACCTTCGACTGCGCCGACCCCGCCGCCCTGTCGGCGTTCTGGGCCGAGGCCCTCGGCTACCGGCTCCAGGACCCGCCCGGCAACTTCACGTCATGGGACGAGGCGCTGAAGGCCATGGGCGTCCCGCCCGAGAACCGCAACGACGCCTCGGCGGTGACCGACCCCGAGGGCGCCGGACCGCGGCTGTTCTTCCAGCGGGTGCCCGAAGGAAAGCAGGCCAAGAACCGCGTGCACCTCGACGTCCGAGCCGCCCCCGGCCTGGACGGCGAGGCCCGCATGGCCGCCCTGGAGGCCGAAGCCGACCGCCTCGTCTCCCACGGCGCCACCCGCCTCCATCGCCACGAGCCCGCTCCCCCACTCGGCGCCGGCCACATCGTCATGACCGACCCCGAAGGCAACGAATTCTGCCTCGACTGACTCCCAAAGCGCCGTCAAGCCGTTGGAGTCATGACCGAGGCAGCCGCTGGTATCATTTTGGTATGAGCACTCGCAGCATTCGGTTCCCGGACGAGTTGGACGCTCCGCTGGCGGCGCTTGCGGAGGAAGACCGCATCTCCGTGAACACCGCAGTCGTTCGGGCCGTGGAGGACACGATCGCCCGCCGGTCTCAGGAGTCGGCCATCGCGAACGCCGCCGACCTCGTGTTCGGCAAGCGCGCGGAGCTGTTCAAGCGGCTGGCCGACACGTGATCTATCCCACTGCCGAACAGGCCATCGCGTTCAACGCCCGGCATCTCGGAGGCCAAGCGGCCGTCCGAGATGCCGGGTTAGTACAGAGCGCCGTGGCCCGCCCCCAAACAGTCACTTTCGGTGTCGAGGCGTACACGACCTTGCCCGAGAAGGCTGCGGCCCTGCTTCACTCGCTCATCTGCAACCATCCGTTCGTTGACGCCAACAAGCGAACCGCATGGGCGGCAACCGAGATCATGCTCATCGCAAACGGGCATGTCTCCGGTCTTACCAACGATGAGGCGTTCGACCTGCTGATCCAGATCGCGACATCTTGCTCGGAGATCGAGACCAAGGAGATCGCCGAGGCACTACGGGTAACTCGCTGGCCGGACTGCCCGTCAGACTAGCCATCCGGTTCAGGCGGGTGGGTGGCGGCCGCGTGTGAGGATCGCAGACGTGCCCGTGGATCCGCATCTGCTCACGGAGTTCCTCGTGGACGGCACGGTCGGCGTCCTCGCGGGACGAATCGGCGACTGGCTGCGCCGCCGCCACACCGCCCGCCGCCGACTCAACACGGCGGTAGGGACCCTCTTCATCGGCCTGGGCGTCCGCCTAGCCGCAGAGAGGTGACCCCGGCGACCACGACGCACGCTGCAAGGCGGCCGGGCTGATCACGTCCCGCCGCGCGAAGAACGGAGAGACGACCCCGGGGACGACGGCGCACGCTGCGGCGCTGCGAGGCGGCCGGGCTGATCCGTCCCGCGGGGCGGAGAGCGGCTACCTGGTCTACGGCGAGGGCGCGGCAGAGATATCCGGCGCCTCCTCGTGGTGGGGCGCACGCTCGGCGGACGTCTGGTTCAGGGTGTTCGGGTGCCGCGGCCGGTGGGCGAGTGGGCGCCCATGCGGGCCTCGTTGCCGCAGTGGCGGCAGATGACCATGGGGCTGAGCGTGTCGCCGCAGGAGTGCTGCCAGCGGACGGGCGGGTCGTCCGGGTGCAGGTGCCGGTCGCCCCATCGCATCAGGACGAGGAGCACGTCGCAGAGTTCGAG
Organism: Actinomadura sp. BRA 177; assembly: GCF_013372625.1. GTDB lineage: Bacteria > Actinomycetota > Actinomycetes > Streptosporangiales > Streptosporangiaceae > Spirillospora. Next base: position 12,750 of record NZ_JABXFD010000574.1, read on the forward strand.
ACCGGCCGGCGTCAGGTGGTACTCGTAGCGGGCCGGGTGGTCGCTGTAGCGCTTGCGCCGGATGATCCCGTTCGCCTCCAGCTTCCGGAGCCGGGACGTGAGGATGTCGCGGGACGCGCCCGTGTTGTGGACAATCTGGTCGAACCGCCGCACACCGTAGCTCAACTCCCGGATCGCGAGGAGGCTCCAGCGTTCGCCGACCAGGTCCAGGGTGTCGGCGACCGAGCATTCGCGCGGGTCGGCGTCCTTGGGCATGGCACGCAGCCTAGTCAGAGCCGCTCGACGATGGTGGCGTTGGCCAGGCCACCCGCTTCGCACATGGTCTGCAGCCCGAACCGTCCGCCGCGGTCTTCGAGGGCGTGCAGCAGCGTCGTCATGATGCGGGTGCCGCTCGCGCCCAGCGGGTGGCCGATCGCGATCGCGCCGCCGCGCACGTTGACCCGCGCCAGGTCGGCGCCCATCTCCCGCTGCCACGCGAGGACGACCGGCGAGAACGCCTCGTTCACCTCGAACAGGTCGATGTCGTCCAGCGTGAGGCCGCCCCGCTTGAGCACCTTCTCCGTTGCGGGGATGATCGCGGTGAGCATCAGGAGCGGGTCGTCGCCGGTCACGGCGAACGCGTGGAAGCGGGCGCGGGGGCGCAGGCCGAGGTGCTCGGCGACGTCCGCGCCCATGACCAGGACGGCGGCGGCGCCGTCGTTGACCGGGGACGCGTTGCCCGCGGTGATCTTCCACTCGATCTCGGGGAACCGCTCGGCCATCCGCGCGTCGTAGTAGGCCGGCTTGAGCCCGGCGAGGACCTCCGGTGACGTCGCGGGACGGACGGTCTCGTCCCGCTGCCCCGCCCAGGCGACCTCCCGGTCGAACTCGCCGTTCTTCCACGCCTCGGCGGCGCGGCGGTGCGACTCGCAGGCGTAGGCGTCGAGTTCCTCGCGCGCGAAACCCCAGCGGGCGGCGATCAGCTCGGCGCTGATGCCCTGCCCGACGAGGCCGTCCGGATACCGCTCGCCCAGCATCGTCCCGTACGGGTTGCTGCCGGGCAGGACGCTCGACCCCATCGGCACCCGCGACATCGACTCGACCCCGCACGCGATGGCGATGTCGTAGGCGCCGCTCTGCACGCCCTGCGCCGCGATGTGCAGGGCCTGCTGGGACGACCCGCACTGCCGGTCGACGGTCATGGCGGGGACGCTCTCGGGGAACCCGGCGGCGAGGACGGCCGTCCGGGTGATGTTGAGGGCCTGGTCACCAACCTGGGTGACGACCCCGCCGATGACGTCGTCGACCTCCCCCGCCTCGATCCCGGCCCGCTCGACGAGCACCTTGAGCGTCCGGGCCAGCAGATCGGCGGGAAGCTCCTCGTGCAGGACCCCGTTCGCCTTCCCCTTGCCCAGCGGAGTCCGCACCGCCTCCACGATCACCGCGTCCCGCACCGCGACCACCTCCGTTGTGTTTTCCAACTAACCCGGCCAGTTTCCGCTCACCAAGTTGGAAAACACAACCCACCACCAAGGTGCGCTACCTCACACCGGCGGGCATGGCGAAGGGGCCGCGGCGTTGTGCCGTGGCCCCCGCTGGGTCGGGCCGCTCAGCGGGAGGGGCCCATGCCGTGGTCCGTCTGTTCCCTCCATGCGTCGAAGGGCCCCTTGATGGAGCCGCCCGGACTTTCGCGGTGGGACAAGCGCGCCTCCTTGATGCCCTCGACGTCACGTTCACTTCGGACATTAGTCCCGTGTGCGGATATAGCCGACAAATCGCGGCCCAAGGTGTCGTCAAACCGCAGCAGAACGCCCGGACTCGCGTCCGGGCGCTGGGGTGCGGTCGGTCAGCCGCCCTTGAACATCGCGCGCATCTTGCGGGCGGCGTCGCCCGGTTTCTTCTTCTGGGGCGCGCCCGTGGCCTTCTGCGCGCGCGGCGGGTCCTCCGGACGCTCCGGTTCGGTGTTCGCCCTGCCCTCGGGCTTGCCAGGCTTGTCGGTCACGACAACTCCCCGATGTCGCTGCACTGTCGTCCCATAGGTACCCCGTCTACCCCGGATAGAAGCGCACTTCGGGACGGCCGACCTGTCCGTAGTGGGGCTTGCGGTGCGCCAGGCCGTTCTTCGCCAGGTACTCCAGGTAGCGGCGCGCGGTGACGCGGGAGACGCCGGTGAGGTCGGCGGCAGCGGCGGCGGACAGGCCCTCGGACGCGCGGGACAGCACGTCGGTGACGGCCTGGAGCGTCTCGTCGCTCATGCCCTTCGGCAGCGCGCGGTGGTCGGGGGTGCGCAGGGTGGCGAGCATGCCGTCCACGTCGGCCTGGCCGCTGACCTCGCCCGTGCCGACCGCCTGCTCCCGGAAGCGGGCGTAGCGGTCGAGCTTGTCGCGGAGGGACGCGAACGTGAACGGCTTCAGGAGGTATTGGACGACGCCGACGGAGACGGCCGAGCGGATCACCGCCAGGTCGCGGGCCGAGGTGACGGCGATGACGTCGACGTCGTGGCCCGCGGCGCGGAGGGTGCGGCAGACGGTGAGGCCGTGCGTGTCCGGGAGGTAGAAGTCGAGGAGGACGACGTCGACGGGGGTGCGCTCGAAGAAGCGCAGGGCGTCCGCACCGGAGTGGACGACGCCGGCGACGGTGAAGCCCGCGACGCGTTCGACGTAGGTGCGGTGCGCCTCGGCGGCGACCGGGTCGTCCTCGACGATGAGCACTTCGATCATCGGTGGTCCAGGGGGATGCGGACGGTGAACACGGCGCCGGCGCCGCGCCCCACGTGGAGCTCGCCGCCGTGCCGCCGGACGGCCCGGCCGACCAGCGCGAGGCCGAGCCCGTGCCCGACCGGCCAGCCGCCGGACGTCTTCGTCGTCCAGCCGCGCCGGAACATGTCGGGCACGTCGGACGGGTCGACGCCCCGCCCGCTGTCGGACACTTCCAGCAGGAGCGTACCGGCGTCCTCCCGGGCGGTGACGACGACCCGCGGCGGCCGGGCGGCGGCGTTGTCGACGGCGGCGTCCACCGCGTTGTCGATCAGGTTGCCGAGGATGGTGACGAGGTCGCGGGCCTCGACGGTCCCCTCGATCGCGGTGTCCTCGGTGATGACCAGCTCGACGCCGCGCTCGGCGGCCTCGGCCGACTTGCCGAGCAGGAGGGCGGCCAGGACGGGTTCGGTGACGGAGTCCACGACCCGGTCGGTGAGGCGCTGCGCGGCCGCGAGTTCGGCGGTGGCGAACTCGACGGCCTGGTCGGGACGGCCCAGCTCGACCAGCGACACCACCGTGTGCAGGCGGTTCGCGGCCTCGTGCGCCTGCGAGCGCAGCGACTCGGCGAACCCGCGGACGGTGTCCAGCTCGCCGGTCAGGCTCTGCAGTTCGGTGTGGTCCCGGAAGGTGACGACGTTGCCCATCGCCCGGTCGCGGGACCGGACGGGCGAGGTGTTCACGACCAGCACGCGGGTGTCGCCGACGTGGATCTCGTCCGAGCGCGGCTCGGGCGCGACGAGGGTGGCGACCAGCTCGGCGGGCAGGCCGAGATCGGTGACGGGACGTCCGCGCAGGTCGGGCGGAGGCAGCACCGGCGACCGCCCGGGCCGCGCCCGTCCCGCGCCACCCGGGCGATGTGCGCCGGGGCTGGTCCTCCTGGCGTCCGGGTGAGGGGTACCGGATGGCCGTGTCGCGGTGGCCGGGTGGGGGATGCCGGGTGGCCGCCTCGCGGTGGTCGGGTGGGGTGCGCGCAGGTCGAGCAGGTCGAGGGCGGCGTCGTTGCACAGGACGACGCGGCCCGCCCGGTCGAGGATGAGCAGGCCCTCGCGGACGGCGTGCAGGATCGCCTCGTAGTACTCGAACATCTCGCGCAGCTCGCCGGGCGCGACGCCGCGGGTCTGCCGGCGCAGCCGGGCGGAGACGAGGTAGCTGCCGGCCATCCCGGCGGCGAGCACGATGCCTGCGACGGCGCCGAGCGCGACCAGCCGCTGCTGCAGCCGGCCGGTGATCACCCGGACCGTGATGCCGACCGCGACCAGCGCCACCACCCGGTGCCGGTCGTCGAACACGGGGGTGACGGTCCGGACGGACGGGCCGAGCGTGCCGGTATAGGTCTCGGTGAACGTCCGGCCGGCGACGGCGGGCGCGGTGTTGCCGACGAAGTGCCCGCCGATCCGGGACGGGTTGGGGTGGGTGTAGCGGATCCCCGCCGGGCTCATGATCGTGATGAAGTCGACGCCGGTGTCGTGCCGGACGCGTTCGGCGTACGGCTGCAGCAGCGCGCTCGGGTCCGGGGTGGCGAGCGCCGTCCGGACGTTCTGCGCGTCCGCGATGCTCACCGCGACCGCCGTGACGGTCTGCGTCGCGCCGTCGTCGGCGGAGCGCCCGGCGTCCATGAAGGCGAGCACGGCACCGGCCGCGACGAGCAGCCCGACGATCGCGGCCTGCAGCACGAGCAGCTGCCGGGCCACGCTCCAGTTGCCGGGCACCGCCCAGCGGGGACGCCGCATCGCACCTCCCGTGCCCGTTCGTTCCGGTCGCGCCGTGAACGAAATGTACACAAGCGTGACGGCCGTCACAGGTCCGCGCATAGTAGCGGGTGCAGCAACCGCTGCTCCGCCGACCTCGCTCCCGACCTGCGCGGCCTCTCCCAGCGCGGGCGCCCGCCGTGTGCATGCGCCGTCCGTCCCGGCGCATGGGCGCCCGCCGACGAGCGGGCGCCCGTCCCGGACCGGCCCGGGACGGGCGCCGCTCCTCCCCGCCATCTCTCCCCCCGCGTCCAGGCGTGTCCGTTCCCGGTGGCCAGAGCCGAGGAGTGCAGCCGTGTCCGAGCCGACCGCCGCGCCACAGCGAGCGCGCCGCGACCGCGTCCATTATCTGTATCTCGCCGTCCTCGGCGCCGTGGTGCTGGGCGCCGCGGTCGGGCTCGCCGCCCCGGACTTCGCGCAGGAGCTGAAGCCGATCGGCACGGCGTTCGTGAATCTGATCAAGATGATGATCTCGCCGATCATCTTCTGCACGATCGTGCTGGGCATCGGCTCGGTCACGAAGGCGGCGAAGGTGGGCAAGGTCGGCCTCGTCACGATCGCCTACTTCATGGTGATGTCGACGTTCGCGCTGGCCATCGGGCTCGCGGTCGGGAACGTCCTGCATCCGGGCGAGGGCCTGCACCTGGACCCGTCGTCGGTCGCGGCGGCCAAGGAGCAGGCGCAGGGCGGCGAGGGCACCACCGACTTCCTGCTGGGGATCATCCCGGCCACGCTGGTGTCGGCGCTGACCGCGGGCCAGGTCCTGCAGGCGCTGCTGGTCGCGCTGCTCACCGGGTTCGCGCTGCAGGGCCTCGGGCCGGCGGGCGAGCCGATCCTGCGCGGCGTCGAGCACCTGCAGCGGCTCGTGTTCCGCGTCCTCTGGATGATCATGTGGGCGGCGCCGGTCGGCGCGTTCGGCGCGATCGCGGCGGTGGTCGGGTCGAGCGGCTGGGCGGCGCTGCGCAGCCTCGCGGTGATCATGCTGGGCTTCTACGCGACGTGCGTGGTGTTCGTGTTCGTCGTGCTCGGCGCGGTGCTGTGGGCGGTCAGCCGGATCAGCGTCTTCGCGCTGCTGCGCTACCTCGCCCGCGAGTTCCTGCTGATCCTGTCGACGTCGTCGTCGGAGTCGGCGCTGCCGCGGCTGATCGCGAAGATGGAGCACTTCGGGGTGAGCCGCCCGGTCGTCGGCATCACCGTCCCGACCGGGTACTCCTTCAACCTGGACGGGACGGCGATCTACCTGACGATGGCGACGCTGTTCATCGCGTCCGCGCAGGACCGGCCGCTGTCGGTCGGCGCGCAGATCCCGCTGCTGCTGTTCATGATCGTCGCGTCGAAGGGCGCGGCGGGCGTCACCGGCGCCGGGCTCGCCACCCTCGCGGGCGGCCTCCAGTCGCACCGGCCCGAGCTGGTGGACGGCGTGGGCTTCATCGTCGGCATCGACCGGTTCATGTCCGAGGCCCGCGCGCTGACGAACTTCGCGGGCAACGCCGTCGCGACCGTGGTGATCGGGACCTGGACGAAGGAGTTCGACGCCGAGCGGGCCCGCCGCGTCCTGGCCGGCGAGGACCCGTTCAACGAGGACACCATGCTCGACGACCACGTCCGCGCCCCGAAGCCGTCCGCCACGGAACCGGCCCCCGTGACGGCGTGAGACGCGGCCGCCCGGTGCCACGCGCCCCGGTACCGGGCGGGCCGTCAGGCGGGCTCGGGCTGCGGGCGGCGGCGACGGGGGCGCGCGAACACCGGGCGGAAGCGGATCACCACCGGCAGGTCGGGCATCCCGAGCGCGCGGCGGTAGCGCTCGACCGGGCCCGCGCCCAGCTCCCCGTACACCTCGCCCACCAGCGTGTCGCCCGCGCAGGAGACGTTCAGCAGCAGGCGCGGCCGGTCGGCCGTGCCGGTGAGCCGGACGCGGACGTCCTCGACGCCGGGCAGCGCGCGCACGTCCCGGTCGAGGTCGGCGCCGGCCGCCCGCGCCCGGACGCGGGTCTCGCCGTCCAGGTCGGGCCACCGCTGGTGGACGAGCGTCCGGCCCTGCAGGACGAGCCACAGCTGCCCGGCGAGGGCCAGCAGCTCGGCGGCGCCCGCCGCGGCCGGCAGGAACCACCCGGCGCCGTCCGCGAAGCGCACCAGCGCGGGGTCGAGCAGCGGCCTGTCCGACGGGGCGCCGAACGCGTCGAACGCGCCCAGCCCGAGAGCCGTGGCCAGCGCACCGGCCAGCAGCAGCACCGCCCCGGTCACCGCGATCGCGATCCGCATGATCAGTCCTTCCGCCAGCCGAGCCGGACGTCGACCGGCGGCCGGTGCATCGGCTCGATCCGGTCCAGGCGCGCGTCGACCGCGGCCCGGACCAGCTCCGGCAGGTTCGACGGGTTGCGGTAATAGGTGCCGGCCCGGACGACCAGGCCCCGCCGGAAGACGCCGAGGCCCCGGACGCGGGCGCGCTCGATGCCGGGCACCTCCAGGGCCGCGTCGGCGACCGCCCGGCGCAGCGCGGCACGTCCGATGAGGCCGGCCTGGCGCGGGTCGGAACCGGCCAGCGGCACCCCGCGCAGCCGGCCGGGCAGTGCGGCGACCAGGAACGCGGCCCCGAGGACCGCCACCGCCGCCGCCACGACCACGACGTTCGGGTCGCTCCACGCGTACCGGCGCAGGACGTCCAGCAGGGCGGCCACGCCCGGCACCGGATGCACCGCGGACCCCAGCGCCGCCGCCAGCAGCTCGATCGCGGCGACCCCGCCCGCCGCCGTCACCAGCAGCGACGCGGCGAACCCCGCGAACGCGCGGCGCGGCCGGAACTCGCGCACGGCCAGCCGCCGCGCCTCCCGCCTGCTCCGCTCCTCCTCGATCAGGTCCTGGACCAACGCCTCGGCCATAGCCACCCCCGTGAGCCATCGGCACGTCCGACATCCTCACTCATCGTGAGGCATGACCACGCGGAGTGAAACACGCCATGCCGACATCTCACGGAAAACCCCAGGTCAGCGGAAGCATCAGGGGAACGCCGACGCAAGCGGAGCGCGTCGGCGCCAAGCGTCCAAGGCCAGCGCCGGCGTCGGGGTCAGCGCTGGCGTGGCAGCGCTGGCGTCAGGGGCCGTGCTGGTGTTGGGGTCAGCGGAAGATGACCGTGCGGTCGCCGTTGAGGAGGACGCGGTGCTCGGCGTGCCAGCGGACGGCGCGGGCCAGCGCGAGGCACTCGACGTCGCGGCCGACCGCCACCAGCTCCTCCGGGCTGTGGGTGTGGTCGACGCGGGCGACCTCCTGCTCGATGATCGGCCCCTCGTCCAGGTCGGCGGTGACGTAGTGCGCGGTGGCGCCGATCAGCTTCACGCCGCGGGCGTGCGCCTGGTGGTAGGGGCGGGCGCCCTTGAAGCTCGGCAGGAACGAGTGGTGGATGTTGATGATCTGCCCGGGGAGCTTGGCGCAGAAGTCGTCCGACAGGATCTGCATGTACCGGGCGAGGACGACGAGGTCGGCGCGGTAGTGCTCGACCAGCGTGAGGATCTCCGCCTCCTGCCCCGCCTTGCCGCCGGACCCGGCCGGCAGGTGGTGGTAGTCGATCCCGTACGACTGGGTGAGGGGCCGCAGGTCGGGGTGGTTGGACGCGACGGCGACGATGTCGATGTCGAGCAGCCCGGACCGCGTCCGGTACAGCAGGTCGTTCAGGCAGTGCCCGCCCTTCGACACCATGATGAGGACGCGCGGGCGCTCGGCCAGCGCGTGCAGCCGCCATTGCAGCCCGAGTTCCGGCACCAGCGACGCGAACGCGCCGCGCAGCTCGTCGGGGTCGGTGTCGTCCAGGGCCGCGAACTGCACCCGCATGAAGAACGTGCCGGACTCGCCGTCGCCGAACTGCTGGCTCTCCACGATGTTGCATCCGCGCTCGGCCAGCAGTCCCGAGACGGCCGCGACGATGCCGGGCCGGTCGGGGCAGGACAGGGTCAGGACGAATTCGTTCAACGGTCTCACTCTTATCGCGGCGCGGCAGCTCAGAACGGGTCCCTTCGAGCTTACGCGGCCCCGTTGCGTCCCGCCGCCGTCCTTCCACGTGTCCACGCGAAACCACGGCGGCGCGCCCGCGTTCGTCTACTCGTGAGTAGTTTGAGGGTGTCCGTTGGGGTTAGTTTTGCGTTCATGCGGCGAATCCTGGTCGTGGTACTGGCGGTGGCCCTCGTGCTCGCGGGCTGCACCGAGGAGCACGGCACGAAGGGCGGGAAGGGCGGGCGCCCGGCGAAGGTGGACGGCGTCCCCACGTCGGCGGGCACGCACAAGCAGAAGATGGACGTGGGGACGTTGGGGCACCGCGAGTTCCTGCTGCACGTCCCGGGCAAGGTGTCGGACGGCGAGTGGGAGGACGGCAAGCCCGCCGAGCCGCCCGCACTGGTCATCGCCCTGCACGGCGGGCTCGCCAACATGGGCAAGATGGAGGACCTGACCGGCTTCGACAAGCTGTCGGACGAGCACGGCTTCCTCGTCGCCTACCCGGACGGGTTCATGACCACCTGGAACGCGGGCGACTGCTGCGGCGCCGCGAAGATCGGGAACATCGACGACGTGGGATTCCTGACCAAGCTGATCGACAAGATGACCGATGCGGGGCTGGCCGACCCGAAGCGCGTCTACGTCACCGGGTTCTCCAACGGCGCGGGCATGGCGTACAAGATGGCCTGCGAGAAGCCGGACAAGGTGGCGGCGATCGGGGTCGTCGAGGGCGCGCTGGTGACGCACTGCGATCCCGGCCGGCCGGTCTCGGCGATGATCTTCCACGGGACGGCGGACCGGAACGTCCCGTTCCACGGCGGCGGCGACCGCGACTTCAACGACAAGCGCCCGTTCCCGCCGGTGTCGAAGGCGGTCGAGTTCTGGCGTAAGCTCGCCGATCTGCCCGAACCGCACAAACAGGTCAAGGCGCTCGGCGACGACACGACCTGCGAGAGCACGGGCAAGGGGGCACAGGGCGTCGCGGTGACCTTCTGCAAGATCCAGGGCGGGAAGCACCAGTGGCCGGACGAGGCGAGCCCGATGCTCTGGGACTTCTTCGCCGCGCATCCTCGCGGCGGTACGTGAGAGCTTTTCACATTAGCCGGTAGTGTGGCAGTGTGACGAGCATGAACCTCCGGGACCGCTATGACGCCGCGACCACCGGGGTCGAGGCGCCGTTCGCCGTCGTCGACCTGGCGGCCCTGCGCGCCAACGCCGCCGGCCTCGTCCGCCGCGCCGCCGGCAAGCCGATCCGCGTCGCGAGCAAGTCGGTGCGCTGCCGGGCGATCCTGGAAGACGTCCTCGCGATGGACGGGTTCGCCGGGATCATGGCGTTCACGCTCCCCGAGGCGCTGTGGCTGGCCCGCGAGGGCCTCAGCGACGACATCCTCGTCGCCTACCCGACCGCCGACCGGACGGCCATCGCCGCGCTCGCCGACGACGCCGAGGCGGCCCGCGTCATCACGCTCATGGTCGACTCCCCCGAGCACCTCGAACTGATCGAGGACGCCGCCGGCGACCGGAAGATCCGCGTCTGCATCGACATCGACGCCTCGTACCGCCCCCTCGGCGGACGGGTCCGGATCGGTGCGCTGCGCTCCCCGCTGCGTACCGCCGCCGAGGTCTGCGCGTTCGCCGAGCGCGTCCTCAAGCGGCCGTCGCTCGACCTGGTCGGGCTGATGGCCTACGAGTCGCAGATCGCCGGTGTCGGAGACGTCCCGCCCGGACGTCCGGCGAGGGGCCGCGTCATCCGCGCCATGCAGCGGCAGTCCCGGCTGGAGCTGGCCCGGCGGCGCGCCGCGATCGTGCGGGCCGTCCGGGAGCTGACCGACCTCGAATTCGTCAACGGCGGCGGCACCGGCAGCGTCGAGAAGACGGCCGCCGAACGCGCCGTCACCGAGGTCGCGGCGGGCTCCGGCCTCTACCAGCCGCACCTTTTCGACCAGTACTCGAACTTCACCGGACGTCCCGCCGCACTGTTCGCGCTGCCTGTCGTCCGCCGCCCCGCGCCGGGCGTCGCGACCTGCCTCGGCGGCGGCTACCTGGCGTCCGGCCCGGCCGACGCCATCCGCCTCCCCCAGCCGTACCTGCCGACCGGGCTCTCCTACGACCCGAACGAGGGCGCCGGCGAAGTGCAGACACCGCTGCTCGGACGCGCCGCCGACCTGCTGTCCATCGGCGACCGCGTCTGGTTCCGCCACACCAAGGCCGGCGAGCTGTGCGAACGCTTCGACGCCCTGCACCTCATCGAGGACGGCCGCCACGTCCGCACCGTCCCCACCTACCGGGGCGAAGGCCAGACGTTCCTGTAGCGCGTAGGTTGGGGGGATGGACGCTCCCCTGATCAGTGTTCGCGGTGAGGCGGTGCTGGAGGCCGAGCCGGAGATCGCGCGGCTGTCGGTGCACGTGCAGTCGCAGGAGTCCGACCGGCGGACGGCGCTCGACCGGCTCACCGAGCGGAACCAGCGGTGCCTCGACCTGGTGAAGTCCTACGGCGAGGCCGTGGAGAAGCTGGAGACGGGCGGGCTGTCGATCACGCCGCTGCTGAAGTACAAGCGGCGCGAGGGCGACGTCCGGGCGTACCGGGGCACCGTCTGGATCAAGATCACGGTCGTCGACTTCGGGGTGCTCGGCGAGCTGGTGACCCGGCTCGGCGACCTGGAGCGGACGTTCGTCAGCGGGCCGGAGTGGGAGCTGCGCCGCGACAGCGAGGTGTACGGGCGGGCCGCGCGGCAGGCGGCGCACGAGGCCGTGGCGCGGGCGCGCAGCTACGCCGAGGCGCTCGGGGCCCGGCTGACCGGGCTGGTCGAACTGTCGGACGAGGGCGTCGGCCGCACACCGGAGGCCCCGGTCGCGCTCGCCGCCGCCTACGGGCGCGGGCTGGGCGACACGTCCGAGGAGCCGGAACCGATCGACCTGGAGCCGGAGACGCAGATCGTCCGCGCGACGGTCGAGGCCCGCTTCACCACAACGCAGCCCGACCTGGAGCCGCGGTGAGGATAGCGATCGTCGGGGCCGGCAGCGGCTACATGCCGGGGATCGTCCGGGGGCTGCTGCACCGCGCCGACGACCTCGCCGGGACGGAGCTGGCCTGCTACGACATCGACGCCGCGCACCTGGACGTCATGACGCGGCTCGCGCGGAACATGTTCGCCGCGCGGGGCGCCGCGATCACCGTGTCGTCGCACACCGTCCTCAAGGCGGCGCTGGACGGGGCCTCGTACGTGTTCACGACGTTCCGTCCCGGTGGGCTGGCCGCACGGCATCTGGACGAGTCGATCCCGCTGAAGCACGGTGTCGTCGGGCAGGAGACGGCAGGGCCGGGCGGATTCCTGATGGCGCTGCGGTCGGTGCCCGTCCTGCTCGATATCGCCGCCGAGGCCGACCCTGGCGCGTGGATCGTCAACTACACAAACCCAACCAATGTGGTCACCGACGCCGTCGCGCGCCACACCGATGCGCGCATCATCGGGCTGTGCGACCAGTACATCGGCGACACCGAGATGTGGGCCGAACTGCTGGGGCTGCCGTCCGACGGGCTGGAGGCCGACTGGATCGGCCTCAACCACGCCACCTGGGCGCAGCGGCTCCGGCTCGACGGGCGCGAACTCGACGTCCCGCTCCTGCTGGACGACCTGAAGGTCCCCGGCGGCGGCGCGACGCCCTGGCGCGACCCGTCCCGAATGGCGGAACTCGCCAAGACGCTCGGTTTCCTGCCGAACTCCTACGCCAAGTACTACTTCTTCCACGATGAAGTCGTGGAAGAGATGCGGGCGAAGGGCACGACCCGCGCGCAGGACATCCTCGCCATGCTGCCCGGCTACTACGAGCAGGTCGCCACCGAAGCCGACAAGGCCGACCCGGACCCGTCCCGGGAGCGCGGCGGAGGCGAGCACGGCGAGTTCGCCGTCGACGTCATCTGCGCCCTGCACCGCGACGAAGGCCGCCGGATGATCGTCAACACGCGCAACAACGGCGCGATCCCCTCCCTGGACGCCGACGCGATCGTGGAAGTCCCGTCCCTGGTCGGACGGTCCGGACCCGTCCCGCTGACGATGGGCCCGCTCCCCGGCCCGGTGCGCGGCCTCACCCAGGCAATCCACGCCTACGAGCGGCTCGCGTCCGAGGCGGCCGTCACCGGCGACCGCCGCACCGCGCTGCAGGCGCTCATGGCGCACCCGTTCGTCCGGAGCAAGCACACCGCCGAGAAGATCCTGGACGAGGGCCTCGCCGCCCACCGCGATCATCTCCCCCAGTTCCGCTGAACGGGGCGCGCCGCCGTCCCGTACTCCAGGGTGTGGGAGGAACCGACTGCGGGGTGTACCGGATCGGCCTCGGCGTCTACGCCATCGGACGGCTGGCCGGCGCCGAGGCCGACGCGCTGTCGGCGCACCTGAACGGCTGCCCGCCCTGCCGCGCCGAGCTCGCCGAGCTGCGGACGGTCGCCGAGCTGCTCGCCCACTCCGTGCGCGCCCCCGGCCCGGCACGCAAAGGCGCCGGCCGCGGACCGCGGACCGGCGCCTCCAGACTGGGCCTCAGCGGCGCCTGCGCTTACGGCGCCAGAGGACCAGGGCGGTCACGGTGACCGCGGCCCCGACGCCCGCGAGCACCACCCGCTTGTCGATCCCGCCGCCCTGACCGTCCTCGTCCTCGTCGGACGGCCGGACCAGCGCGCCGAAGGCCTTGGCGACCTGCCCGGCCTCCTCCTTCAGCCGCTCGACGCCCCGGTTCGCGACGTTCTTCGGGTTGACCCGGTCCGCGATCTCGTCGACATTGCGCGCCAGATCCTTGCGGGTGCGCTCGATATAGCGTTCCAGCTCCTCCGGGTCGCTGAACCTGTCGGCCATGCCGTGTCCTTATCCTGTCGGGCGAACTCGCGGTGGGGCGATGCCGCGGTGGGGCGCTACCACGAGCGAAGCATGATCCGAACAGTGTTGCAGGTCTTGCCCGTGGACGCCCGTCCAGCCCCGGCCGGTACGGTTGGTCCCACCATCCGAGCGAAAGGCGGGTCAGGGTGTCCGAGCGGCTCCAGCCGGGCGACGTCGCCCCCGATTTCGAGCTTCCCGACGCCGACGAGGCCGCGGTGTCGCTGGCCTCGCTGCGCGGCAGGCGCGTGATCCTCTACTTCTACCCGGCGGCCATGACGCCCGGCTGCACCAAGGAGTCCGTGGACTTCGAGGGCAGCCTGGCCGAGCTGGAGGCCGCCGGCGTCACCGTGGTCGGCATCTCCCCCGACAAGCCGGCGAAGCTGGCGAAGTTCCGGGAGAAGGAGGGGCTGACGTTCCCGCTCCTGTCCGACCCGGACGCCGAGGTCCTGAACGCGTACGGCGCGTACGGCGAGAAGAAGCTTTACGGCAAGGTCGTCGTCGGCGTCATCCGGTCCACATTCATCATCGACGCCGAGGGCAAGGTCGAGAAGGCGTACTACAACGTGAAGGCGACGGGGCACGTCGAGCGCCTCCGCCGCGACCTGGGCATCTAGACAACGCAGCGGCCCGCGCGTCACGCGCGGGCCGGGTGCGGGCGGGGGGATTCGAACCCCCACGGTGTCGCCACCAACAGGACCTAAACCTGCCGCGTATACCTGATTTCGCCACGCCCGCCGGCGCTTCCCTCAGAAAGCTTATCGGCTTGATCGGCGGGCTCGGCAACGGAATTCGCGGCCGCGCGGGGCGTGCGGTGCAGGGCCGCGAAGACGACGGCGGTGACAGCCAGCGCGATGGACGCCGTGAGGAACGCGGCCTGGACGCCGTCGGCGAACGCCCGCTGCGCCTGCTCGGCGATCTGCGGGCCGAGCCGCATCGCCCCCGCCAGGGACTCCTTCGCCCCCTCGGCGGCCGGGCCGGGCAGCCCGTCCAGGCTCAGGTTCGCGCGGTAGGCCGACTGCAGGATGCTGCCGAGGACGGCGATGCCGAGCGCGCCGCCGAGTTCGCGGGCCAGGTCGTTCATCGCCGAGCCCACGCCCTGCTTCTCCGGCGGCAGCGCGTCGGTGATGGACGCGGTCGCGGGCGTCATGGCGAGGCCCATGCCGGCGCCGAGCGGGATCAGCCCGGCGAGCAGCAGCCAGTAGGTGCTGTCCTCGTCCAGCAGGGAGAAGACCAGCATCGCGACGGCGACCAGCAGCAGACCGGCCGTGATGACGCGGCGCGGGCCCAGCTTGGCCGCCGCGCGGGGCGCGACGCCGCGGGCGAACGGCATCATCGTGAGCGCCATCGGCACCAGGCTCAGCGCCCCGATGAGCGCGCTGTCGTCCTTCACCAGTTGCAGGTACTGCAGGACGATGAACACGAAGCCGAAGAAGGCGAAGAACTGCAGCGTGAGGGAGATGGCGCCGGCGGAGAACGCGCGGTGCCGGAACAGCCGCGGGTCGAGCAGCGGGTTCGGCCGCTTCAGCTCCCAGACCACGAACCCGGCGAGGATGACGAGCGCGGCGGCGAGGCCGAGCAGGGTGCGGGCGCTGCCCCAGCCCTCGTTCGGCGCCTCGATGATCGAGTAGACGCCGGCGCCGAGCCCGGCGACGGTGATCGCGGCGCCGGTCACGTCCAGCCGCGGGGCGTCCGGGTCGGCGGACTCGGGGACGACCGCCAGCGTCGCGGCCAGCGCGACCACGGCGAGGACGACGTTCATCCAGAACACCGACCGCCACGACCACACCTCCAGCAGGCCGCCGGACACCAGCAGCCCGAAGATCGCGCTCGCGCCGGCGACGCCCGCCCAGGCGCCGACCGCGCGGGTGCGCTGCGCGGGCGGGAACGTCGAGGTGATCGTCGACAGCGTCGCCGGCATCACCAGCGCGGCGCCGACGCCGAGGACGCCGCGCATCGCGATCAGCCAGTGCGGGTCGCTGGACAGCGCGGCGGCGGCCGACCCCGCGCCGAAGATCACCAGCCCGGCGGCGAGCGCGCGGCGGCGCCCGTAGCGGTCGCCGATGGCGCCGCCGAGCAGCAGCAGAGCGGCGAAGGCGAGCGCGTACGCGTCGATGATCCAGGACAGCTCGGTGAGCCCGGCGCGGGTGTCGCGGGCGATGGACGGCACGGCGGTGTTGAGGGACGCCACGGCCGACACGACCGTGGCGAGGGACAGCATCACGGCCGGCAGCACCGCGCGGTGGACGGTGCCCTGGCCTTCCTTCGCAGTGGTGTTCATGCCTCGACCCTCGCGTCCGCCCGGTCTATATTTCAATCGTGATGAATAAATCCGGGACGGGCGGGCGCGGCCGGCGGCGCGGCAGCCCCGACACCCGCGAGTCGATCCTCGCGGTGGCGCGCCGCCGCTTCCTCGCCGACGGGTACGGGCCGGTCACGATGCGGTCCGTCGCCGCCGAGGCCGGCGTGGACGCCGCACTGATCAGCTACTTCTTCGGCTCGAAGAAGGGGCTGTTCGGTGCGGTGCTCGGCCTGGTCGCCAACCCGCCCGAGGTGCTCGCCGGCGCGCTCCCCGGCGACCCCGCCACGTTGCCCGAACGCGTCCTGCGGGCGCTGCTGACCGCGTGGGACGACCCGGAGGGCGGCGCGCGGCTCGTGCTGCTCGTGCGCGCGGCGGTGCAGGAGCCCGAGCTGGCCCGGCTGCTGCGCGACCTCCTCGAACGGGAGATCATCGGCCGCATCGCCGACCACGTCGGGGGTCCCGGGGCGAGCGCGCGGGCCGGGGCGTCCGGCACCCAGCTCGCCGGGCTGATCTTCGCCCGCTACATCCTCGGCTTGGAACCCGTCGCCTCGATGACGGCCGATGAATTAATCGCCCGCCTCGCCCCGGGCCTGCGCGCCGTCCTCTACCCGTCCCCGCGCCCCCGCGTCCGGTAAGGGACAGGACACCGCCGCGGTTCCGGACAGGACCCCAAATCGCATGTGGTGACATTTGAAAAAAGGGCCTCGGCAGGGCGGGGACGGGCGCCTAGGCTGGTCGGGTCCGTCCGGCACGCACAGTCGGTGACATCATGATCACACAAGCGGCGGGGTCGCCGTGAGCGACAGCTTCACGCATCGCGTCCTGCCCTTCGACGGGGTGGACGAGTTCCTCGGCGGCACCGTGCCGTTCCTGCGGAACGGCGTCGACGCGGGCGACCGCGTCCTCGCCGTGTGCGGGAGCGGGCGGGAGATGCTGCTCCGCGACGCTCTCGGGCCGGCCGCGGACGCCGTCCGGTTCACCGACGCCGCCACCTGGTACGGCCACCCGTCCCGCACGCTCGCCGACTGCCTGGGCGACGCCGACGAGAGCGCCCGGCAGGGCCGCCGGCTGCGCCTCCTCGGGGAGCCGTCGTGGGCGTCCCGGTCGCCGCTGGAGGTCGTCGAATGGCAGCGGGCCGAGGCGCTGCTGAACGTCGCGATCCGCGGCACCGGCGCGTCCGTCCTGTGCCCGTACGCGACCTCGCTGCCCGCCGCCATCGTCGCGGCCGGCCGCAAGACCCACCCGGAGACCGTGCGCGGCACCCGCGCCCTGCCCAACCCCGGCTTCGTCGACCCGTGGACGTTCTGCGCCCGCTGCGACGCCGAGCCGCTGCCCCCGCCGCCGTCCGGCGCCGACGCGCTGGAACTCGACGACCGGCCCGACCTGTTCTGGCTGCGCGCCTGGGTCACCGACTGCGCCCGGCAGACGCCGCTGCCCGAGGAGGGGCTGCAGCGGCTGCTGGTCGCGGTCACCGAGGTCGTCACCAACGCGCTCCGGCACGGCGCGCCGCCCATCGTCCTGCGGATGTGGACGGACGCGGAGACGGCCGGCCCGGCGCTCGCCTGCGAGGTCACCGACGCGGGCCGGTGGCCGCCCGGCACCGGGTACGGGCTGCTCCCGCCGCACCCGGCGGGCGCCTCGTCCGGCGGGCGGTTCGGGCTGTGGGCGGTGCGGCTGCTGTGCTCCACAGTGCAGATCCGGACGGGTGGGAAGGGCACCGCCGTCCGGCTGCGGCTCACCCTTCCCGACCCGGACCGGGCCGGATAGACAGAGCGTGAGGAACTCCATGCGTTGGGCTTCCAAATCCCTTTTGGCGGCGTACGCTGAACAGATCCGCCCCGAACCCGATGGGCAGGCCATGGAGACACCCTGGTTCGCCAAGCGCCCCGTCAGCGCAGTCCGGCCTGGAGATCACGGCTGGCTGGCCTACACCGGTCCAGAGGAGCGCGACCGGGTCATCGGGCCCTTCGTCCGGGAGGGCCTGCTGACCGGCGAGAAGGTCGTGTACGTGACCGACGTCCCCGCCGAGCGGCTGCCCGGCCTCGGCCCCGGGATCGACCTGGACGAGTTCATCCGGAGCCGCCAGCTGCGGGTCGTCCCGCGGCGGGACGCCTGCCTCGACCGCGGCGGCGCCTTCGCCCCGGCCAAGATGCTCGACACCATCGGCGAGGAGGTCGGCACGGCGTTCGACCAGGGCTTCCGCGCCGCCCGCATCACCACCGACTACAGCTGGCTGCTGCACGGGTCCGGCGCGTCCGACATCGGCCGGATGCTCGGCTGCGAGAACCGGGTCGGCGACACCGTCTCGCCGAGCACGATGGCGATGGCGGTCTGCCAGATCGACCGGCGCGCGTGCCCGCCCGACCAGCTCGCCGCCCTTCGCGACACACACGAGGTGCTCGTGGAAGTGAACCCCGAATACGACGACGGGATCCTGAAGATAGTGCCCATGTTCGAGCCGGCCGGGCTGCGGATCGAGGGGGAACTGGACGCCGCCCGGCACACGGTGTTCGCCGAGAAGCTCGCGCAGGTGGTCGCGCAGCGCGGCAGCGTCCACCTCGACGTGTCCCGGCTCGGCTTCATCGACCTCGGCGGGCTGAACCTGCTGGCGCGGCACGCCACCCGGCTGCCCGCCGACGGGTCGCTCGTCCTCGACAACCTCCGGCCGAACGTGGAGAGCCTCATCTCCACGGTCGGCTGGCACCGGCTGCCGGGCCTCGCCCGCGGCGCCGGACGGGGGCTCCCGGAGACGGAGGACTTCGCCTGATGACGCTGGAGCACAGAGCGTTCATGTACGACGGCACCGACGACTACCTGTCGGTCACGGTGCCGTACCTGAGATCGGGGCTCGACCGCGGTGAGGCCGTCGTCGCGGTGGCGCGCGAACCGGGCCTGAGCGCGCTGCGCGACGTCCTCGGCGAGAAGGAGATCGTCTTCGTCGACTCCGCGGGCTTCTACCAGCATCCCGTCCACACCCTGCGGGACTACCAGACCATCGTGAAGGAGAACGCCCCGCGCCGCGTGTGCGCGCTGGCCGAACCGGTCTGGGACGGCTGGGACGAGCGGCAGACCCTGGAGTGGATCCGGTACGAGTCCCTCATCAACGTGGTGTTCGGGAAGGTCGACGCGCGCGCACTGTGCCCGTACGACACCCGGACGCTGCCGTCCCACATCCTCGCGGAGGCGCGCCGCACCCACCCGCTGCTGCTGGCCCCCGGCCACGACGGCGCGAACGGCGAGTACATCGACCCGGAGGCGTTCGAGTCCGGCTGCGACCGCGGTCTGCGCGGCGAACGCCCGCACGACGCCGAGTACCTCCCGATCAACGGCGCCGACCTGCACCACCTGCGGTCGTTCGTCGCCGAGCGGGCGCACCGGCACGGCCTCGCCGGCCAGGCCGCGCAGAACATCGTCACGGCCGTCAACGAGGTCGCGGCGAACGCGCTGCAGCACGGCACCCCGCCGATCGGCCTCTGGACGTGGCGGGACGGCGCCGACCTGGTCTGCGAGGTCGGCGACCACGGTTTCTGGCGGCCCGGCCCGCTGACCGGCTTCATCCCGCCCGACTCGGCGCTGCAGAGCGGCTTCGGGCTGTGGACCGTCCGGCTCCTGGTCGACCTGATGGAACTGCGCGCCGGCTGGGACGGCACCTTCGTGCGCGTCCGCAAACGCCGCTAGCCGAGCGGCTGGCTCTGGGGGTCGGGCGTCGGGCTCGCGGTGGGCGTGGTGGTCGGGGTCGGTGCTTCCGAAGAGGTGACCTGGCCGGGCGTGACGGCGCTCGGGACCGGCGTGGGCGGGGCGGACGGCGACACGGGCGCAGTTGGCGGCGCCATGGGCCGGGGCGGCTGCGGGTCACGCGCCCCCGGCCAGAACAGCACGGCAACCGCGACCAGAACGGCGGCGGTAACGACAGCGGCCAGCGCGGGAAACGCCCAGCCACGCAGAACACTCGCCCGACCGGGCGCGACGGCATGCCCCGCCTCCTGAAACCGACGAACGGCAGTGGCATCCGCGTGAATCTCGTCGGCAGCGGCACGATAGTGATCACGCAGCAGGCCGTCCAGGTCCTCGTTCATGCGCGCCCCTCCCCGCTGAAGCGACCGCGCAGCAGGGCATCCAGGTCCTCGTTCATGCGCGCCCCTCCCCGGTGTAGCGGGCGCGCGGTAGGGCGTTCAGGTCGTCGGTCATGGGCGGCCCTCCCTTATGTGCTCCCGCAGCGCGGCCATGGCCCGTGCGGTGTGGCTCTTCACCGTCCCCCGGGAGATGCCGAGCGTCTCGGCGATCTCGTGTTCGCTCAGGTCGCACCAGTAGCGCAGCACGACCACCGCGCGCTGCTTCGCCGGCAGGGCGCGCAGCACCTCGTCGAGGTCGCCCCCGGCGGCCCCCGGCGCCGGGGGCGGGCCCGCGAGCCGCTGCACGTCCGCGACGGACCCGACCGGGGTGTCGCGGCGCCGGGCCCGCCGCTTCTTCTCGTCGATGGCGAGGTTGACCAGGACGCGGCGCGTGTACGCCTCCGGTTCACCGTCCGCTAGCCGCCCCCACCGCCGCGCGACCCGCTCGTAGGCGATCTGGAGCAGGTCCTCGGCGAGGTGCCGGTCGTAGACGAGGAACACGGCGGTGCGCAGCAGCCGGCCCGCGGTGGCGGCCACGAACTCGTCGAACGTGGCCTCCGCCCCGCGGATCTCCTGGGCGCTCAACGTGGACAGACCGCACCTACCCGCCGTGCGACGGCGTCGCCGGCGCGGGCGCCCCGGGCGGCACGTACCCGGGCGGCGCCGGCGACGGAGTGGCCGTCGAGGACGGCACCGGGGACGGGGTCGCGGTCGGCGGCGCCGCCCGGGTACTGGCTCTTATACCCATCTGACGCTGCCGACGAAGAGGGACGTGCAAATCTCGGGGGGCGGCCTATCCTTAACAAAACAAAACAAGACAATCATCCACAAGCAACTGATAATCCCACTCAGCAA
>NZ_JABXFD010000592.1 GCF_013372625.1 Actinomadura sp. BRA 177
AGATGTGAATAGGGGCCGGGGTGGGCCGCCCGCGCCGGCGGGATCGGGGTCCGCGGGGCCGTCCGGGTCGCCGTCGGCGTCCGCTTCCGCGCCGATTCCGGCGGCGGCGCCCGCGGCGGTGGCGGCCAAGGCGAACGAGCTGGGGCAGGTGCCGGTGATCATGTACCACCGGATCCTGCCGAAGCCCGAGCTGTCGCTGGACCGGTCGACCAAGGAGCTGTACGACGAGCTGACCCGGCTCGCCAAGGACGGCTACTACCCGATCACGGCGGCCGAGTTCGTCAGCGGGCGGTTCAACGTCCCGGCGGGCAAGCACCCGGTGGTGCTGACGTTCGACGACAGCACGCCGGGGCATTTCGGGCTGGACGCGCAGGGCAATCCGAAGCCGGACACGGCCGTCGCGATCATCGAGCGGGTCGCGCGGGAGAACCCGGGGTTCCGTCCGGTGGCGACGTTCTACCTGAACAAGGACCTGTTCGGGATGGACGACGTGCAGGCGGCGGCGGGGCTGAAGTGGCTGCGGCAGCACGGGTTCGAGATCGGCAACCACACGATGACGCACCCCAGCCTGTCCGGGATGTCCGAAAAGGGGGTGCGCAAGGAGATCGGCGGCATGGAGGACGAGATCGTCAAGCTCACCGGGGCGCACACCACCACGTTCGCCTACCCGTTCGGTTCCGTCCCGAAGAAGGAGAAGTGGGCCGAGAAGGAGGACGGGCGGTACGCCTTCACGGGCATGTTCCTGGCCGGCTGGCGGCCGTCGCTGTCGCCGTTCGACGGCGACTTCGACCGGTGGAAGATCGACCGGGTCCGGTCCGAGGGCAAGATCAAGGAGAACGACTGCAAGAAGTACTGCTCGACCGCTTGGCTGGAGTACCTGGACAAGCACCCCGAGGAGCGGTACACATCTGACGGGGACCCGAACACCGTGACGTTTCCGAAGGCCGCCGAGGACCGGCTCGCCAAGGAGTACCGGGCTCGTGCGCGGACGTACTGATCATCGCCGCCCCGTGCGGATTGACCACGCGAGATTGGTCCCATATCCTGATCGCTGCGCTGTGGGCCTGCGCGCGCTTCGGACGGAGCAGGCTCGCGCTCGGTCAGGTCGGCGACAACGGTTCGGTTCACCGGCGCGGCACGGTCCGCGTCCCATTCCGGTCTTCGGCAGGGCGGATAACGGCCCTCCGCGCACAACCCACACGACTTCCATGTCCGTACCGGAGCCAGCCGACACATGACGAGCAGCACCGAGGCCACCTCGACCACCCCGCAGGTAGCGGTCAACGACATCGGGTCGCAGGAAGCCTTCCTCGCGGCGATCGATGAGACCATCAAGTACTTCAACGACGGCGACATTGTCGAAGGCACTGTCGTCAAGGTCGATCGTGACGAGGTCCTCCTCGACATCGGCTACAAGACCGAGGGCGTCATCCCCTCGCGCGAGCTCTCCATCAAGCACGACGTCGACCCCAACGAGGTCGTCACCGTCGGAGACCACGTCGAGGCCCTCGTCCTCCAGAAGGAGGACAAGGAAGGCCGTCTGATCCTGTCCAAGAAGCGCGCCCAGTACGAGCGCGCCTGGGGCACGATCGAGAAGATCAAGGACGAGGACGGCATCGTCACCGGCACGGTCATCGAGGTCGTCAAGGGCGGCCTCATCCTCGACATCGGGCTGCGCGGCTTCCTGCCCGCGTCGCTGGTCGAGATGCGCCGCGTCCGCGACCTGCAGCCCTACGTCGGCCGCGAGCTCGAGGCCAAGATCATCGAGCTGGACAAGAACCGCAACAACGTGGTGCTGTCCCGCCGCGCCTGGCTGGAGCAGACGCAGAGCGAGGTCCGCCAGACCTTCCTCAACACGCTGCAGAAGGGCCAGGTCCGCAAGGGCGTCGTGTCCTCGATCGTCAACTTCGGCGCGTTCGTCGACCTCGGCGGCGTGGACGGACTGGTGCACGTCTCCGAGCTGTCCTGGAAGCACATCGACCACCCGTCCGAGGTCGTCGAGGTCGGCCAGGAGGTCACGGTCGAGGTCCTGGACGTCGACATGGAGCGCGAGCGCGTCTCCCTGTCGCTCAAGGCGACCCAGGAAGACCCGTGGCAGCAGTTCGCCCGCACCCACCAGATCGGCCAGGTCGTGCCGGGCCGCGTCACCAAGCTGGTGCCGTTCGGCGCGTTCGTCCGGGTCGAGGAGGGCATCGAGGGCCTGGTGCACATCTCCGAGCTGGCCGAGCGGCACGTGGAGATCCCCGAGCAGGTCGTCCAGGTCGGCGACGAGATCTTCGTGAAGATCATCGACATCGACCTCGACCGGCGCCGCATCAGCCTGTCGCTGAAGCAGGCCAACGAGGGCGCGGCCAGCATGGAGGAAGAGGACTTCGACCCCACGCTGTACGGGATGCCCGCCGAGTACGACGAGCAGGGCAACTACAAGTACCCCGAGGGCTTCGACGCCGAGACCGGCGAGTGGCTGGAGGGCTTCGACGAGCAGCGGGAGACCTGGGAGCGGCAGTACGCCGAGGCCCGCACCCGCTTCGACGCCCACCGCAAGCAGATCGAGGAGGCCCGCAAGGCCGAGGCGGAGGCCGGTGCCGAGCCGACCGCCGCCGCCGGCGGCGGCGGCGAGACCTCCTACTCCGGCGGCGGCGAGAGCGAGTCCGGCGGTGGCGCCCTCGCCACCGACGAGGCGCTCGCCGCGCTGCGGGAGAAGCTCTCCGGCGGCCAGTGAGCCGCCGCCTCCCCCGGCGGCCGGACCCGTCCGGCCCGCCGGGGGAGGACGCCCGCTGACAACGCGACGGTGAACAACACGAACACGGCCGGAGAACGATCTTCTGGATCGGCCTCCGGCCGTGCTTCGCTTGCGTCACGATGGCGGAGGGCCCGCGTGCCCCCCGACGCTTCACCACACCCCCGAAGGTCCGCTCGTCCCCGGGAGCTCTCGTTCAATTGGCCAGCACAGACGCCGACGTCGGCACCAGGACCGGCGGCCCCGCCGCGGCCGGCCCCTCGATCGTCCCGCAGGGCCCCGCCCGGCTCGCGCTGATCGCGGTCACCGTCGCGGTCCTCGCGCAGACCCTGCGGTTCTCGCTGCCGCAGCTCGACCACTTCGCCGACCGGGCCGGCTTCCCGGTCGCCGCGGCCGGCGTGCTGGTCATCTACCTCGCCGGGTTCGCCGCCCCGCTGATCCGCCGCGCCGCCGGCCCGCGCGGGCTGCTACTCGCCGGCGTCGGCGGGCTGTTCGCGGTCCGGCTGCTCGCGCAGGCCGTCGACCCGCGCACCTGGCTCGCGTTCGCCGGCACCGCGATCGGCATGATCGCCCTCGCGGCGCTGTACGAGGGCGCCCGCGGCCTGTCCGGGGTCGGCTTCGCCACCGCGGCCGTCGCGGGCCTGTCCATCGACACCGCCGTGCGGATGTGCTTCGCCACCTGGGACCCGGTCTGGCGGGACGGCATCGGCCCGTGGCTGGTGTGCCTGGCGTTCGTCGGCGCCGGCGCCGCCGCGCTCTACCGCGAGGTGGCGTCCGGGCCCGTCGCCGCGCCCGGGGTGTCCTGGCGGGACGCGCTGGGCGCCGCCGCGCTCGGGCCGTTCCTCGCGCTGCAGGTCCTCGTCCTGTCCAGCCCCGCGTTCGTCGCGTCGTCCGGCTGGCAGTCGCTGACCGCCGCGCACGTCACGATCGTCATCGGGCAGGGGTTCGCGCTGGCGTTCCTCGCCTCCGGGCTCGCCGTGCGGGCGGTGCCCGGCGGCCTGTGCGTGCTCGGCGGGACGGTCCTCGGCGTCGGCACCGGCGCGGTCGCCGGGACGTACGCGATCTCCGGCATCGAGGTCGTGCCGATCGTCATCGTCGGCCAGGTGATGGCGGCGTGGCTGCTGGCCGTGGCGGTGCGGGCGCCGCTGCGCCGCGCCGGGGACGGCGGGCCGGTCTGGCGGATCGACGCCGGCGCCGCGCTCGGCGGCCTGCTGGTCGCCGCGATCCTGATTCCGTACCAGGTCAGCGCGGTGTCGCCGCTGCCGTTCCCGAACAACCTGCTGCCCGGCCTCGCCGGGATCCTGCTCGGCGCGCTCGCCGCGTTCGCGGCGGCCCGCGGCGGCCCGCTGCCCGCCCGCGCCCCGC
>NZ_JABXFD010000495.1 GCF_013372625.1 Actinomadura sp. BRA 177
CGTGGTCGGCAGCGTCGGATGTGTATAAGGGCCCGCCGTCCCGGCCGGGCCCGAGCAAGAAGGCCAAGAAGGACAAGCGCAAGGAGGCCGCCGGGGGCGCGGCCTTCTTGCGCTTGTCCTTCTTGGCCTTCTTGCTCGGGCTCGGCCGGGAGGGTGCCGCGGAGGATCCCGGACCCCAGAGCTCCTTGCGCCGCAGGAACACCCCGATGGCGAGGCACAGCGCGGAGACGATGCTCACGGCGATCGATATGTAGATCACCACCAGCGCGTCCAGGCCGAAGACCTGGGCGCTGTCTCCGTTGCCGGCGACGATTCCCGCTACCAGCAGGGCGATCGCCACCACCACGAGAACGCCACTCAGGATGATCACAGGGTCTCTCCCACTCGTTCGGACCGCTCGGCTCCGGGCCGCGCAACGGACCCGGCAGCCGTCCCGTGCAACCGCCCGGAATCACCGGGGTGGCGCCGCTGCCACGCCCGGCGCGGGGATCGGGACGACACTATCGCCTGCGGCCGCCGCGTCAGCGCCGGTCGTGCGGCGGGTTGTCGCCGCCCGCGTGGAACGCGCCGGTCGCCGAGTGCTGCACCTGCTGGCCGTGCTCGCCGGGCGGCGGGAACTGGCCGGGCGCGGGGGACGGTCCGCCGGCGGTGCCGTTGCGGTTGTCGGCGTGCGGCAGGCCGCCCTGCGGACCCGTGTGCGGACCCTGCGGCGCGTTCGGCTGGGACTGGACGACGGGGGCCGCGCCCGGGACGGCGGCGAACGCGCCGGTCTCGGTGCTGCCCGCCTCCAGGTCGCGCAGCTGGCCCTCCAGGTACACCTTCAGGCGGCTGCGGTACTCGCGCTCGAACGCGCGCAGGTTGTCGACCTCGCGCTCCAGCTCCTCGCGCTGCTGCACGAGCGAGCCCATGACCTGGCGGTGCCGCTCCTGGGCGTCGCGGTCGAGGGCCTCGGCGCGCGAGCGGGCCTCGCTGACGATCTGGTCGGCCTGCCGGCGGGCCTTGCCGAGGATCTCCTCGGCCTCCCGGCGGGCGCGGCCGAGGGTCTCGTCGGCCTCCCGGCGGGCGTCGGCGATCGCCTGGTCGGCGGTCTGCTGCGCCAGCGCGAGGACGCGGGCCGCGGTGTCCATGTTGTCCTCGCCGGAGGGCGCGGGCGCCATGCCGAGGCCGCCGAGGGGGGCGGGCTCCGGCTCGGGCTGCGGCTGCGGCTCGGGGCGCGGCGGCTCGGGGATCTTCTGCACGTCCGGCTTCGGCTCCACGATGGGAGCGGCCATGGCGGGAACCTTGCCGCGCAGGCATTCGGCCAGCTTGGCCCGCAGCTCCTCGTTCTCCTGGATGAGGCGGTCGAGCTCGGCCTCGACCTCGTCGAGGAAGGCGTCCACCTCCTCCTCGTCGTACCCCGGCCTCAGCCTGGTGGTACTGAACTGCTTGTTCCGCACGTCGGCGGGTGTCAGCGGCATGTTCTCGTCTCCTTGGCGCGCTTGGAGTCTGTCCCTGCAGGACGGTATCCGATCGGTCTACGGACCGCCGAATATGGAGCCGATGACCATGATCAGGATCCAGACCACAAGGATGAGCACGGTGAAGCTGAGGTCCAGTGCAACGTTACCCAGCCTGACGGGCGGGATGAAACGCCTCAGCAGTTTCAGGGGCGGGTCGGTGACGGTGTAGGTCGCCTCGGCGATCACCAGCACCACCCCCGACGGCTTCCATTGGCGGGCGAACGACTGCAGGACCTCCAGCACCAGTCTCCCGATGAGGAAGAGGAGGAAGAAGTACAGGAGGTACGTCAGCACCTGTCCAGCGATGTTCACGGATACTCTCGCATGCAATTCTCAGCTTTGGTTGAAGAACCCACGTTCCGCCATCCGGGCCTTGTCCTCGGCCGTCACCTCCACGTTGGCGGGCGACAGCAGGAACACCTTGTTCGTAACACGCTCGATGCTCCCGTGCAGGCCGAACACGAGACCCGCCGCGAAGTCGACCAGACGCTTGGCGTCGCTGTCGACCATCTCGGTCAGATTCATGATCACCGGCGTGCCCTCCCTGAAGTGCTCCCCGATGGTCCGAGCCTCGTTGTAGGTCCTTGGATGCAGAGTAGTGATACGAGCGAGGTCGGTGGTACCGGACTCGTAGAGCGCCACGGAGCGTCGCTCGATGGTGGACGTGGAGTGATGGTCGCGATCCCGGTCCGCGGCCTCTTCGGCTCGGGTAAGCTGACCGCCGGATTCGTCCTCGCGGCGGCGGGCCTGCCCGGGATCGGTCTCGTCGTCGTAGACCTCGTACTCGTCGTAGTCGCCGTACTTGTCGTCGTAACGGTCGTCCTCCACCAGGCCGAGGTAGACCGCCATCTTGCGCATCGCGCTGGCCATACGCCCCTCCGTGTCCTGTGGTGGCGGCTCCGGGCGCGTCCGGCGCCGCCGGTGGACTGTTCCGTCGTGGCGACCCGCGTACGGGCAGGTACCACTGGGGGGACATTACCTGACGATTGCCCGTCGGCCGCCGAGCAACGCCGTACCGACCCGCAGGTGTGTCGCGCCGCACGCGATCGCCTGTTCTAGATCGCCGCTCATACCCGCACTGACGATCCGGGCGTCCGGATGGTTCCTGCGCATCTCCTCCGCCACCGCCGCGAGCCGGGCGAAGGCGGGCATCGGGTCCGCACCGAGCGGCGCGACCGCCATCACGCCGCCGAGCCGCAGGCCGGCGGCTTCGGCGATCTGGTCGGCCAGCCCCGGCACGGCATCGGGGGCCGCACCGCCCCGACCCTGAGCGGCCTCCTCCTCGTCCAGCGACACCTGGACGAGGCAGCGCAGCGTGCGCCCGGCGCGGACGGCGGCGTCCGACAGCCCGGAGACAAGCCGGGACCGGTCCACCGAGTGCACGACGTCGGCGTACCCCGCGACCGCGCGAGCCTTGTTGGTCTGCAGCCGTCCGACGAAATGCCAGGTAAGGGGAAGATCGGCGCATTCGGCGGCCTTCGGACGAGCCTCCTGGTCGCGGTTCTCCCCGACCTCGGTGAGGCCGAGTCCGGCCAGCAGCCGCACATCGGCGGCGGGAAAGGTCTTCGTCACCGCGATGAGCGTGATCTCACCCTCGTCCCTCCCGGCGGCCGCGCACGCGGCGGCGATCCGGTCGCGCACCGCGGCGATCCCCTCGGCCAACTCCGCCCGCCGCTGCTCGGGGGTGAGCTTCCTCTCCTCACTCACACGCCACCCCCGACCGAGCCACCTGCCGACGAGCCGCCTTTGAGCGCGTCGTCCTTGGACGAGTCGTGTCCGAGCGAGTCGTTCTTGAGCCAGATGTATCCCGCCAAGCGGCCGGTGCGGCCTTCGCGGCGGTAGGAGAAGAGGTCGGGGTGCTCGATGGTGCAGCGCGGGTCGGTGTCGCCGGCGGTGACGCCGGCCGAGGCGAGTTGCGCGGCGACGCCGGCGCGGATGTCGAGGCCGGGCGTGCCCTTGGACGTGGTGGAGTACGCGGCGGGCACGACGGCGGCGACCCCGTCCCGCATCTCGGCGGGCCCCTCGTAGCAGCGGCCGCACGCGGCGGGCCCGATCGCGGCGGTCATCCGGGCCGGGTCGGCGCCCTGGTCGCACATCGCCTCCACCAGCGCCGGGACGACCCCGGCGGCCGTGCCGGGACGGCCGGAGTGGGCGGCGCCGACGACCCCGGCGGCGGGGTCGGCGAGCAGCACGGGCGCGCAGTCGGCGACGAGGACGGCGAGGGCGAGGCCCGGGACGGTCGTGACGACGGCGTCGACGGGGCCGGGAAGGTCGGGGGAGGTGACGAACGCGACGTCGGCGCCGTGCACCTGCCGCATGAAGACGGTGCGGGCGGGGTCGACGCCGAGCGCTTCGGCGGCGCGCCGCCGGTTGCCGAGCACGGCGGCGGAGTCGTCGCCGACCGCGCCGCCCAGGTTCAGGGAGTCGTAGGGGGGCCTGCTCACGCCGCCGGCGCGGCCGGTGAAGGCGGCGCCGACGCCGTCGCCCAGGGCGACGGTGGTGATCACTTCAGGAAGTCGGGGACGTCGAGGTCGTCGTCCTCGTCGAACACCACGGGACGGCGGCGCTGCCCGGAGGAGGCGGGGCCGCCGTCGTTCTCTCCCGCGTGCACGCGGGGAGAGGACTGCTCGGTGGGCTGGCGCGGCGCGGGGGCGCGCGACCCGGCGGACTCGCCGGCGTCCCGGTCCCCCGGCGGACCGGCCGGGGCGTTCTCGCCCCGGGCGGGCT
>NZ_JABXFD010000223.1 GCF_013372625.1 Actinomadura sp. BRA 177
GTACCGCCGTCCCGCCGGGGCCGCGGATCTCGTCGGCGACGAGGACGTCGCCCGGCCGCAGCCGCTCGTCCAGCGCGCCGCCGAAGCCGACGGTGACGAGGGCGGCGCACGCGTCCGGCAGCCGGGCGGCGCGGCGGGCGCGGTAGCCGACGACCACGACCGGCGTCCGGTCGAGCCCGCGCCGGACCGCGCGGGCCTCGATCCGCAGCGCGGCGCACACGACCGGGCCGACCAGCGGCGCCTCCGCGGCGTCGTCGCCGTTCACCGGCGCGCTCTCCGTGCTCATCCGGTCAGCTCCGTACTCATCCGATCAGCGAAGCACGGGGGCACCGGCAGATCCAGCCGCGTCACCGCGCGGTACCACATTCGTCCAGGACGGATCCGCCTCGGGAAGGGCGCCGCGAAGCCGTCCGCACCCATAGACTCCCCGGCATGACCTCCTTTCCCCTCCGGCGGAAGCTGGCCGTGATCTCGATCGCCCTGCTGCCGCTCGGCGCCCTGGCCGCGTGCGGCGGCGAAAACAGCAGGACGTCCTGCAACGTCAACTCCTGCACGGTGACCTTCGACCGCGGTGTCGACGCGAGCGCGTCCATCCTCGGCGTGGAGGCGGAACTGGTGCGCGTGCAGGGCCAGATGGTCACGCTGAAGGTCGCCGGGCAGACGGTGACCGTGCCGGTGGGCGAGGGCGAGCAGGAGGCCGAGGGCTTCAACGTCTCGGTCCAGTCGGTCACCCAGGACAATGTGGTGGTGAAGATCTCCAATGCCGGGTGATCCGGTCTAGTATTCGTACATGCGTTCGATGAATCCGGCGGAGCGGCGGGCCCGGCTCGCGCTCCGCCACCGGCTCGCCCCGCAGGCCCGGACCGACGACGTCGTCGACATCGCACGGTCCATGGTCGTGCTGCACGCCACCGACCCGGCGACGGTGTTCCTGTCGGTCGCCGCGCGCAGTATCGAGGCCGTCCCCGCCGCGGTGGAGCGGGCCCTGTACGACGACCGCACGCTGCTGCGGATGCTCGCCATGCGCCGGACGATGTTCGTCGCGCCCACCGGCCTCGTCCCGGTGCTGCAGGCGTCCACGGCGAACGGGCTGGCCGCCAGGCAGCGCGCCACCTACTCCCGGATGATCGAGCGCGGCAGCGACGTCGGCGACGTCCCGGCCCTGTTCGCCGCGGCGGAGGAGGCCGCGCACGAGGCGCTGCTCGCGCGCGGGGAGGCCACCGGCGCCCAGCTCAGCGCCGACGTCCCGATGCTGCGGACGCAGGTCGACCCGGCGCCCGGCAAGTCCTACTCGCGGCCGACGAGCATCACCACCTGGGTCCTCGTCACGCTCGGCTGCGAGGGCCGCATCGTGCGGGGCCGCCCCAACGGGACATGGGGCAGCAGCCAGTACAGGTGGTCGCCCGTCGAGGCGTGGCTGCCCGGCGGAATCGAGGACGTCCCGGCCACCGAAGCCCGCGCCGATCTCGTCCGCCGGTGGCTGCGCGCGTTCGGCCCCGCCCCGGTCACGGACCTGAAGTGGTGGACGGGCTGGAACGCCGGCGACGTCAAGAAGGCCCTCGCGCTCCTCGACGTGACCGAGGTCGACCTCGGCGGCAATACGGGCATCGTCCTGTCCGACGACCTGGAGCCCGCGCCCGAGCCGGAGCCGTGGGCGGCGCTGCTGCCCGCGCTCGACGCGACGCCGATGGGCTGGCAGGAGCGCGGCTGGTTCCTCGGCGGCCACGGGCCGGCGCTGTTCGACCGGAACGGCAACATCGGCCCGTCGATCTGGTGGGACGGCCGCGTCGTTGGCGGCTGGGCGCAGCGCAAGGACGGCGAGATCGCCGTCCGCGTCCTGGAGGACGTCGGCGCCGACGCCGAGGCCACGATCGACCGGGAGGCGGCGCGGATGGCCGCCTGGTACGGCGACGTGCGTCCCGTCCCCCGCTTCCGCACCCCGCTGGAACGCGAGCTGACCTCCTGACCCGGCAGGTCAGCGGGCGTAGGGCGGCGGGGCGATGGTGCGGCGTTTGGCGGCGCCGCGGCGCAGGAGGGTGACCGCGAAGCTGAGGGCGGCGAGACCGCCGAGGCCGAGGGCGGCCAGGAGGGCGAAGCCGAGGTAGCCGTGGACGGTGTCGTCCGGCGTCACCAGGATCGGGCCGTCCGTGCCCTTGCAGGTGAGCCGCGCCGTCCCGGACACCGGCGCCAGGAACGTGGCCGTGTACCGGTAGCCGGCGCGGTCGGTCGCGCTCCAGGAGTTCTTCCGCGTCAGCCGGACGGGCCCGGACCGCTCGCCGAGGTCGACCACGCACGAGTAGGGCGAGGAGCCGCCGGTGCGGACGTAGAGGAAGTAGCCGTACCCCTCGGAGAGCTGGACCCGCACGCCGACGACCGGGTCGCCGGCCGCCGGGGGGCCGTCCGCGACCTTGGAGTCGTCCCACAGGAACGCGAGCACGGCGAAGAAGCCAACCAAGGCCACGAAGAGCAGGACGACGGGCAGCACGTACCAGCCCGCGCTCGGGCCGACGCGGCGCTCCGGGACCCAGGACGGCGTCGCCGGCCCCATGGGCGGTGATCCCGTCGGCAGGTCCGAGCCCGGCCACATCTCGTGTTCTCCCCCTGAGCGTCCGGTTGTGGGAAGGCAACGATCCCAGACAACTCCATCCCCGCCAAGAACGGCCCCTGGTAAGGGCCCGCTGACCGGCGCATAGGGGCGCGTCTGTAACCTCGCCCGGAGACCGAGGAGGCGCACGTGGCCAGACCGTCCGACCTGGAGCCCGGGACGTTCCCCCCGCAGGCCGCCGAGCTGCGGAGGCGGGTGCGGGAGTTCCTCGCGGAGACGCCGTTCACGCCACGCTGCGACAGCTGGCTGACCGGCGCGGACCCCGCGTTCAGCCGGGCGCTCGGCGAACGCGGCTGGCTCGGCATGACGCTGCCCGAGCGGTACGGCGGCCACGGCCGCTCCCCGCTGGAGCGGTTCGCGGTGATCGAGGAGTTGCTCGCCGCCGGGGCACCGGTGGGCGCGCACTGGATCGCCGACCGGCAGACGGGGCCGAGCATCCTCGCCAACGGCACCGAGGAGCAGAGGGCGCGGTTCCTGCCGGCGATCGCGCGCGGCGAGTGCTTCTTCGCGATCGGGATGAGCGAGCCCGACTCCGGTTCCGACCTCGCGTCCGTCCGCACCCGCGCCGGCCGGGAGGAGGGCGGCTGGCGGCTGCACGGCACCAAGGTGTGGACGAGCGGCGCGCACATCGCGCACGCGATGCTCGTCCTCGCACGGAGCTCCCCCAGGTCGGACGACCGGCACGCGGGGCTGAGCCAGTTCATCGTCCCGCTGCCGGACGAGCGGGTGGCGATCCGGCCGATCCGGGGGCTGTCCGGCGAGCACCACTTCAACGAGGTCGTGTTCGACGGCGCGTTCGTCCCGGACGCGATGGTGCTCGGCCGCATCGGGGACGGATGGCGGCAGGTCACCGCCGAACTCGCCTACGAGCGCAGCGGTCCGGAGCGGCTGCTCAGCACGTTCCTGCTCATCCGGCTGCTGCACGGCCGCGCGGACGGCCCGGCGGCGCGGCGCGCCCTCGGCCGGCTGACCGCGCGGCTGTGGGCGCTGCGGCAGGCGTCCCTGGCCGTCGCGGGCGCACTCGACGCCGGGCTGACCCCGGAGATTCCCGCCGCGCTGGTGAAGGACCTCGGGACGCGGTTCGAGCGCGAGGTCATCGAGACGGTCCGGGAGCACGCGGACGTCGAGCCCGACCTCGCCTCCCCCGACCCGCTGGCCCGGGCACTGGCGGAGTCGGTCGTCCAGGTGCCCGGGTTCACGCTGCGGGGCGGCACCAACGAGATCCTGCGCGGCATCGTCGCGCGCGGCCTGGGAGTGCGCTGATGGAGCTGCTGGAGGAGACCGCGAACGAGATCCTGTCCGGGGAGGACCCGTGGCCGGCGCTGGCAGAGTCCGGGCTGGCGCTGGTCGGGGTGCCGGAGGAGGCGGGCGGCAGCGGGGCCAAGGGTCCGCCCCGGGGGTGAGCCGGCCGTGCTCTTCGGACCCGCGCGCCCCGGGTGGCACACCGCCAGTGTGAAACGCATCCGCGCGGCGGGCGGGACGGATGCTTGTAACGGGGCTCCCCTTACCGGTAATGGCGTTCGGACGGGGTCCAGGTGATCTATCGGCTACGCTGAGTACGGGGAACTGGTCGCCGATGCAC
>NZ_JABXFD010000576.1 GCF_013372625.1 Actinomadura sp. BRA 177
TTATTGTTGTGTTACAATCCTAGAAGTAATTAATTTTTGATTTAAGAAAGAACGGAATACGATATAGGAGTCCGTCTCGTGGTCTCGGAGTTGTGTATAAGGGACAGTTTCTCCAGGCCACGCTGCTTGAACGTGCTGGGGATCGGGAGGGTGCTGAGGCGGTCGAGGGGCCACACGATGACGAAGGCGCGGCCGATGACGCGGTCGATCGGGATGGTTCCGCCGCCGGGGTCGCCGCGGTGGGAGCGGGAGTCGTAGGAGAGTTCGCGATGGTCGCCCATGACCCAGAGCTGGCCCGGCTTCACGGTGACGTCGAACGGGTCGTTGGACGGCTTGTTCTGCTCGTGCGTGATCGGGTCGGTGAAGACATACGACTTCTCGTCCAGTGGCACGCCGTTGACGGTGACGCGGCCCTGGGCGTCGCAGCATTTGATGTGGTCGCCGGGGATGCCGATGACGCGCTTGATGTAGTCCTTCTCGTTGGGCGCCACGCCGAACGCGGTGCCGACGGCGCGCAGCGCCTTGGAGATCGGGTTGCTCGGCTCGTCGACCTGGACCTCCGGGTCCCAGGAGTCGAGGCCGTTGAAGACGATCACGTCACCGCGGGCGATGTCCCGGGTGTGGTAGACGATCTTGTTGACGAGGACGCGGTCGCCGATCTGGAGGGTGTTCTCCATGGAGCCGGACGGGATGTAGAACGCCTGCACCGCGAACGCCTTGATGACCAGCGCGAGTACGACGGCGACGACGATGAGGACGGGGAGTTCTTTCCAGAACGATCCCTGCTTCTTCTTGCGCTTGCCGTCGTCCTCGGAGTCGTCGGCCTTCTCCTCGGCCGGGTCCACGGGCTCCTGCTCTTCGGGCACCGCGCCCTCGGCCTCGGATCGCACGTCTCTCCGATCATCCTCGTCAGTCATCAGAGCGAAAGCCTAGCGCCGCAGGGCCTGCGGGACGCCGCGCGCGGGCGTGTCGCGGACGTCCGGACCGGTCGCGCCGGGCCGGAACGGGCAACGCCCCGGGCACCGTCGCGGGTTCCCGGGGCGTCGTGGTTCATCGGCTCAGTGCTCGCGCTTCTCCTTGATGCGCGCGGCCTTGCCGCGCAGGTTGCGCAGGTAGTAGAGCTTGGCGCGGCGGACGTCGCCGCGGGTGACGACCTCGATCTTGTCGATCGACGGGCTGTTGATCGGGAACGTCCGCTCGACGCCGACGCTGTAGCTGACCTTGCGGACGGTGAACGTCTCGCGGGCGCCGCCGCCCTGCCGCCGGATCACCACGCCCTGGAAGATCTGGATACGGCTACGGTTGCCCTCGGTGACGCGCACGTGCACCTTCAGCGTGTCGCCCGGACGGAAGTCCGGGACGTCGGCGCGCATGGCGGCCTTTTCGATCTCCTGGATCAGGGTGTGCATCGCAGCGGTTCCTCGTGGTCGAACGCGGGCGTCGAGAGGCCCCGATGGGACTTTCGTGGGGGCGTCGCGCCGCGGGAAGTGGTCTTCGGGTGCCATGCGCTCTGGACGCACGGACGCTTTAGTCTGCCATATCTTCGCCGTCAACCGGAAAACCGGCCTCCCGCAGGACGACACGGTCCCGCTTGTCGAGGTCCTCCGGCGCGAGGCGGGCGAGCAGTTCGGGACGGTGCCGGACCGTCCGGCGGAGCGCCTCGTCGCGCCGCCAGCGGGCGATCGCCCCATGGTTGCCGGACAGGAGGACGTCCGGAACCGGCCGATCCCGCCAGACGGGCGGCTTGGTGTAGACGGGCCCCTCCAGGAGCGACTCCATGGCGCCCGGGGCGAAGGAGTCGTCCGCGACCGAGTCGGCGTTGCCGAGGACGCCGGGCAGGAGACGCCCGATCGCCTCGACCATCACCATGACGGCGACCTCCCCGCCGGCGAGGACGAAGTCGCCGAGGCTGACCTCGTCCACGGGCATCCGCGTACGGGCCTCCTCGGCAACGCGGGAATCGATCCCCTCGTAGCGCCCGCAGGCGAACACCAGCCGGGGCTCGGCGGCATACCGAACCGCGTCGGCCTGCGTGAACGGCCGCCCACTGGGCGTCGGAATGATCAGCCGCGGCACCACCCCGGCCTCCGCGGCCTCGCCCAGTGACGCGGTCACACCGGACGACGCACCGCCAGGCGATGAATCGCCGACTGGCGCGCTTCCAGAGGACGCGCCACCAGGATTGAGATACGTACCGCCCGGGTTCGCGCCATCCTGGTGCGCGTTGCTCGGCTGCGGACCGCCCGAAGCCGCGCCCCCCGGGTTCGCGCCACCCGGGTATGCGCCGCGCGAGGGCGCACCGCCCGGGTATGCGCCGCCCGAAGACGCACCGCCCGGGTAAGTGCTGCCCGAGGGCGTGCTGCTGGGTGGGGTCTTGCTGGAGGGGAGCGGGGGGATCAGGGTGTCGAGGGCTTCGCCCCAGGGGGTGGGTTTCATGACCATGCCGGGGCCGCCGCCGTAAGGGGTGTCGTCGACGGTGCGGTGCCGGTCGTGGGTCCAGTCGCGCAGGTCGTGGACGCGGACGTCCAGCAGTCCGGCGCGCCGCGCCTTGCCGAGGAGGGAGAGCTCCAGCGGGGCGAAGTACTCGGGGAAGATCGTGACGATGTCGATTTTCATGATTCGTCGAGCAGTCCGGGGGGCGGGTCGATGACGAGCCGCCCCCCGGGAACGTCCACCTCGGGGACGAGCGCGGCCACGAAGGGCACGAGCTTCTCCCCGGCCGGGCCGCGCACGACGAGAAGGTCCTGGCCGTGGTGCAGGACGTCCGCGACGACGCCGATGCCGGTGCCGTCCGCGGTGACCACGGCGAGGCCGATCAGTTCCTGGTCGTGGAAGTCGTCCGGGTCGGTGGACGGGGGGATGTCACCGGGGTCGACGACGAGCCACGTGCCGCGCAGGGCCTCGGCGGCGTCGCGGTCGCCGACTCCGGCGAAGCGCACGAGCAGGCGTCCCGAATGCCAGCGGATCCGCTCGACGGTGAGCGGACCGGCGGCGCCGGGGTCGGTGGCGATCTTCGTGCCCGCAGCGAACCGGGTCTCCGGCTCGTCCGTGCGGACATCGATGGAGACCTCGCCACGGACCCCGTGCGACCGTCCGATACGTCCCACCACGAGCGGTTCGCTCATCGGAACGCCACTCAGCGGACCTCGTTGACGTCGAGCAGGTCGACACGCACGTAGCGGCCTCCGGAGAGGGCGCTGATCACCGTGCGGAGGGCCTTGGCGGTGCGGCCGCCGCGGCCGATGACCTTCCCGAGGTCCTCGGGGTGCACGCGCACCTCCAGGACCCGGCCGCCCCGGATCCGGCGGGCGCGGACCCGGACGTCGTCCGGGTTCTCCACGATCCCGCGGACCAGGTGCTCGAGCGCTTCTTCGAGCACTGTCAGCCCTCGCTCTTGGCTTCGTCGGTCTCGGCGGCCTTGGCCTCGGACTTCTTGGGCTCGGCCTTCTTCTTGCCGCGGGTCGCGGTGCCGGCGGCCTCGTCGTCGCCCAGGGACTCCTTGACGGCGGCCTCGAAGGCGGCCTTCTTGTCGGCCTTGGGCTCGGCGACCTTGAGGGTGCCCTCGGCGCCGGGCTCGCCCTTGAACTTCTGCCAGTCGCCGGTGATCTTCAGCAGGTTCAGCACGGGCTCGGTCGGCTGCGCGCCGACGCCGAGCCAGTACTGCGCCCGCTCGGAGTCGATCTTGATGAGCGACGGCTCCTGCTTGGGCTGGTAGAGGCCGATCTCCTCGATGGCGCGCCCGTCCCGCTTGGTGCGGGCGTCGGCGACGACGATCCGGTACTGCGGGTTCCGGATCTTCCCCAGGCGCTTGAGCTTGATCTTGACTGCCACGGGTGTGGTGTACTCCGATTTCATTACTGGGTGGACGGGCCCGCGCCAGGTGGGGAACACCGGCTCACGGCCGTCCGATGGACTCCGGCCGCGCAGGACGAGAGAGGGCGCCTCGCGATTCCGGTTTTCCAGCATGTCATTCTGCCAGACGTTCGGTGTAAAGGTGCAATCGCGCGGCGCCGTGTCCCCGAGTCGTCAGGCGGCCGCGGTGGGCCGGGGGCTCACTTCTTCTTGCGTCCCTGGAGCTTGCCCAGGTCCGGCATCTGGAAGCCGGGCGGGAGCTGGCCGCCGAGCCCCGGCGGAAGCCCGCCCTGCCCGCCGCCCGGCTTCCAGATGCCGGACC
>NZ_JABXFD010000500.1 GCF_013372625.1 Actinomadura sp. BRA 177
CTCCGCCAGGCGGGTGACGTACCCGGACGCGATGTCGGCGTCGGCGACGTCGGCGATCGCGGTGCCTCGCCACAGCGCGAGCACCGCCCGCAGCCCGCCGGCCCGCCGCGCCGGATCGTCCTCGGCGCGGGCCGCCGCGACACCGCGCTCGACCGCGACCGCGTCGACCTCGGCGGGGTCGGTGCCGAGCCGTTACCCGCCCGGGCCGTGCTCGACGACGGCCCGTCCGGCGACGCCGCGCAGCCGGGAGACGAGCGCCTGCAGCGCGTTGCCCCCGCCGGCGGGCGGCGCGCCGTCCCACAGGTCGTTCAGCAGCCGCTCGGCCGACACCGGCCGGCCCGCCTCGGCCGCCAGCCGGACGAGCAGCGCGCGCAGCCGCCGGCCCGCGACCTCGACGGGCCGCGCGGCCTCGTCCCGCACGTCGAGCGGGCCCAGGATGCCAATGCGCACAGGTCCCCTTCCCCGGAGTCGATTCTCTCCCATGTGTGGACCACGTGGACCGGGTACTTGTCCTGATATGCCTAGAGCACAGATCAAGGACGAGAAGACTTACCAGAAGCTCCGCGACGAGGGCGAGAGCAAGGAGAAGGCCGCGCGGATCGCGAACGCCTCCGCGAACCGCGGCAAGAAGAGCGTCGGCCGCAAGGGCGGCAAGAACCCCTCCTACGACGACTGGACGAAGGACGAGCTGCTCGGCCGGGCCCGCGAGATCGGCATCGAGGGCCGCTCCTCGATGAACAAGTCCGAGCTGGTGAAGGCGCTGCGCGACCACTAGATGGAACTCGTCTTCGTGCTGGACTGCCGCGACCCCGACGCACTGGCCGACTTCTGGGCCGCCGCGCTCGGCTACGACCGCGGCGAGTACGACCCCCCGTACGTGCCGCTCACCGACCCCGCCGGTGAGCGGCCGCGCATTCTGCTCCAGCGCGTCCCCGAGCCGAAGGCGGGGAAGAACCGCATGCACCCCGACCTCCGCGTCACCGACATGGACGCGGAACTCGCCCGTGTCACCGGGCTGGGCGCCACCGTCGTCCGCGGCCCGTTCGTGGACGACGGCTGGCCGACCACGGTGCTCGCCGACCCGGAGGGCAACGAGTTCTGCCTGATCGTCCCACCACGAAGGGAGACCGGATCATGAACACGGTCGTCGACACCGCACGCCGCCAGAAGGCGGAGTACGCGGCCGGCGAGGACCGCCCGCTCGGCTCGTACCTCGGCACCCTCGGCGTGTACGCGGTGACGACCGGGGCGATGGCGCTGCTCGGCCGCCGGATGCGCGACCGGCCGCCGGCCATCGGCTTCGGCGACCTCGCGCTGATGACGATCACCACGCACAAGGTGGCCCGGCTGATCGCCAAGGACCCGGTGACGAGCCCGCTGCGCGCCCCGTTCACCCGCTACTCGGGGACGGCCGGCCCGTCCGAGCTGTCGGAGGAGGTGCGCGGCAAGGGCATCCGGCACGCCGTCGGCGAACTGATCACGTGCCCGTTCTGCACGGCGCAGTGGGTCGCGACGGCCTACGCGGCGGGCCTGGTGTTCGCCCCGCACGCGACCCGCCTGGCGGGCGCCACGATGACGGCGGTCGCCGGCTCGGACTGGCTGCAACTCGCGTACGCACGCCTCCAGCAGTCCGCCGAAGGCTGATAGCAGCACAGGCCCCAAGGTTCCCCTTCTTTACGTTTGTCCCAGCTAGGAGGGGTACGGCCACCCCATGGAGCTGGCATTCCTCAAGACGCTGTATCAACGTCCGGGCCCGTACGTGTCGGTGTACGCCGATCTGACCCGGAACACCGAGGACGCGGTGAAGGCCGTGGAGCTGCGGTGGCGGGCGCTGCGCGCGGACCTGGAGGACCAGGACACCCCGGAGCACACGCTGCGCGCGGTCGACCGGGCCATCGGCGAGGAGATCGTGGAGCGCCGCTCGGAGGGTGTCGTGATCTTCGCGGCGGACGGCGAGGTGGTGCACCGCGAGCGCCTCGCCGCCCCGCCCGGCAACCCGCACGCCACCCTGGCACCGCTCCCGGACGTCGTCCCCTACCTGGCCGAACGCGGTGAGAGGTTCCCGCACCTGCTGGCCGTGGTCGACCGCCGCGGGGGCGCGATCGACTGCGTGGACGAGCGCGGGCGCCACGAGCACATCGACGTGGAGGGAGACCAGGACTACCCCATCCGCAAGACGAAGGCGGGCGACTGGAACCAGTCCCGGTTCCAGCGCGCGGCGGAGAAGGTCTGGAAGGCCAACGCGAAGAAGATCGCCCACGAGATCGACCGCGCCGCCGAACGCTGCGGCGCCGAGGCGGTGGTCATCGCCGGCGACACCCACGCCCGGAACGCCGTCCTGGACGAGATCTCCCCGAGCGTCCTGGAGCAGACCGTCGAGAACGCCAAGAACACCGACATCAAGGACCCCGACCTCGACGCCGAGCTGCACCGCCTCCTGCGCCTGAAGACCCACGAGCGCGTGATGACGGTCGCGGAACGCTTCGACCGCGAGCTGGCGAACGGCGAACGCGCGGTGTCGGGCCTCCCCGAGACCACGCAGGCGCTCCGCCACGGCCAGGTGGAGACGCTGCTGCTCACCGAGGACCGCGACTCCGACGCCCGCCTGTGGATCGGCCCGGACCCGGCCCAGGTCGCCGCGACCGCCGACGAGCTCCGCGAGGAGTTCGGCATCACCGACCCCGAGCAGGAACGAGCGGACGCGGCCCTGGTGAGAGCCGCGGCGGCGACGGACAGCGAACTGGTGCTCCTGCCGTCCGACGGCGACGCCCCGACCATCCCCGTGGGCGCCGTCCTCCGCTACAGCACAGCCCCCGACCCCGACCTCATCACCGAAACCTGACCGGACCCCAGCGGACCCCCCGGACCCATTGGACCCCAACCACCAGGGGGCGTGGGGGGCGGAGCCCCCCACATCGGGGGTCCGGGGGTCGCCCCCCCCGGGCAAACATGACGAAGGAGTGGTGGGGAAGGAGCGTCAGCTCCGACCACACCACTCCCAACTCGTTCGTGGAGCTATGGGGATTCGAACCCCAGACCTCCTCCATGCCATGGAGGCGCGCTACCAACTGCGCCATAGCCCCTCGGTCGAGGAAAAGCTTAGTGCACATCGGGAGCGCTCAGGACGCGGGGCCGCGGAGGAACGTCCCTCCGCGGCCCGCGCAGCGTCAGCGACCGGACGAGTACGTGTACGTGCCCTCGTTGAAGGTCGGGACCTTGATGGTGAGGCTTTTAGGCCATTCCACCGGAAGCCCGAGCAGACTGTCGTCCTTGACGGTACGCCCGTCCGGGTCGGTGTACGTGCTCTCGACCGGCCCCGTCTGGGCCTCTTCGGGCCGCGTCTCCGCGGGCTTCTGCTTCTCCTTCATCGAGCAGACGGCCTTGGTGAGGTCCTGGCCGGCGGGCAGGCCGCTCAGCAGCGACGACAGGAAGCTCAGGGCCTTGCTGCAGTCTTCCACCGAGTAGGTCTGCGGGACGGGCTGCGGTGCTTCCTCGTAGGTCTGCGGCGCGGGCGGCGGCGCCGCTTCGGCGGACGCGGGCACGGCCATCGCCGTGACGGCCACCGCGACGAGCAGCGGCCCGGAGATCCGGCTTCTCATGGAGGTCAACCCTCTCGATCATGCATCGCCACGTCTTGGCTGTTCCCGCATGATCGACACCGCGAAAAGCACTCGGTGGAAGGTTGGCGAAGGCTTTGCGGTCAGCGCCACCCGAGCCGTTCGCCGACCTCGTCGGCCGCGTACCCGCGATGTCCTCCGTCGCCGATCCACACCATGCCGTCGGCCTCCGCGACGCCCCCGACGGCGTGCTCCTGCGGCAACCGCGGCTGGATCGCCAGCCGCACCTGCGTCCCGGGCTCGAACCGGCGCAGTTCGTCGATGAGGTCCGCCACGGTGACCTCGCGCTTCGCCCCCCTGCGATGTCTTCCCATACCCCGCATGAAACCACTGGCGCGCACATGCTCAGGCCATCCAGCCGGCCCCATTCGCCAGACGGTCCCAACCACAAGCCAAGGGGACCCCCGCACACAGGCACCCACCGCAACCACGGGGGGCAAGGGGCGAAGCCCCAGAAGCGGGCGAAGCCCGCCCAGAACCGCAACCCCCAACAAAGCCAAGCGCCCGAAGGAACCGCAACCACCAGGGGGGCGT
>NZ_JABXFD010000423.1 GCF_013372625.1 Actinomadura sp. BRA 177
CCGCCGGCAAGGACCGGCAGGACCATCCCGCGGCCTACGGCCGGCCCCGGGGACGCCCGCCCGGACCGCCGCCGGGGCCGGGCGGGAGCCCCTGGGGCATGCCGTCGGCCGCGGGCTGGTCCTGCCGGTCCTTGCCGGCGGCGCGCTTGCGCGGGTCGCCGCTGCGCTGCTTGCCCTTCTTGCTCTTCTTGGCGGCCGCCTTCGCCGCCTTCTTGCGTCCGCCGGGCATGCCGGGCAGCCCCATGCCGCCGGCCATCTGCCGCATCATCTTCTGCGCGTCGAAGAACCGGGTGACGAGGCTGTTGACCTCGCCGACGCTGACACCCGAGCCCGTCGCGATGCGGGCCCGCCGCGAGCCGTTGATGATCTTGGGCTGGGAGCGCTCCTGCGGGGTCATCGAGCGGATGATCGCGGCGATCCGGTCGAGGTCCCGGTCGTCGATCTGGCTGATCTGGTCGCGGACCTGCCCCATGCCCGGCATCATCCCGAGCAGGTTCCCGATCGGGCCGAGCTTGCGGATCATCATCATCTGCTCGAGGAAGTCCTCGAGCGTGAAGTCCTCGCCCGACGCGAACTTGGTGGACATCTTCTCGGCCTGCTCGGCGTCGAACGCCTGCTCGGCCTGCTCGATCAGGGTGAGGATGTCGCCCATGTCGAGGATCCGGCCCGCCATGCGGTCCGGGTGGAAGACGCTGAAGTCCTCCAGCTTCTCGCCCGTCGAGGCGAACATGATCGGACGCCCGGTGATGTGCCGGACGGACAGCGCCGCACCGCCGCGCGCGTCGCCGTCGAGCTTGGTGAGGACGACGCCGTCGAAGCCCACCCCGTCCATGAACGCCTGGGCGGTGTTGACCGCGTCCTGGCCGACCATGGCGTCCACGACGAACAGGATGTCGTCGGGGCGGACGGCGTCGCGGATGTCGATGGCCTGCTGCATCATCTCGGCGTCGACGCCGAGCCGGCCCGCGGTGTCGATGACGACGACGTCGTGCTGGGCGTGCCGGGCCTGGTCGAGGGAGCGGCGCGCCACGTCCACCGGGTCGCCGACGCCGCTGCCCGGCTCGGGCGCGAACACCGGCACCCCGGCCCGCTCGCCGACGACCTCCAGCTGCTGGACGGCGTTGGGCCGCTGCAGGTCGGCGGCCACCAGCATCGGCGTGTGGCCCTCCTGCTTCAGCCACCGGGCGAGCTTGCCGGCGAGGGTGGTCTTACCGGCGCCCTGCAGACCCGCGAGCATGATCACGGTGGGCGGCGTCTTGGCCGGCCGGATCCGGCGGGTCTCGCCGCCGAGGATCTCGATGAGCTCCTCGTTGACGATCTTGACGACCTGCTGCGCCGGGTTCAGCGCCTGCGAGACCTCGGCCCCCGCGGCCCGCTCCTTGACCCGCGCGATGAAGTCCTTGACGACGGGGAGCGCGACGTCGGCCTCGAGCAGCGCGATCCGGATCTCGCGGGCCGTCGCGTTGATGTCGGCCTCGGACAGCCGGCCCTTGCTGCGCAGGGACGAGAAGACCGTCGTCAACCGGTCGGAGAGCGTCTCGAACACGTGTCTGGACCGTCCTTGGA
Source organism: Actinomadura sp. BRA 177 (assembly GCF_013372625.1). Lineage (GTDB taxonomy): Bacteria > Actinomycetota > Actinomycetes > Streptosporangiales > Streptosporangiaceae > Spirillospora. The sequence goes on from NZ_JABXFD010000423.1 coordinate 1,567, forward strand.
AAGCTTCTGGGATCGACTATCAGCGTATCGGGTCACCGGCCGGGCCCCGCCCGCCTCGCCGGACCCGTCCGCGACGGCTCCCGGACGCGCCGCGCCGGGGGTCCCTGCGGCTTCAACGCAGCGCGGCCAGAACCTCTTCCCGGACGGCGGCGAGCGCGGCGGGGTCTTCCAGCGGGAGCCCTTCCTCGTCCACCACGTAGAAGACGTCCACGGCCTCGGCGCCCAGGGTGTCGACCTGCGCGGCGCGGACCTGCAGCCCGCACGACCCGAGCGCCTGCCCGACCCGCCACAGCAGGCCGGGACGGTCATGGGCCCGCACCTCGATGACGGTCGCCGTCCGCGAAGCGTCCGCAAGGATCATGACGCGTGGCGGCGGCACCGTCACCCCCGGCCGCCCCCGCACCGACCGCGCCCTCCGCTCCAGCCGCGCCGCCACGTCGAGCCGCCCCGCGAGCATGAGCCGCAGATCCGCCTCCAGCCCGGCCGGATCCGGCGGCGCCCCGAACTCCGGCACCGCCGTGAAGTCGAGCACCGCAGTCCCCGCACGCACGGCAGAGCCGACACCCTCCGCCGAGACACCAGGCTGCCTGGGCACGGCGGGCTCCGAAGAGACGGCGGATTGCACGGGCGCGATGCCGGCGGGCGGCGCCACGCCGGTGGGCTCCCGCGACACGACCGCAGGCGGCGCGGAGTCAGCAGCCTCCGGGGTGACGGCGGCGTCCCGCCGGAGAGCGCGGCGGTGGCGCGGCGGGCCAGTTCGGCGACGAGCCCGGCCTTCCAGGCGCCCCAGGCGGCGGGGCCGGTGGCGGTGCCGTCGGCGATCGCGAGAGCGGCGAGGAGGTCGAGGATCTCGCGTTCGCGGCCCGGCACCTCGGACACGGCGGCGGTGACGGTCTGGACGGTCACGGGGTCGTCGATATCGCGGCGCGTGGCAGTTTCGGGGAGCAGCAGGTGGTGGCGGACGAGTGTTTCAAGGACGCGCACGTCGCCGTCCGGAAAGCCGAGGCGGGCCCCGAGGTCGCGGACGACGACGGCGCCGCCGGTGGAGTGGTCGCCGGGCCATCCCTTGCCGATGTCGTGGAGCAGGGCGCCGACGAGAAGGAGATCGGGGCGGGCGACCTCGCGGGTGAGGGCGGCGGCGCCGGCGGCGGTCTCCACGAGGTGGCGGTCCACGGTGAAGCGGTGGACGGGGTTGCGCTGCGGCCGGTTGCGGACGCGTTCCCAGTCGGGCAGCAGCCGGACGATCAGCCCGGCCTGGTCGAGGGCCTCCCAGACGGCGATGGCGGCGGGGCCGGCTCCGAGCAGGGAGACGAGCGCGTCCCGGGCGGGGGCGGGCCACGGCACCGGCGGCAGGACGGCGCGCTCGGCCAGCCGGGCGACCGTGGCGGGAGCGAGCGGGAGGCCCGCCTGGGCGGCGGCAGCGGCGACGCGGAGGACGAGGGCCGGGTCGTCGAGGTCGGCGTTCCGCGCGAGGACGACCTCGCCCTCGTACTCGACGGCGCCGTCCCCCACGGGTCGCCGCTCGACACCGCGCCGGATCCCACCGGGCCGGCCCGCACCGCCCCGGTTCGGGACCGCGTTGCGTCGGGCCAGATCCGAGTTTCGCCCGCCCGCGCTGTCCCACGCCGGATCCGCACTCCGCCGGTCCGCGCCGACCCGGGCTGGGGCCGCGTTTCGCCCGTCGGGGCCGGCCCGGTTCGGGGACGCGTTGCGTCGGGTTCGGGATTCGGTGCGGCGGGCGACGTGGCGCCACAGGGTGGTGCCCGCGTAGGTGATCGTGCGGGCGGCCTCCGTGATCGAGCGTTGCAGGGTGGCGGCGTCCAGAAGGTCGAGGGCGTGGGCGACGGCCTCCTGTTCCTGGAGGACGAGCCGGTCGGTGGCTCGGCCGGTGACCTCGTGCAGGGCGTGGCGGACGTCCAGCAGCAGGTCGTGGGCGGCGCGGACCTGGCCGTCCGGGCCGGACGCCACCCAGGACGCGGCGACGGCGTGCATCACGTGGACGTCGCGCAGGCCGCCGTGGGCTTCCTTGATGTCGGGTTCAAGAAGGAAGGCCAGTTCGCCGTGGGTTTGCCAGCGTTCGCGGCACATCGCCGACAGTTCCGGCAGCCGGACGGCGGCGTCCGCCCGCCAGTCGGCGAGGACGGCGGCGCGCAGTTCGTCCACGAGCGTGTGGCCGCCCGCGATGCGGCGCGCCGACAGCAGGCCGAGGGCGGCCTTCATGTCGCCGCGCGCGACGGTCCGCGCCTCATGGACGGTGCGGACGGAGTGGTCCAAGCGCAGGCCGGAGTCCCAGACCGGATACCAGACACGGTCGGCGACGGCAGCGACACCGGCCAGCCCGCGGTGCAGAAGAACGAGATCGAGATCGCCACCGGGCGTCAGCTCACGGCGAGCATGACTGCCGACCGCGACGAGCGCGACGCCGTCCGAAGCAGAAGCGAGAAGCGAGGCCAGCCAGCGATCAAGCTCGGCAGCGCGCAGAGCCCGCGCCGCCGCAAAGGCACCGCGAACCCCCACCCCCGCTCCGCGTGGTTTGGTGGGGGACGGAAGGGTGGGGGAC
>NZ_JABXFD010000548.1 GCF_013372625.1 Actinomadura sp. BRA 177
CAACAGCGGCGGCGCGGTCATGTCGAAGCCGCGTGCGCGTTCGCGAACCCCTACGGCGTCGGCCTCGGCGCCGGAGGCGGTGACCTCTTCCCAGGGCCGTTCGACCGTGCGCGGGATCACCTGGACGGGGCGCGACAGGACCTCGTGCCCGAACGCGGCGCGCAGGTTCGCGCGCCGGCGCCGCCGCGGCCCGGCCGCCGTGCGCACCCCGGCGCCGTCCAGGGGGCCATCCTGATCGCGTGCTAAATCGGCCGTGTCACACCCGCCGGTCCCCACGCCGCACCCGGCCTACAGCCCCCTCTCCGGGTCGCCTCCCGCCCCGCACCGCACCTCGCCCCCCTCCCCCCGCCCCCCGCACGCCCGCAGACCGAGCACCCCCCCACCCCGCCGTCCGCCGGCCCCCAGCTCGGCGGCCCCAGCGCTGCGCGGGAGCAGGTGCACATTTCTGACCTGGCATGCTCCGAACCGTCCGAACTGCAGGCAGCCGCCCCAC
>NZ_JABXFD010000461.1 GCF_013372625.1 Actinomadura sp. BRA 177
CGGCGCCCGCGCCGTGCCGCGCCAGCCGGTAGAGCGCCAGCCCGGGCCAGGCCGCCCCGGCCCGGACGGGCGGGACGAGCCGGACGGCGGGGGTGGCGATGCGGTGGTCGGTGGCGAGCAGCGCGTCCAGGGCGGGCCCGCCGCAGTCGCCGTCGAGGACGGCGATCGTGAGGGCGGGCAGCCGTTCCAGCCGGCGCAGCGCGCGTTCCCATTTGCTGACGAGCCCGACCGTCAGCCCGTCCGGCGCGCGGTCGCCGGGCGCGCCGGACGCCCGGACGACGACCAGGCCGTCCCCGGCGCCGTCCTCGACGGCGTCGCAGATGGCGGTGACCGCGGCGACGGCCTCGGGTGTCAGTGGTTCCCGCCCGTCGATCGTCAGGGCGTGCGTGTCCGTCATCCGGCCCTCCGTCACCACTGCACCAGTGCCGTTTCGATGGTCGAGCCGGGTCCCATGGTCATCAGGACGCCGAGGTCGCCGGCGGTGACCGCGCCTTCGCGGAGCAGCCGCTCGTAGGAGAACAGGAACGAGCCGCTCGACAGGTTCCCGTAGTCGCGCAGGACGCCGCTGGTGTGGCGCAGGTCGTGCCGGGTGAGGCGCAGGTTCACCCGGACGGCGTCGATGACCTTCTTGCCGCCGGAGTGCACCAGCCAGTGCGCGATGTCGCTGCGGCGCAGGCCGGCGCCGGACAGCAGCCGGTCCACGACCTGTTCGGCGTTCGCGCCGACGACGTAGGGGACGTCCGGGTCGAGGTAGAAGCTGAACTTTCCCTGCGCGTCATCCCAGTCGTAGCGCATCGCGCCGATCGCGTCGGTGATGAGGTGGCTGGCGAACCCGAGCACGCGGGCCCCGCCGGCGGCGTCCGGCATCCCCGGCTCGTCGCCCCCGGGCGGGGCGGTGACGAGCGCGACGGCCGCGGCGCCGTCGCCGAACAGGCTGTTCACGACGGCGGTGCGCATGGTGCCGTCGATGACGTAGGCGGCCGAGCAGGCTTCGGCGCACACCATGACGGCGACCTTGCCGGGGTTGGCGGCGCTCCACCCGGCGGTGGCGTTCAGCGCGTTCAGCCCGGCGTTGCAGCCCATCCCGACGACGTCGACGCGGCCGACGCCGGTCGGCAGGCCCATGTCGCGGACGAGGTAGGCGCTCAGCCCGGGGCTGAGGAACCCGGTCGTGGTGACGCAGCACAGGTAGCCGATGTCGGCGCGGCTCAGGCCGGCGTCCTTCAGGCACGCGTCCACGGCCCCGGCGCCCATGTCGACGGCGTGCCGCCGGTGCTTGGCGAGCAGGTCGCCCTGCGCTTCGGGGACGCGGCCGCCGCCGGCGTCGCGCGGCGGGAGCACGAGGTGGCGCCGCTCGATCGCGCTGTTGAGGAAGACGGAGCGGACGCGCGGGTCGGTGATGGCGAGCGTGTCGAGGATCTCGTGCTGGGTGTAGGAGTCGCCGGTGGTCGCCGTGCCGACGCCCACGATCGTGGTGGCACGGGCCGTCGCGGCGGGCGCGGTCCCGGCGGGGCCGCCCGCCGGCGCCGGCGCGGTGATGGTCACCGGAACGTCCACCCCCACATGCGGGGCTTGCTGCGGATCAGGGGTACTGCGGTCGACATGGGGTCACTCCCGCCTTCCGAAGGTGATGGGCCGTCGCCTGCGCGGGGCCGCCGCTACCAGCGCCACTCCTGCTGCCCGAACAGGTGACCGGCGGGGATCCCGCGGTCCTTGCACCAGGTCATGAACTCGTCGATCTGCTTGAGCTGGTAGGTGTCCTCGGTGTAGGTCGTCGCCATGACGTGGCCGAGCCACGGCTCCTCCCCCATCGCGTACACGTACGCCTCGCCGGCGCCGAGTTCGGTCATGATGGCGGCGGCCTGCTCGGCGTTGGAGCCGGACAGCTTGCGCGAGTCGCTCATCTTCTTGGTGACCGGGACGGTGAGCAGCGCCTGGTACAGCCACGTCAGCGGGGCGCCGTCGCACTCCATGCCGAGGAACGCCAGGTCGGCGGTGCCGAGGTGCCGCTTGACGTACCGGTAGAGGGCGGGGTCGATGCCGGAGGAGTCGGCGCCGATGAAGACGTTCTTGCCGGCGACCTCCGCCCAGTAGGTCGACTTGGCGCGGATGTCGAGGTCGCAGTGCTCGCCGAGGAACGGCGTGGCGGTGACCTTGCCGCCGGGGAACTCGACCTCGTCGAAGTCGTCGACCTCGGTGACGGGGAAGCCCAGGTGGCGGAGCATGAGCGCCATGGACGGGTCGCAGAGGTTGCCGCGGGACGAGCGCGGCACCACGATCGTCCCGACCCGGCCGCGCAGCTGCAGCAGCGTCTCCAGGACGATGTGGTCCTGGTGCCCGTGGGTGATGAGGACCAGGTCGATGTAGTCGGGCAGGTCGTCCAGGGTGTAGCGGTCGCCTGCGGTGCTGTCGGCGCTGATGAACGGGTCGGTGACGATCGCGGCCTGCGGGGTCTGCAGGACCAGGCAGGCGTGCCCGAAGTAGCGGATACGGCCGCCGGCGTCGATGTGGCGGTCCGGGGCGAGGCTGGGCCGGGTGTCGAGCATGGTCGCGAGGTGCGCGGCCTGCGCGTCGTCGAGTTCGAGGGCGTCCCGCAGGTGGGCGAGCGTCGTCCCGTGCACGCGGGCCTTGAACAGTTCCTCCAGGCCGGGGTGGCGGAACGGGATGGCGAGTTCGAGGACGTCCGGCGACGGCAGCCGCGGCGTGCTCAGGATGAACGGGCGCTCGACGCCGGTCTCGAAGGACAGCTGCACCGACTGCCGCGACTCCTGGTAGACGTCGCTGGTGTAGACGAGCGGCTCCATGAACCGCAGCTGCGCCTGGTTGTCGGTGTCGTAGGCCAGCTCGACGAAGCCGCCGAGCTCCGGCGGCAGCTTCGGGTAGAGCGGGGTCAGGTCGAAGCCGGTGGCGTTGGCGCGCAGCAGTTCCTGGCCGGCGGCGACGGCCGCGGCGAAGTCCAGGACGTGCGCGCGGTCCCGCTTGATCGCGTCGAGGAGGTCGCGGACCTCGCCGGCGCGCTCCTCGGGGACGTTGATGAAGTAGCCGCCGCGCAGTTCCGGGTTGTTGCTGGCCGCGACGTGCACCTGCGGCGACTGCAGATAGGACTCCAGGAGCGGCACCTGGAGGAAGGCGAGGTTCATCGCCGACTGCACCGGCGCGACCGTGTGCGGCCACGCGAAGAATCTGTCCTGCAGCGGCTCGACAATGACCTTTGACTTCAGGAACAACTGCTCATCGGCCATCGCAGACCTACCTCCAAATGGGTAACAGACGAATCGGCGGCGGGCTGTCGCACCATACTCCGCGCTTTCCGGTGGCGGCAGCGGTGTTTAACCTTGCGGAGCGGTGTTCAACTGCACCCCCACGGCAGTTGAACACCGTCCGGTGAACGGCCGGCGACCGCCGGGCAACGCGCCCGGTAGAGTCAATCTTTCCGGTATTGATCGGTCGCGTGGTGCGGTGACATGGTGCAGTTCATGCCATTCGTTGAAAGCAACGGCATGCGGATTTCCTATCAGCGCCGCGGCCGCGGCGAGCCCGTTCTCCTGATCATGGGGTCGTCCGCGGCCGGACATGTGTGGACCATGCACCAGACACCGGCGCTGAACAGGGCGGGATTCGAGACGGTCACGTTCGACAACCGCGGCGTGCCGCCGTCGGACGCGCCCGCCGGCGACTACGCCCTCGCCGATCTGGTCGCCGACACGGCGGGCCTGATCGAGGGGCTGGGGCTCGGCCCGTGCCATCTGGTCGGCGCGTCGATGGGCGCGATGATCGCGCAGGAGCTGGCCCTCGCCCGCCCCGGGCTGGTGCGGTCGGCGGTGCTGCTCGCGACGCGGGCGCGGTCGGACGCGCTGCGCCGCGCCCAGTCGGCCGCCGACCGGGAGCTGCGGGACGCCGGGGTCCGGCTGCCGCCCGAGTACCTGGCCACCAGGACGGTCATGGAGATGCTGTCGCCGGTGACGCTGAACGACGACGCGGCCGTCGCGACGTGGCTGGAGGTCTTCGCGCTGTCCGGTGGCGGCACAGCCCCCGGGCAGCCGGCCGCGGTCGAGGCGCTCGCCGACCGGCGCGCGGCGCTGCGCGGGGGGCCGTCTATTATACACATCGGACGCTACCGAG
>NZ_JABXFD010000316.1 GCF_013372625.1 Actinomadura sp. BRA 177
CGTCGAACGCTCACACCATGATTGGGGCCGTTCCCGTTGGTTCGGAGTGGTGTCGAAGAGACACCACCCGGCACCCCCGGCCCGCCACGGTCAGCTCGTCCGGCCGGTCACGGTCCAGCCGGGCGGCGCCGCGCCGGTACTCCGCGCGGGACGCCGCGGGGACGCCGCGGTCGCGGGCCATGGCCCGGAACCACCAGCCGAGCGAGTCGCGGGCGTCCTGCGGGGTCGTCCGCTCCATCCCGGACATCATCCAGCCGCCGGGAACCCGCTCCATGACGCCGTACGTCGCGCCGCACCAGCGCACCGCCGGATGCGTCAGGCGGGCGCGCACCTCACCGAGCCGAGTCGGTCCGTTCGCCGGCGGCGAGAGCGGGAGATCGCCGGCGAGGGCCGCTCCATCACTACCCCTCATGCCACCATCGTCACAGGCAGGGGGCGTTCACCGCTCGTGCTTTGCCGATTCCGGCCGGTCAGGACTTGCGCGCGCCGATGCTGGCGGCGATCGTGGGCCAGCTCGCGGCCAGCTCCCGCTTCCAGTACTTCCAGTTGTGCATGCCGGGCCCGTACAGGTGCGAGGTGACCGGGACGCCCGCCTTCTTCGCGGCGGCGACGAAGTTCTCGTTCATCGTGCCGGCGAGCTGCTCGCCGATCCGGCCCGCATCCATCGGCGCGGCGTTCGGGTTGTCGAAGGGGCCGGGCTGGCCGTTGCCGCACGAGACGTAGACGCCGATGCCCTTCAGCTTGGCCACGTTCACGGTCGCGTCGTGCGCCCGCCAGTTCGCCCGCGCGGTGATCGGGTCACCCCAGATGGCGGTGCCCGCCTGCCGGTTCATGGACGTCAGGATGACCGGCATGCCCGGCGCGGTGATGTTGAGGGCGCCGCTGTAGGACGCGGCGTACTTGAACTTGCCGGGGTGCCGCTCGGCGTAGGTGATGGCGCCCTGCCCGCCGGACGACAGGCCGATCGCGGCGCGCACCGACCCGGCGTGGAAGTTGCGCTCCATCAGCGGGATGACCTCGTTGATGTGGAAGGTCTCCCACTCGGGGATGCCGCCCTTGCCGCCGTTCCACCAGTTGGTGTACGAGCCGTTCCAGCCGCCCTCGGGCATCACGACCATCGTGTTGTACGGGCCGATGATCTGCTCGATGTTGGAGTCCTTGGTCCAGGACGTGTAGTTGTTGCTGCCGCCGTGGTAGGCGTACACGACCGGCCAGGACTTGGTGCTGTTGGACTTCCAGCCCTTGGGGATCATCACCCGGGTCTTCACCGCCGCGCCGAGCGCGGGCGAGGCGATCGTGACGTCGAAGATCCGCGAGTTGATCTTCTTCACGCCGGTGATCGCGGCGCCGTCCGGGGCCTTGGCGTACTTGCTGTCCCCGGCGCCGGACGGCATGTGCGGCTTCTTGCCGTGGCTGCCGTTGTTGGCGTCCGGGTTGTTGGGGTTCGGGGAGCCGCCGCCCGTCTTGAACGGGTTGGTCCCGAGCGGGACGCTCGGCAGCTTCTTCGCCTTCGGGGAGGCGCTGGGGGACGCCGCGGACGCGGCCGACGACGGCTGCGTCGCGGGCCCGAACGAGGGGATCGCCTGCGCGTTGCCCGACGCCTCCGAGTTGCCGGTCGGCACGCCGATGCCGGCCTGCGCGAGGCCGACCATGATGGTGGGCAGCAGCACGGCCGCCGCCGCGGTGCCCGCGATGGCGATCTTCCTGTCGGTACGCTTCTTCATCGACTCCCCAGCCGCTCAGGCCGCCCGGGGGCCCGACGCTCTGCTCGTCCGGACGAAACTACTGTCCCGGACGTCACACCCGCAAGTATTGTCAAAAAATGCAATAAACGTGAGACAAGGGCACCGTGACCCAAGTCACCGCCTCGCTCACGGACGGATCGACTGGGCGTGCCGGAACACGTTGCAGGGGTCCCAGTGCCGCTTGACCTCCTGGAGTTTCGCGTAGGCGTCCTTGTAGTACAGCGCCTCCCACGACTGGCCGGACTCGTTCCACCGGTGATCGCCCAGATCGCCGTCGGGATAGCCGATGTAGCAGCCGTCGGTGGTCTCACCGTCCGCGACGGGCACGCCGCCGGTCGCCGCGAACGTCGCCTTGTAGGTGTCGCGTATCCACGCGATGTGCGCGTCCTCGTTGACGTCCTGTTTCGCCCAATAGACCTGGTACTGCAGTTTCAGAATGGAGTCGCGCTGCCGCGCCGCCGTCTGGTGCAGCGGCCTGTTGATGGCGCTGCCGTACGAGTCGACCTGAATGAGCGCTTGCCTGTTGACATAGTCGGTGTACTTCTCGTTGCCGAGGTAGGCCCACATCGCGTCGATCTGCTGATCGGTGAACGGCTTCCGCAGATAGGCGGACTTGTACTTGCCGCAGCGGCTCGCGCCACCGCAGTTCAGCGCCTGCGTCGCCGTCAGCCACGGCATGGTCCGCGGAACGTCCAGGTGGACGAAGTGCTCCCCCATCACCGATCGCATCTTCGTCGCCGCCGGGCCGATCCGCCCGTCGAGGGCCGCGACGAAGTCGGTCATCGCCTGCGGGCCGTCCGGGTCGTCCACGTCCACCTGGGCCAGAAGCCCGATCTGCCCGTTGCTCACGTGGTTGAGCTTGAGCATCGCGAACAGTTTCCCGGCCGCCGTCGACGGATTCTGCTGGTCGCGGAAATACTCCCCGAACGCCGTCACGAGCCGGGCGAACTCGTCCTTGGTGAAGTCCTCCCAATCCCATGCCAGCGCCGTCAGCAGGACCTCTTTCGGCGGCTGCGGCAGCCCCCGGAACCAGAACCGGGTGACCACGCCGAAGTTCCCGCCGCCACCGCCCGTGTGCGCCCACCACAACTCGCACAACTTCGAGTCCGGGTCGTCGCGCCTGGCCACCACCAGCCTGACGTTCTTGTCCTCGTCCACCACGGCCACTTCGACCGCGTAGAGGTAGTCGACGGTGAGCCCGTGCTGCCGTGACAGCAGTCCGAAACCGCCGGCCGGGACATGTCCGCCCAGCCCCACTGAAAAGCACGACCCGCCCGGCAGCGCCTTCCCGCTGACCGGATACAGCTGGTTGTACACATGCCCGTTCGTCGCCCCGGCCTCGACGCAGTACGCCTTCATGGAACTGTCGTAGGACACCCCGCACATCGGGCTCACGTCCAGGATCACCCGCACGTCCTCGCCGCAGACGAAGTCCTCGTAGCAGTGCCCGCCGGCCCGCACCGTGATCCGGGCCCGCGCCGGATCCTCCGGCTCCTCGCCGACGGCCTGGGCGAGCGCCTCCCGCACCTCCTCGGGTGTCCGGACGAGCCGCACGTACTCCGGCGCGGCGATCCACCGCTGGTTGAACCCCCGGCTGAGCGCCGGATACCGCTTGTCACCGGACCGGACGACCGTGGTCGGCAGTGTCGACAGCTCACTCATGACCGGACCTCTTCCCGGCCACTCCCGTCAGTAGTCGATCAGTGACACATGGTTGACGCCTTGGAGAGGTCGCCGAGCAGCACGCCGGCGACCTTCTCCTCCAGGACGGCCGCGCCGCGGTCGCGGAGGTTCCGGGCCAGTTCGGCGTCCCACGGAGCCTCGCTGACCCGGCCCGGTTCGCCGTGCGTGCCGTCGAGGGCGGCGAGGTAGTCGGCCGACGACATGCGCCACGGCCGGGCACCCGTCTTGGCCATGACGTGCGCGGCGATCCGCAGGCCGTCGCCGTCGAAGTCGCCGTGGTAGTGCAGCGCGGCACCGGTGCCGCCGAGCGCGCGCAGCAGCCGGATCACCGCGCTGTTCGGCCAGCCGGACGAGCAGACCAGCGGCGGGCACCGGTCGCCGAACCGCCGGACGGCCAGGGCGAGGATGGTCGGGTTCTCGGTCACCCAGACGTCCGGCGCGTCCACGCGGGGATCGGGCGAGTCGCGCAGCTGCTCAAGGGTCACCGCGGCGGCGTGGCCCGCGTCCGCCCACATCCGGAGCGTCCGGGCGAGGACGCCGTCGCCCGCCGGCCGCAGGCCCGCGACGAGGACGGTCGTGGACAGCGCGTCGCACTCCACGCCCGACCGTTCCCAGAGGGCCCTGCGTTCCGGCGCGTCCCCCGGCGGCTCGATGCCGTACCGGAACGCCTGGGCGCGCAGGACGAGTCCGGACAGCCTGCCGCCGTCGTCCAGCGCATGCGAGTCGCCGAACAGGTCGGTCGCGAAGGACTGCAGGGGCCTGCCGTCGGACGGCAGCGCCGCGAGCACCGTCAGCGCCCGTTCGAGAAGGGCGCGCGTGTCCGGCACGGAGCCCATGACGACCCCTTGGCGGCGGACGTCGTCGACCCAGCCGGCCAGTGCGGGCTCACCGGCGACCACGGGGTGCGAGGCGAACCATTCCCAGAGGGCGTTCCGTTCGCGTTCCCTTTCGCGGCGGTCGCGCGCCCGGTCGCCGATCGGGCCGCAGATGGCCTCAGTCGCCGTCCTAGTGTCCGCGCCGGTGAGTTCGAGCAGGATCGCGTCCAGCCTGGCCACGGCGAGGGGCACCGTGGCCGGCGGGTAGCGGTCCATTCCGAGCAGGTCGGCGAGGGCCGCGCGCTGGTCGTCGTCCAGGTTCTTGAGCGTGACCCTGCTGACGGCGGCGCCGGTCGAGAAGCGCTTGTGCAGCTCCGTCCACAACGGCCGCAGGTCGGCGGCGCGGAGCCGGTCGGGAACGGTCATCCGGGAACGTCCTCCTCGACGGGTTCGGTCCGGTACCCGTCCCAGATGAACCGCGCCGTCGTCACGGCGTTGTCGCCGTCCCCGTCGGCGCCGGTGATCAGCTGGTGGATGGCGATGCCGTCCAGCTCCCGGTAGTCGCACCATTCGTGGTCGGACGTCAGCACCATGTCGAGTTCCAGGTTCACCAGCAGGTCGAAGACCTGGCCGCGGTTGGCGGTGTCCACGCCGACGAACACCTCGTCCAGCAGGATGAAGCGTGGGCAGCTCGGATCGGTCTGGTAGTGCGCGGCGACGGCGGCGAAAAGCGGCAGGTGCAGCGCGATCGCCTTCTCGCCGCCGGACAGCGCGCCGTGCAGCTTCCGGGTGAGGTCCTGCCAGCCCTTCCCGTCCTCGCGTTCGAGGCGGACGGTGAACCGGTGCCAGGCGGTGTAGTCGAGCACCTCCATGAGCTGCTCCTCCCAGCTCGCCGCCGTGTTCGCGGCCCGCGCCTCCTCCACCCGGTCGCGGAAGAACCGGTAGAGCGCCTCCCGGTCGGCGTCACTCAGCCGCGCCGGGTCACGGAGCAGCAGGTCGCGGGCGGCGCGAATCCCGGCGCTCTGCTGCGGATCGACCTGCCAGACCAGCCGGACCGCGACCCGCGAGGCCGTCCGGACGCGTTCGAGGCGGCGGTTCATGCCGTCCACGAGCTCGGTGGCCTGCCGGATCCGGTCGGCCAGGTGGCGGCGCGTGTCGCCGGCGAGCGTCCGATCGAACAGGTCGCGTTCCTTGTCGGTGATGTCCTGGCGCCGCTGGTCGCGCTCCTTGCGGAGAGCGGTGCTCAGCTCGGCCGCACCGACGCGCACACCGTTCATCGTCGCCGTGAGGATCTGCACGTCCTCGTCCTGGACGAGTTCGAGGTCGGCCTGCTCGGCCAGAGTGTCGCGGGCGTGGTGCACCGCCTCGGCCAGTCGGTGCTCGGCGTCCCGGACATTCTTCGGCTCGTGCGGCGTCCGCTCCAGGGCCGCGGCGACAGTGCGGGCGTTCTCCAGGGTCGCCTGCACGCCCCCATCCGGCGTGAGCGTCGTGTCGAGCCCGGCGTCGGCGGTCAGGTGGCCTGTGACAAGGTGACGGAACCGATCCGCCGCACGGTCGCGCGCCCCGACGGCGTCGTCCCGTGCCTGCTCGGCAGCGGCAACGTTCGCTTCCAGCGTTCCCAGCCGTCCCTGCAAGTCGAGCAGTTCGCTGCGCAGTCCCTGACGCCGCGTGCGGCACTGTTCCGACTCGGTCTTGGCCCTCTGCAATTCTTCCAGCACCTGCCGGTGTTCGGCACCGATCACCGCATCGATCGTCCGCAACTTCTCCGCGCGTTCCGCGGCCGTGCTCGCCGCTTCGCTCGCGCGTTCGCCGGCGTCGGCCGCGGTGCGCTCGTAATCTTCAGCCGTCGCCTCCTCTCTGAGCGCGCGGGTCTCGGCCGCGAGGAGCCTGGTGCAGTGGTCGAGCCAGACGATGCCGGTGTCGTGCATGTCCCCGACCGCCTCCGCCAGCTTTTCGAGGGCGGGCTCGCTGACGGGCAGCCCGTGCTCGGCGCCCAGCGCGGTGAGGGCGCGCAGTTCGGCGGTCACGGCCTTCTCCCGCTCGGCCACCCGTGCCTCGGCGCGCGCGGCTTCGTCGGCGCGCGCGGCGACGTCCCGTTCCGCGTCGTGGACGGCGCGTGCCGCCGAGGTGACGGGAGCATGCGACGGACGGTCGGCGAGTTCTGCGGTCAGCGCGGACCGGTCGGCCACCAGTGCCTCTAGTTCGCGGTCGCAGGCGGCCAACTCGCCCGCCAGTTCCTCGATCTCGGCGTCGAGTTCAGCGATGCGGCGCAGGCGGGCGCGCTCCCGGGCGGTCGCGCCGATGAACGCCGGCTCCGCTTTCGTCCAGGTGCCGGTCGCGACACCGAGACGCCAGGACCCGTCCGCCCCCACCGAGGCGGGATGTTCGGTGTCGAGGGCGTTCCCACCGAACGCCACGCCGCCGAGGACGGCACGCACCACGTCCGGCGGCACCTCACTCCCGTGCTCGGGGACGAGGACGTCGGCGAGGCTGGCCCCGACGGACGGCGGGCGGGCGAAGACCACGGGAGCAAACGCGTCATGCGCCTCGGGGAGGAGTTTGCCGTCCGGCAGGATCCACACGTCCAGCAGACCGGCGGCTTCGAGCGCGGCCTCGATGCCCGCCTGAACGTCGGGGGCCACGCCGTCCGCGAACGCGACGAGCCGCCAGAGCGGCGCACCCGGACGCTGCGTACGGTCGGCGGGCCGCGTGTGCGGGCGTTCCGGCCCGATCACCTTCTGCCGGGCCAGTTCGTCGCGCCGCGACCGGGTGCCGGTCAGCCTCTCCGCGACGGCGGAGCGGCGGCCGTCCAACTCGGACCGGGCCGTCGCAAGACGTTCGGTCGCCTCGACTTGTGCGGCGACCACGAGGGCGTCGCATTCACGCTCGTCCTCGACGGTCTGGACAAGCGCCTCCGGGTCAGGAAACGTCAGGTGCACGCAGCGCCGTGCCCAGCGGACCAACTCGCCGGCGAGCGTCTCGCGGGCTTCGGCGAACACCTCCCGGGCCTCTTCGCGCTTCCCGGTCGCCTCGTCCAGGCGGGTCCGGCTCGCGTCGCGGTCCTCCTCCGCCTCGGTCCGGCGCTTGACGGCCGCCGCGTGCCGCCCGATCGCGGCCCGCAGATCGGCGATCTGCCGTTCGCGACTGCGCGACGCGGCCCGCAGCAACTCACGCGCCCGCTCGATCCCGGCTTCCACAGGCACCCCGCCGCCCTCCGCGCGCGCCCCGCCCGCTTCCCCGGGCATACCGCCGGTCTGCGCAGACGTCCCACCAGCCTCCCCAGACGTCCCGCCGATCCGCGTAGACGTCCCACCAGCCTCCGCGAGCGTCCCGCCGGCCTGCCCGGACGCCCCGCCGGCCTGCGCAGGCGTCCCACCAGCCTCCCCGGGCGTCCCGCCGGTCTGCGCAGATGTCCCGCCGGCCTCCGCGAGCGCCCCACCAGCCTGCCCGGACGCCCCGCCGGCCTCCCCGGGCGTCCCGCCGGTCTGCGCAGATGTCCCACCGGCCTCCGCGAGCGCCCCACCAGCCTGCGCAGGCGTCCCGCCTGCTTCCTCGGACGTGTCGCCGGTGTTGGCGCGGGGAGCGTCCGGTTCGGCGGCGGCCGGGGCCGCGCTGGGGTCTGCGGGTTCCTCGGCTGGGATGGCGGTGCGGACGGCTTCCTCGTGGACGGCGGCGAGCCCCGCGCGGTGGGCGGCTCGTGCGGCCTCCCGTCCGGCGTGGCGGGTGAGGTCTCGTCGCGTGGACGCGTCGGCGCGCGCCTGTTCGGCGTCCGCTCGCTTGCGTGCCGCCTCGTCGGCGTGGCGTTCGGCTTCCCGGCGAGCCTGGGCGGCGGCGACCTCGGCTTTGCGGGTGTCGTCTCTCAGCTTGTCGAGTTCACGTCCCTGCCGGTAGGCATCGCTCTCCTTGAGGGCCTCGATTCGGGCGCCGAGCAGTTCTCCCCGATGCTCCTCCCCCGCCAGGGCCTCGGCTGTCCTGTCGCGTTCGGCGTTCGCCTGCTCGTAGTCCTCACGGCCCTTGCGGGCCTCGGCGGTCAACTTGGCCATCGCGCGCTTCGCCGAGATGAGGTGGGCGGCGGCGGCGTGGAGGACGCGCTGGGCGTAGGTGCGCTGGCGGGCGGCGAGGCGGTCGGCCTCCCCGACGTGCTCGTCCAGCCTGCGCAGTTCTTCGCGCTGCCGGTCGAGCCTCTCGAATCCTTCGGCGATCTCGTGGATCTCGCCCTCGCCGAGCGGCGGGAGCGCGCTGGACAGCAGGTCGGAGAGCAGGCCGGGGTCGAGCCGTTCCGACAGTTTGGGCGTGCGGAGTTGCCGCAGTGCGGTGAGGAGTGAGTCGTAGCGCTGTTCGGTCAGCCCGGCGTAGAGCGTCCGCCGGACGGTGGTGCGGTAGGCGTCCGCCGAATCGTGGACCTGGCCATGCTCCCCGATGGCTTCGGCGAGGTGCGCGCGGGTGAGCGGTTGGCCGCTGTCGCCGGTCAGGCTCAGCCCGCCGGGGACGCCGACGCGCTGCGCGGTCGTGAAGTAGGCGACCGTGACGTTCTTCGTGTTGGACGTGGCCTGGAGGCGGGCCCCGCACGTGAACCAGCGCGGCCCGTCCGCGAATTCGACCCACACGTACCCGACGCGGGTCTTGCCGGTGTGGCCGTCCCCCATCAGGTTCCAGTGCATGGTGCGTTCGCTGCCGCCGAACGTCGACAGGCGGCTCGGCTTGAGGCTGGCGTCCAGCAGGTACGGCAGCAGCAGTTCCAGGACCTTGCTCTTGCCGCTGCCGTTGGGGCCGCGCAGCAGGAGCCGTCCCTTGTGGAACTCGAACACCTCGTCGTAGTACCGCCAGATGTTGAGGATGCCGGCGCGGGCCGGCCGCCAGCGCGGTGCGGTCTCCTTCGCCTCCGCCGGGACGAGTTCGGTAACGGTCACGGGGACTCCTCCTCGCGGACGCTGTATCGGTGGGCGGCGGGCATCGCGTGCACGAGGCCGTCCCGCGTTCTCGCTAGTCCGAACCCGTGCAGGACGGCGAGGGCGTCAACGGCCAGGCGTCCGGCGCCTCCATCGGACTGGTAGGCCATCGCCCAGCGCGGACGGCGTTGGAGGAGCCGCGCGGCCTCGTCCTCAAGCGTGGCGCGCGATGCCTCCCCGTCCTTGACTAGGCGGTCGAGGAGCAGCAGGGCCGCCACCTTCGCGTGGCTGCCGTCGTCGGGGAACTTGGAGTCGGTGGCGAGGGCTTCTGCGTCCACCAGCAGGTAGCCCTCGGCGCGTTCTTCGAGTTCCAGCCCGGCCTCCTCCGCCGCGCGGCGCAGGATCTGCCGCCCGGTGAGGGAGCCCGCGTAGGCGGTCTCGGCCTGCGACAGGTCCGCCCGGTAGACGACAGGATCGTCCAGCAGCTTCCGCAGCAGCGAATGCCTGGCCCACAGGTTCCGCTGCGTCTCGGTCGGCTCGTCAGTCCCGTACCTGCGCTCGACGGCCAGCTCGCTCAGGTCGGGCCAGTCCGTCTCCGGCAGCCGTGAAGGCGCGACCGGCGCGGACAGCAGTCGCATGACCCGAGTCGTGTCCACCCGGTAGAGGACTTTGGCCTCGGCACTGTCCAGGTACGCGTCGGTCGTCCCGTCGACGGCAGTGACGGCGCCGTGGTGCTCCAGCAGTTTCAGCGCGTCCACGAACGCCGCACGCTCGTCCCCTCGCACGGGGTCGAAGGCAGGGATCTGGTCGTCGGCCCCGGCGGCCTGCACGACCCTTTGCGCGAGCATCCCGATCGTCGTCACCGGCGCCGCGAGCGCTTCGGCGGCGACCAGGCAGAGCAGCGTGTACCTGCGCCGGTCGAACGGCGCCTTCGTCGACCGCCTCCGCCTGGCGGGCCGCGAGGGATCGGCGTCCGCGCGGACCTTCACCAGCCGGGCGTAGCCTTGGCGCGGCTCCATGAACAGCCGCCAGCCGCAGTAGTAGTCGAACCACCGCGCGAGAGTGGAGTGGCGCCGCCGGACCAGGTCGAAGCCGTCGGGGTCGGTCTGCAGCGAGATCAGCGGCCGTCCGAGGAGCAGCCGGATCGCGCGCGCCAGCTCCTCCTTCTCCGCCTGGGCGAGCTGGTTCGCGAGCCTGCTCACGCGCCGGACGCCTTCCGCGCGGGCCCGGCGGCCGTGAAGCGGATGTCGACCAGGTAGTCGGGGCCGCGGAACCGGCCGCGCGGAGTGTGCAGCTCCGCCGTACGGCCATCAGGCGGCGGCCACAGCCGGACCTCGATCCGGCCGTCGGTCGTGCCGGCCCGCCGCAGCCCGTCACCGCCGGGACGCACGGCGAGCGCCCGCCCGATCAGGTCCAGGAGCCGCCGCAACGTGTCGTGCTCAACGCGCCCGAACGCCGAGAGCCGAACCGGGCCATCGGTCGCGAGCCATTGCCAGGCCGCCTCCAGCTCCGCCCGCTCGCGCCGCGCGCGCTCCCGTCGCTCGGCGCGCAACTGCTGGACGTCCCGCACCTTGGCCGTGCGTCCCATCCGCTCGGTGCGTCCACTGGTGCGCAGCAGCGCCGACACTTCCACCGGCGGCGTCTCGTCCCAGCTGGCCGCCGTGGGGATGGGCTCCGCGTCCGCGTGCGCGAGATGCGCGTGCCGCGCGGACGCCAGCCCGAACGCCGTCCCCCAGAGCCGGTGCGCGTCGTCCTCACTCGGCGCGTTGGCGAACCACCTTGCGAGCGTCCGGAAGTCGGCCGCCGCACTGGACGAGCGCCGCCGCGACTCGGTGATCCGGTCGAGCACCTGCAACAGCGACACGATCGCCCTGCGCGCCACATCGTGCAGCTGCCGCACCCGCGGCGTCCCCTCTTCCGGCCGGAACCACAGCAGCAGCCCGTCCCACTTGGCCCTGCGCGCGGCCAGCCAGGCGATCGCCGGATCGGCACCCTGAACCGGAGGTAGCTCCGCACCCGCAAGCGCCCGGCTGTGCAGGACGCTGACCCCGCGATCCTCCAGGCCACCGAGCGCCGAGCAAATGGCGTCGGCCCGGACGTCAAGATT
The DNA here is from genome assembly GCF_013372625.1 of Actinomadura sp. BRA 177. Lineage (GTDB taxonomy): Bacteria > Actinomycetota > Actinomycetes > Streptosporangiales > Streptosporangiaceae > Spirillospora. The sequence continues at coordinate 11,240 of NZ_JABXFD010000316.1, forward strand.
GGTGACGAACTCCTGGAGGTAGGCGACGGTCGCGCTCTTGACGTCGCTGAACGTCGCGAGATCGGCGCCCTCCGCCCGCATCAGCCGCTGCAGTTCGCCGTTGAACGATTTGGTGTTGTTGCGTAGCGCGTCGAGATGCCCCTCCAGCTCCTGCAGCGTGGTGAAGATGCGCCGGTTGACGGCCGGATCGTCGTCCTTGAGCAGCTCCTCCAGCTCCCCCAGCCGGTCGGCGATCGCATCGAGCACGGCCGTCTGCAACGCGCCGGACGAACTCAGCACGGCCAGCGCATGCTGCACCCCGGCGAACGCCGCCTCGCCTTTCCGCGTCAGCGAATACTGCAGGTTCTTGCGCTCGTACTCTTCGGCCGTCGCGTAACTGCCCGCGTGGTTCTGCACGACGTCGAGCAGCTTCCACGCCACCAGCTGCCCCAGCGACCGCGTCAGATCCACATCGTCCACGGGCGCGTAGAACCCGACGTGCCGCAGCCGCTCCCGCACCTGGTCGAACGTGAGCGACGTCTCCAGCCGCTCGTTCGCGTCCCCGAACGCGCACATGACGCCGATGTGCAGGTCGGCGCGCCCGGTGGTCGTGAAATCGAACATCCCCTCCGGAACCCGCGCCAGCGCCATCCCCGTCCCCCTCCCGGCCCGCTCTTCGGCAATTCTCACGTCGGCGGGACGAGCCTACGCAGCCTCTCCACCGGATTTCTCCGGCATCTGAATCTGTGGACAACGCCGTGCCCCCGGCGGGGGCCGGGGGCACGGGTGGGAGCGGCTCGGTGACGTCGGGCCGGCCGGTCCGCGGGGACTACGCCGCGGCGAAGTCGTAGGTGGCGGTGACGGTGGCGGAGCCGGGGCAGAGCCAGCCGCTGGTCTTGTTGACGGTCTGGTTCGCGAACGTGGCGGTGACCGGCAGGTCGGTACCCGTGAAGCTGCCGTTCAGGTTGCCACCGTAGGTGCAGCCGGTGGCCTCCATCGCGAAGTTGTTGATGCTGGCGGCGCCGTTGTCGAGCTTGCCGCTCCACGGCAGGTTCTTGGGCGTGACGGTGACGCCGCAGCCGCCGACGGAGGCCGAGGTGATGGAGAGCGTGCCGTCGGAGGCGATCGTGCCGGACAGGGTGGAGCTCGTGCAGGACACGGAGACTCCCGCGTTGATGACCATGGGCCCGTTGAGGGTGGCCGTGAAGCCGCCGGCCGTCCAGGCCAGTGCGGGGGTTGCGGTCATGGCGACGGCGACGGCGGCCGCGGCCGTGATCGAGGCGATCGCGGCCGGCTTCTTGATGCGGGACAAGGGTGGCCTCATTTCGGCTGGCGGGCGTCGCGCCTGCACCCGGAGGTACGGGGTGGGTGGGCCGATTCGCAACGCCACCGCGCCCATGGCCATTGGACGGCGGAGACGTTGGGAATTGCGGACCGGGAGCCGGGAGCCGTCTTGCTTCATCGCCCAGGGACTCGGCGACTCCAAGTAGAACGCGTTCTATGAAGGACCATAAGGAAAACTCCTTGGATGGTCAATGACCGGGCGGACATCTTTTTCGCGCATCTTTCGCGGGCCGTCCGCAACACGGTGTTTCGAGCGTCCGTTAGCGCCCTGCAACAGGGAGTACGGCAGATCTACAGGCCGCGCCCCCGTCCAGCCGGAGCCATCGTGCATGCTTCGCCAACAGCGGGAATGGCGCCATGGGCTGTGACGAGAACGCGTTATATGTGGAGTACACCGAATCAATGATTCGGACGCCGAGTCCCCTTGTCTTCGGATGGACGAAATTGTCGAGGTCAGCCGAAGCGTTCGCGGAGGACGGGCAGGAGGTCGGCTTCCGCCCAGGTGCGGAAGTCCTTCTGCCTGTCCGGGCCGGACTGGCAGAAGGAGACGTGGGTGAAGCCCGCGTCGGCCCACTGCTGGACGGCCTGGACGTAGTCGTCGATGTTGTCGCCGCACGGGACGGACTCGGCGACGTCCTCGGGACGGACGGTCTTCGTCGCGGCCTCGAAGTTCACCGGGCCGGGAAGCTCGGCCATCACCTTCCAGGCGGGCGCCGAGAACTTCCAGATGCGGTGGGCGCGCTGCTTGCACTCCTCGTAGTCGTCGCCGAACGCGACGGGGATCTGCCCGTAGGCGGGCTTGCCCGCGCCGCCCTCGTTGCGGAAGAGCTCGGCGATCTCGCCGAGTGGCTGGTCGGACACCAGCATGTCGCCGTACCGGGCCGTCAGCCGCGCGGCGCGCGGGCCGAACGCCGCCATCCCGATCCGGACGGGCTGCGCGGGGATGTCGTAGAGCTTCGCCGAGTCCACCCGGTAGTGCTTGCCGTGGTAGTTGACGTAGTCGCCGCCGAACAGCGCCCGGATGATCTCCACGGCCTCCTCGAACATCTCGTGCCGGATGTCCACCGGGGGCCAGTCCCGCCCGACGACGTGCTCGTTCAGGTTCTCGCCGGAGCCGATGCCGAGGATGAACCGGCCGTCCGACAGGACGCCCGTCGTCGCGGCCTTCTGCGCGACCACGGCCGGGTGGTAGCGCATCGTCGGGCAGGTGACCAGCGTCATCAGCGGGACGCGGTGGGTGGCGTGGGCGAGCGCGCCCAGCACCGACCACGCGTAGGCCGAGTGCCCCTGCTCCTCCAGCCACGGGAAGTAGTGGTCGGAGATGGTGAGGTAGTCGAAGCCGGCCTCCTCGGCCTCCACGCCGTCGGTGACGAGTTGCTTGGGCGGTGTCTGCTCGCAGAGCAGCGAGTATCCGAATTGCATGCCGCCTCGCATACCCTCCTGGCCTCGGTGAATCCTCAGTTGCCCAGCAGGTCCATGAGGTCGTCGGCGTGCTCCTCCTCCTCGGCGAGGATGTCCTCCATGATGCGGCGCGTGGTGACGTCGCCCTCGCCGAGCCAGCGGATGATCTCCTGGTAGGACTCGATGACGATCCGCTCGGCGACCAGGTTCTCCTTGAGCATGCCCTTCAGGTCGGTGTCGTCGAACGTCGCGTAGGTGGTGTGGGAGCGCTCGGCGATCGTCTTCGGGTCGAAGTCGGGGTCGCCGCCGAGCTGGCTGATGCGCTCGGCGGCGCGCATCGCGTGGTCGCGCTCCTCGTCCGCGTGCTCGGTGAACTCCGCGGCGACCTGCGCGCGGTCGATGCCGGACGCGCTGATCGCGTGCTGCGCGTAGCGCATCCAGCAGACGATCTCGGTGGCCAGGACGTCGTTGAGGACGCCGATGACCTCCTCGGGGCTCCGGCCGTAGTTCTCGGTCACCGGCCCGTCGGTCATCTTCGCGCGGGCGCGCTCCCGGATCGCCGCCACGTCGATGCTGAAACTGTTGTCGGCCATGCCCTCTCCTTCTGATCACGCGCTGGACGTAGCCGTCCTACCCAGCACGGGGGCGTCATGCGCCGGTACGCGAAACGACGCGAGGGCACGGCTGGGGACCCGATACTTGGCCACGGTCCGTGACACGTGCTATACGTAGAGCTACCTCGCTGCGACCCGTGGTGAGGAAGGGACATCCGGTATCCACCTTGAGATCCGGGCGTGACAAGGAAGAAAAGGAACCACATGAAGTCCTTCAGCTACACCGAGCTGGACCTGCTGGCCGGCGAGGTCCTGCCGGAGCGCGCCGTGCTGTCCACCCTCCTCGTCGGGGGCGGCGCCGACGACAACGACAACCACAACTTCAACCTCAACGCCGGCCACGGCGGTGGTGACAACGACAGCACCGTCATCTCCCAGCAGTCCTGCTCGGTCGTGAACAACCAGCAGAACGCCGGGCTGCTGTCGGCGCTGGGCATCGCGTCCCAGAACCCGACCAGCACCCACAGCTGCCTGCCGGGCACGGCGATCGCCAACAACGGCTGAGTCGCCTCGATGTAACGGCGGGCTTCGGCCCGCAAGGGAAGGGCTGGCGATCTCCTGCCAGCCCTTCCCCCTTCTTCCCGTCCACGCGAAAGCTGTCACATGAGCCTCGAAAACCCTCAGAAACTCAGCTACGCCGACCTCGACCGGCTCGACGCCGAGATCCTGCCGCCGCGGCTGGCCATGTCCGCGCCGCGCGGCGACGGCCACGGCGGCACGGTCGTCATGTACGCGTGCCAGGCCACCTACTCGCCGGGGACCACCGGCCTGCTCGGGACGGGCCTGCTGGCCCAGCCGGCCCACTCCACGCTGACCTGCGTCCCGGCCACCGTGGTCGACCACCACTGATGAGCACTCCAGCGATGCCGGCGGTGGACGGCGGCGAGCCCCCGGCCCTCACCCTGCCCGCGCTCACCGAGGGCGCGGAGCTCGTCGGCGAGTTCAAGAACTCCGGCTACCGGGAACCGGCCCAGCTCGTCTCCCTGCCGAACCGGCAGCTCGTCCGGCTGCCGCCGCTGCTGTTCGGCGTGGCCAAGGCGCTGCACGAGCACCGCGACCTCGCCGGCGGCGACGTCCAGCAGGCGCTCGACCGGGTGGCCGACGCGGTCAGCGAGGAGGCCGGCGCCCGGCTCACCGCCGAGCAGCTCGTCTACGTCGTCGACCGCAAGCTCGCCCCCCTCGGCGTCACCACCTACAGCGACGGCACGCCGGCGAAGATCGTGAAGGCCGACCCGTGGCTGGCGCTGCGGTTCAAGGTGGCGGTGTTCCCCGAGTCGTTCACCTGGTTCATCGGCGGGCTGTTCAGCTGGCTGTTCCGGCCCGTGGTGCTGGCCGTCATGATCGCCGCATTCCTGGTCAGCGAGGGGTGGGTGCTCGCCTCCCGGTCGATGGCGGACGCGCTCTCCCTGGCGATCATGAACCCGGTCAGCATCCTGCTGGTCATGGCCCTCGGGGTCGCCTCGTGCGCGTTCCACGAGATCGGGCACGCCACGGCCTGCCGGTACGGGGGCGTCCGGCCGGGGACGATGGGCTGCGGGATCTACCTGGTGTGGCCCGCGTTCTACACCGACATCACCGAGTCGTACCGGCTCGGCCGGGGCGGGCGGCTGCGCGCCGACCTCGCCGGGGTGTACTTCAACGCGATCTTCGTCATCGGGCTGACGCTGGTGTACCTGCAGACGGGGTTCGAGCCGCTGCTCGTCGCCGTCCTCTACGTCAACCTGGAGATGATCCAGCAGCTGCTGCCGACGCTGCGGTTCGACGGGTACTACATCATGTCGGACCTGGTCGGCGTCCCCGACCTGTTCAAGTACATCGGGCCGATCCTGAAGCGGGCGCTGCTGCGGCGCCCGGCCGACGCGCGGCTGAACGACCTCAAGCGCTGGCCGCAGGTCTTCGTCACGCTGTGGGTGCTGACCGTCATCCCGATGCTGGTGTTCCAGATCGGGCTGATCACCACCCAGATCCCCAGCCTGGTGGCGAAGGACTGGTGGATGATGCGGCGGCTCGCCGCGGAGGCGTCGGCGGGGGCGGGGGCGCTGGAGCTGCTCACCTCCGGGCTGCAGATCCTGCTGCTCGTGCTGCCGCTGGCCGGGCTGGCGCTGATCTTCTACGGGATCGGCCGCCGGCTGGTGCGGTGGGCCGTCGGCTACATCCGGGGCCCCGCGCCGCAGCCGGTGCCGGACGCCTGACCACGCCCGGACCGGACGTCGGATGCCCGCCGCGGGCATCCGGCGTCCGCGTGTCCGGCCCCGGGAGAATGCATTTTATACGCTTTTTACTTTGTGCTTCGGAAGCGTACCCGGCGGGAACCTACTCCGAGTAAGGAGAGAAATAGGCCACACCCGGCGCTCCCCTTTCCCCAAGGCCGGCGCAACCCTCCGCCGGTGTTTCCGGAAGGCCCCGCATTGCTCCGTCGCATCACCCCCGCCGCATGGCTGGTAGCCTTCGTACTGCTCATTCCCGCACCGCTCGTGGATCGCTCCACCGCCCTCGCCGGCACCGCACTCGCCGGCACGGGTGCGCGGGTCGTCGCCGAGACGTCCATCGCGTCCCGCACGGTGGACCTGACCATCGACTCACCGGCCATGGACGGCGACCAGAAGGTCCGCCTCCTGCTCCCCAGCGGCTGGTCGAAGGACGCGCACCGCACGTGGCCCACCCTGTGGCTGCTGCACGGCGGCGTCGACGACTACACCGCCTGGACGCGCGACACCGACGTCGCGAAGCTCACCGCCCGCAGCGACGTGATCGTCGTCATGCCGAACGCCGGCCGCTGCGGCAATTACTCCGACTGGTGGAACTACGGGAACGGCGGATCCCCCGCATGGGAGACGTTCCACATGACCGAACTCCGGCGCATTCTCGAACGCGACTACCACGCCGGAACCGATCGCGTCATCGCGGGCAATTCCATGGGCGGCCTGGGCGCCATGCTGTACGCGGCGCACTTCCCCGGCATGTTCAAGGCCGCCGCGTCGTTCAGCGGATACGTCGACACCCTCTACGGCCACAAGCCGGGCGACGACTCGACCGGCTGGGGACCGTCCTTCGCCTGCCCCGGCACCGACTGGCGGCGCGTCTGGGGCGACCCGGACGACCAGGCGGCGATCTGGCACGCGCACAACCCGACCGACATCGCCGGGCGGCTGCGCGGCGTCCGGCTGTGGGTGGCCAGCGGCAACGGCAAGGCCGGGTCGCTCGGCGGGCTGCCGTTCACCGACCCGGTGGAGGCCGCCGCCGACGACAACGCGCACGCGTTCGTGAACCGGCTGCACGACCTCGGCATCCCGGTGACCACCAGGTTCTTCGACGGGCAGCACGACTGGCCGTACTGGCAGCGCGACCTGCACCAGGCGTACCCGATGCTGATGGACGCACTGGGCGCCGGCTAGACCGCGCTTCCCGGATCCGCCTCAGTCGCGTCCTCCCTCGCGGCCGGGCCGTGCCATTCGATGAGCAGGACGGTGGCGTCGTCGTCCAGACGCCCCGCATGGTGCGCCAGGATGTTGTGGATCAGGCGCCGCAGCGTCTCGGGCGCGGACAGCCCGTCCGCGTCCCGTTTGATCAGGAAGTCGACGAAGCGCTGCAGCCCGAACTCCTGCTTGTTCGGGTCGCGGGCCTCCACGATGCCGTCGGTGTAGAGCAGGACGCGGTCGCCCGGTTCGAGCTGCTCGACGCAGAGCTTCGGCTCGACGCCGAGGCCGGTGCCGAGCGGGGTGCCCGGACGGCATTCGAGCGTGGTCACCCAGCGCCCCTTGCGGATGACGACCGGCGCGGGATGGCCGTAGGAGGCGAAGGACAGAACACCGGACCGGAGGTCGAGCTCGGCGAGGACGGCCGTCACGAAGCGTCCGCTGCTGTCCTGCTCGGCCAGCACGTCCTCGATCCCCTGCCCGGTGCCGAGCAGATCGGCCCCCTGGAGCCGGTGGTTGCGGAAGGCGGCCACGGCGAGGCTGGAGGTCAGCCCGGCCGTGGTGTCGTGCCCCATGGCGTCGAAGACCCCGAGATGCACGGTGTCGCCGGCCAGGGCGTAGTCGAAGGTGTCGCCGCCCAGCCTGTAGGCCGGCTCCAGCGCCGCACTGATGACCACCTGGTCGTTGGCGAAGGTCAGCGGCGGCAGCAGCCGCCACTGCATCTCCGCCGACACCGTCATGTCCCGCGTCCGCACCAGCCGGGAGAGCGAGTCGCTGTACGGCCCCTTGCTGACGATGATCAGCGCGACCATGCCGGCCAGGTACTCGGCGTCCTCCTTGAGCCGCACGTCGTCGCGGCGGATGGTGGTGCGCAGGACGCCGATCCGCTCGGTCCCGTCGAGGATCGGAAGCCAGTACTGGCAGGTGCCGTCGTCGAAGGCGTGGCCGATCACCGGCAACAGCGTCTGGAACGCCCGGCCCGCGATCGTCCCCTCGATGTTGAGCTCCGGGCTCTCGTCACCGGGATCTCCCCCGGCGTCCGGTCCCCTGCCGGTCAGCAGCCGCAGCACCGTCTGCTGGAGATCGACAACGTAGATCACCACATCGTGCAGGCCCACGTCGGCGGCGTACCGGGCCGCCGCCCCCGGCAGCTGCTCCATGGACATCAGGTGGCTCGCCGCCACCAGCTCTCTCAGCATCGGCTCGCCGCCCAACGCTCTCGGCTACGCAGGGGCCCCTACCCGCCCGCGCCCGCGTCATGTCCCCGGCCGGCACGCTCGCGATCTTGCGGCCGCAGCCGGTACTACTCGTCGGTAGGTGAGATGGGACACATCGGCGGGGGTGCGCGGGCGAGGGCGGGAACGTTCGAAGGCACAGGTCACGGGCCGGGCCTATCGTCTTCTGACAAACCGCGCCGGAAAGGCGGGCCATGAATTCCCGGAAGGACTGTGCTAAAACCCGTCTGGGGTTCGGCGAAGCGGAAGGGACGCTATGGGCGCGGCGGAGGCTCTCGCACAGGTGGCCGACACCGGCCGTTATCCGCTGGCCGAACCGGGCGGCGCCGGCTGGCACGAGATCGTTTCCCGGACGCGGGACGAACTGGCGAAATCCGGGTGCTGCCTGCTGCCCGACTTCATTCGCCCGGCATTGCAGGACGCGCTGCGCACGGAATGCGCGGCGATCGCACCGTCCGCCCATTATGACGTCGAAACGGTGAACGCCTACAACATCGATGTCGGCACGCCATTGCCGGACGGCCATCCGGGGCGCATCACCGTCCAGCGGGGCAACGCGTTCGTCGCACGCGACCGCATCCCGGCGGACGCCATCATCAACCGGCTCTATTCGAGCGAGCCCTTCCAGCGTTTCGTGGCGAGCTGCTTCGGGCTGCCGCGCGTGCACGAGCTGGGCGACCCGCTCTCGGGGCTCGTCCTCAACGTCGTCAACCCGGGGATGCAACATCCCTGGCATTTCGACACCAACGAGTTCACCGTCAGCCTGCTCACGCAGGAGGCGGACGGCGGCGGGGTCTTCGAGTACTGCCCGAACATCCGGACGGCGGAGCGGGAGAACCTCGGCGACGTCCGGGACGTGCTCACCGGGCGCGGCGGCCGGCTCGTCCAGCGGCTCACGCTGCGGCCCGGTGACCTGCAGCTGTTCAAGGGCCGGTACTCGCTGCACCGGGTCAGCACGGTCCGGGGGGACACGGCGCGGCACACGGCGATCTTCGCCTACAGCGAGCGCCCGGGGGTCATCGGCAGCGTCGCGCGCACGAGGCAGCTCTTCGGTCGCGTCCTGCCCGAGCACCTGGCGGCGGAGGGGCGCGCCGTCCGGGTCGACCAGTTGCTGGACTAGGAGAGGCCGTTTCTTGCGCGTCGACACGACAGGAAAGATCTCGCTCGACCACATCTACACCCAGCCCGACCCACGCGCCTACTTCAGCACGCTCCGCGACCTCGACTACAACATCCCGGAACTGGCGAAACCGCACTTCCAGCGGCTCATCGCCGAATACCGGGAGGCGCGCCGGGTCCCCGTCCCGACCGTGCTCGACATCGGCTGCTCGTACGGCATCAACGCGGCGCTGGTGAAACACGGCGCGACGATGGCCGAGCTGTACGATCGCTACAGCGGCCGCGACGCCCACCGGCGGACGCGCACCGCGCTGCTGAACCGCGACCGGGAGCTGGTCCGTTCCGGTGAACCCGCCGACCGCGTCCGCTTTCTCGGCCTGGACGCCTCGGACAGCGCCCTTTCCTATGCGCTCGACGCCGGTTTCCTCGACGGCGCCGTCCACGCCGATCTGGAGGACGGCGAGCCGACCGATGAGCAGCGCGCGCAACTCGCCACGACCGACCTGGTCATCTCCACGGGCTGTCTCGGATACGTCACCGAACGCACCATTTCCCGGATCGTCGGCGCCGGCGCGGGCCGGCCGCCGTGGATGGCGCATTTCATCCTGCGCATGTTCCCGTTCGACCCGATCGAGGAGACCCTCGCCGCCGCCGGATACGAGACCGTCCGCCGCGACGGCCTGTGCAAGCAGCGGCGGTTCGCGACGCCGGAGGAGCAGTCGTCCGTCCTGGAGCGCCTTTCGGACGTCGGCGTCGACCCGTCCGGGCTGGAGACCGGCGGCTGGTACTACGCGCAGCTCTACATTTCCAAGCCGCGCGGCTGAGGCACCGACAACACGAGGAACGAAGTGAACGCCAGCGAAGAACTCTCGTCCCGCACCTTCGGCAACGAGGCGGGCCTGCCGCGCGTGCCGCTGCCCACGCTCGACGCGACCTGCGAGCGGTTCATGGAATGGTGCGGGCCGCTGCTGACCGATGACGAGCGGGCCCGGACGGAGTCGGCGCTGGCCGCGTTCGTCCGCCCGGACGGCCCCGGCCGCCGGCTGCAGGCGGCACTCGAACGCTACGACGCGGCGGAGGGCGTGCACAGCTGGCTCGACACGTTCTGGCCGTACCGCTACCTCGGCCGCCGCGACCGGATCGCACTGAACGCGAACTTCTTCTTCCTGTTCAAGGAGTCGCCCGAGGGGCAGGTGGAGCGCGCCGCCGGGCTCATCGCGGGCGCGCTCGACTACAAGCTGCGGCTGGACGAGGAGCGGGTCCCGCCGGCCGTGCAGCGCGGCCGGCCGCAGTCGATGGTGCAGAACCGGTTCCTGTTCTCCACGACGCGCATCCCCGGCGCCGAGCAGGACACCGTCCGGGCGCCCTACACCGACGCGTGGCCGGGGCCGTCCGAGGCCCGGCACATCGTGGTCTTCTTCCGCGGCAACATGATCCGGATGGACGTGCTGGGCCCGGACGGCCGCCCGCACACCCTCGACGAGCTGCGCGCCGGCCTCGGCACGATCATGAAGGCCGAGCCGGCGGCGGAGCCGTCCACCGGGCACCTCACCACCAAGGCCCGCGCCGAGTGGGCGGCGAGCCGCGACGCGCTGCTGGCCCTCGGCAACGGCAAGGCGCTCGACGACGTCGAGACCGCGCTGTTCTGCGTCTGCCTGGAGAACTTCACGCCGGTGAACACCCTGGACGCCTGCGACCACCTGCTCCACGGCGAGAGCGGCAACCGCTGGTTCGACAAGGCCGTCTCCTTCATCGTGTTCGGCGACGGCACGGCGGGCATCAACGTCGAGCACTGCGGCCTGGACGGCACCACGGTCCTCAGCTTCGTGGACGCCCTGCTCGGCGCGTCCGCCGAGGAGCTGTCCCGGCGGTCGGGCGCCGCGCCGCAGGGGCTCCCCGCCATCGAGCCGATCGAGTTCACCCTGGACGACGACCTGCGGCAGGACATCGACGAGGCCGCCTCCTCCTTCGCCTCCTACGCGGCCGCGACCGCGACGACCACCGTCTCGTTCGACGACTTCGGCGCCGGCGAGGCCAAGCGCCTGAAGACGTCCCCGGACGCGTTCGTCCAGATGGCCTACCAGCTCGCGCACCGGCGCGCGAAGGGCCTCACCGGCGCCACCTACGAGTCGATCGCCACCCGCCAGTACCGGCACGGGCGCACCGAGGCGATGCGCGTCATCACGCCCGAGGTGCTCCATTTCGTCGACGTCATGGACGACGCGGCGGCCGGCCCCGAGGTCCGCCGCACCGCCTTCCGCGCCGCCGCCGAGGCGCACGTCCGCCGCGCGAAGGAATGCCAGACCGGGCAGGCCCCCGAGCAGCACCTCTGGGAACTCCAGCTGATCGCCAAGCGGCGCGGAGCCGAACTCGGCGTCACCGAGCCGCTCCCCCTGTTCGACACGCCCGGCTGGCTCACGATGCGCGACGACTACCTCAGCACCAGTTCGGCGCCGTCCGTCAACATCCAGTACTTCGGTTTCGGCTCCACCAGCGAGCAGTGCATCGGCGTCGCCTACGTCCTCCTCCCGGACCGCTTCAACGTCTACCTGAGCACCCCGCGTCCGGTCGCCGGCGCCATGTACATCTTCGAAGACCGCCTCCGCGAGGCCGTCCAAGAGCTGCGCGACCTCCTCGCCTAGTCAGCGTCCCGGTCGGGCGGGACGGTGGATCCGTCCGACCGGGTACAGCCAGCGCCGGAGGAGGCGGCTGAGCGCGGGCATGATGAACACGGTGAGCAGCGGGACCACGATCACCGGGAAGATCAGCGCCTGCAGCGGCACCGGCCACGCCTTCGTGAGCGGCGTCACGAACGCGTTCAGCAGCAGGCTCAGCGGATAGACCGCGCAGAACGTGACGACGACCATCTTCGTCTTGGACGGCGCCGGCACCGATTCCCCGGGCAGGTTGAACCATGTCTCCAGCCCGGTGGTGTCCTGGTGGTGCTCCTCGGCGATGCCGCGGACCCGGTCGAGCCACTCCGCCCGGTCGGAGGATCTCAGCCACCGGTCGAGCCTGTCCTGGTCGGCGAAGTTCACGACCGTGTAGTACCGGGACCGCGACCTTTCGGCCCGCAGCCACGTGGCCCCCTGATGTCCCGAGTAGCCGGTCGCGACGTCGTGCAGCCCCTCCGCCCACTCCTCGAAGGCGCGCTCCCGGCCTGGCTTCACGTCCCACGTGACCACGAGCGTGACCGCCTCGGTCTCCGTTTCCGCCATGTCCGAGATGTCACCCATCCCGGGCCGTCCATGCACCCGCGTCAACCGCGTGGGAAGAGTGCGTCCACGAAGGAGTTGCCGAACTTGCCCTCAGGATCGAGTTCTTGCGCCAGCCGGGCGAAGTCGAGCGCGCGCTCGTAGGAGGCGATGACCTCCGGGGCGGGCGTGGTGCTGAGCTTCCCCCAGTGCGGACGTGCGCCCAGCGGAAGGAGCCGCTGCTGCAGCTCGGCGACCACGGGCAGCACGCCCTCCGGGTCGTCGCGCCAGGTGAAGTGGAAGGTCACCGAGTCCCGTCCGTAGGCCGGACTCAGCCAGAGGTCGTCGCCGCGGACGGTCCGGATCTCGGAGATGTGCAGGACCGGCGCAATCTGCTCGGCGAGCCCCTGAACCACCGCGATGCCCGCGCCCGCCGCCTCCCGGGGCAGGAACCACTCGGACTGAAGCTCCTGCCCGGCACTAGGCGTCAGCTCCGGCCGGAAGTGCGGCAGGCGCTCATGCCACGGCCCAGGGCGCCCCAACTGGACGGTGCAGAAATCCGGATCCATCCCCGGCACGGGATGCACCTGCTCTTCGGCCGCACGCCCACCGCCCCAGGTCGGCTCGGTGCGGCACTTGAGCCACACGGCGGCCTCACCGCTGCGCCAGTCGGTGAACGCGCTGACGCTGTAAGCGGAGCCGAAGACTTCATCAAACCGGGCCGCCACATCATCAAGCGAAACACCGAGCCGCACGCTCTGCGCCACCTCGAACGCGGGCGCCACATCCAGCGTCAGCCGCGTGACGACGCCCAGCGCCCCGAGCGCGACGACCGCACCGGGGAAGCCGTCATCACCCCGCCGGAGTTCAACAAGATCACCGTCCGGGCCGACGAGTTCGAGCCCGCTGACGGACGCGGACAGGCACCGCTGCCCGTCACCCGACCCGTGGGTCCCCGTGGCACACGACCCGGCGACCGAGATGTGCGGCAGCGACGCCATGTTGGGCAGAGCGAACCCGTTCCGGTGCAACTCCACGGCGACATCCGCGTACCGCATCCCGGCCGCGACGGTCACGGTCGACCGCGCGGTGTCGATCTCCACCATGGACGGCAGCCCGTCCAGCCTGACGAGCTCGCCGGTGCTGTCGGCGACGAGGCTGAACGAATGCCCGCTACCGAGCGCCCTCACCCGCCGACTACCTGCGACGACGCGCCGCAGCTCGGCCACGGACTCCGGCCGATGCACCCGAACAGCCCCATAGGTCACATTCCCAGCCCAGTTGGTAAGACGCACGACCGCACGCTGCTCCACAACCGCACCGTACTTCCCTGCACCACCTCGCGACCGATACTCGCCACTTGTGCATTTGTCCATATTTTTCTTGATGAGTCAGGCGTTACCGTGGGCAGAGGTTCGTCTATCCGCGGAGGGCCGGGCATGACGACCTACCTCAGCGGGGCGAGCATCGGGGGCGACTCCGTCTCCGGAGACAAGATCGTGCACATGAGCGCGACGGCACCGGAGGCCGATCCCCCGCCCCGCCAGCTTCCCCCGGATATCCCCGGGTTCACCGGCCGCCGGGACGTTCTCGGCCGGCTCGGCTCCCTCGTCGCAGCCGGCGGCCCGGCGCCGGTGATCATCGCGCTGACCGGGATGCCCGGCATCGGCAAGACGGCGCTGGCGGTGCACTGGGCTCATCTGATGTCGGCACAGTTCCCCGATGGGCAGTTGTTCATTGATCTGCGCGGTTACTCCAAGCGAGGCGCGCTCACCTCCCGGGAGGCACTCGGCCAGGCATTGCGGACCCTGCGCGTCCCGTCCAGCCGGCTTCCGGTCGATGAGGACGAACTCGCGGCGCTCTACCGCTCGCGACTCGCCAACAAGCGCATGCTCATCGTCTTGGACGATGCCGAGGATCCGCGACAGGTCTATCCCCTGCTCCCGGGCACGTCCTCGTGCGTGGTCATCGTGACCGCCCGGCTGAAGTTCACCGCCTTGGTGGCGAGGTACGGCGCGCGTGCGATGGCGCTGGATCTGCTGTCGGAGGCGGAGGCACTCGACCTCGTCGGCGAGGTCGCCGGACGTGAACGGACACGGCAGGAACCGGACGCCACGGCCGCGCTCGTCCAGATATGCGCTCGGCTCCCGCTCGCACTCCGGGTGGCCGCCGCGAACATCGCCACCCGGCCCCAGCAGTCGGTGGCCGACACCGTGCATGCCCTGGCCGAGGGCGACCGGCTTTCCAAGCTGGCCCTGGGCGAAGATCCGGGCGAGGCCGTCGGAGCCGCCTTCGACCTGTCCTACCGGGGGCTCGTCCCGGAGACACGACGCGCGTTCCGGCTCCTCGGACTCGTGGAAGGACCGCACGTCGCACCGGAGGCGGTCGGTGCACTCCTCGGGGCCACACCGGAGGCGGCACGACGGCTCCTCTATCTGCTGGAGACGGCCGGCCTCGTCCAGGCCGTCGGTGGCGGCCGCTACCACCTGCACGAACTTCTGCGCGAGTACGCGCAAGGCCGCGCGCTTGAGGAGGACACACCCGTCGTCCAGTCGGCGGCGATCCAGCGGCTCGCGATGTGGTACCTCACCACCGCCCAGCAGGCGGGACGCTTCCTCGACAGGTACCGCCGAACCATCCGCCAGGAGCTGACCGCGCCGCCGGTGAACCCGAACCCCGCCGAAAGAGCCGGTCACCTCGACTGGTTCGCCTCCGAGCAGCCGAACCTGACCGCACTCATCCGGCAGGTCGCCCGGCTGGGCTGGAACCAGGTCACCTGGGAACTCGCCGATGCCGTCTACGACTTCTTCGAGCTCCGCCGTCACTGCCACGAGAACCTGGAAGTCCACCGGCTCGGGCTGGAGGCGGCCGAGCACGGCTCGAATCCGCTCGCCTGCTTCTTCATGCACCACCACATCTCGGTCAGCCATCGCGAACTCGGCCAGACGGAGGAGGCGCTTCGCGCGGCCGAGGCGGCGCTCCAACTCAGCATCCAGCTCGAAGACCGCTACGGCCAAGCGGCCGTCCTGGACAACCTGGCCAGGACGCACCTCCAGCTCAGCGACTACCGCACAGCCCTCGACCTGGGCAAGCAGGCCCTGGTCATCCGCCGCGACATCAGCGACCGGCACGCGGAGGCCACCACCCTCGACACCTTGGCACGCGGCTACCAAGGCCTCAGCAAATACGCTCCGGCCAACGAGTGCGCTGACGACGCGTTGAAGATCCGCAAGGAGATCGGGGACCTCCGAGGCGAGGCGGAGACACTCGACAACCTGGCCCGGATCTATTACGGGACGGGACGGATCAGCGCGTCACTCACGGCCACCGAGAAGGCCCTGAAGATCCGCAAGGAGATCGGCGATCGCCACGGGCAGGGCGAGACGCTCGCCTTCCTCGCCTACCTCCACATGCGGATCGGCCGCCACGAACAGGCCTGCGAGCACATCGAGCACGCCCTCGCCATCCGCCGGAAGATCGCCGATCCGCAGGGGGAGGGTCAGGCGCTCGTCCATCTGTCCACGATCCGGCGGCGGCTCGGTCAGTACGAACACGCACTGGCGGCGGGCCTGGAGGCCCTCGACGTCCTCCAGCAGTTGCGCGACCGGCACGGCGAGGCGGAGGCGCTGGACAATCTGAGCCGCTGCTACCGCCGACTGGGCCTGTACGAGCGGGCGAGAGCGGATGTGAACCGCGCGCTCGCGATCCGCCGGTCGATCGGCGACCGGCTCGGCGAGGCCAACACCCTGAACGCGCTCGGCCTCATAGAACTGCACGCCGGACGGCTCGGCCGGGCACGGCGGGCGGCAAAGCTGTCGCTGCGGCTCTGCCACCTGATCGACGACAAGCGCGGCATCGCAGGTTCGCTCGACCTGCTCGCCAAGGTCTACCTGGACATGGGGCTGTATCAGAAAGCACGGCGCACAGCCGAACTGGCCCTCAACGTGGCGGGAGACATAGGGCAGCGGTACGGGCAGATCATCACGCTGAGCGCACTGGGTGAGATTCTTCGGCGCCTCGGACACCCCGACGAGGCTTTGGCCCACGTTCGGGCCGCGAGAGAACTGGCCAGGCAGGCGGGCGATCTCCACGAAGAGATCAATATTCTCCGACTGCAGGCGAAGATCCACGCTGACCTCGGACAGGCGGACGAGTCCCGGGCCGTCACGGCACAGGTCGCGAACATGACCCGGGATCTTCGACAACTCCCGTAGAATGCCTGTAGTGCGTGAGTTAGTGTGAGTTTGGGACGACCACTTCCCGGGTCTCCAGCAAGGCCCGACCCCGTTCTCGAGGACGTGCTTTGCGCGAACCGAACGACCGATTTCTCACCTGCCGCGAAGTTCTCGGATGGCATTACGGCCACCGGGAGCCGATGTTCCTCGGGCCCCCACAGCGCCACTACAGCCTGCACTACACCTATTTGCAGGCAGGCCAGGCATACGTGGCCTCAGAAGTACGAAAGGAGCCTGGGCGAGTTCCTTTCCATCTGCAGTTCGCCATCCTCCAGTCTCTGGGGACGACCGCGGCCGGATCCATCGTGCGATCTCCCATCACGACGCGACTCGGCCAGCACTGGGTCAATGGTTTCCGCAACCGGTGGTTCGTCCGTCCCTACACCGAGCACGACAGCGCACCGGACTGGCTGTCGACTCACCTTGTCGCGGACGCCGCGCGGAAACTGGCGCTGATCCATTGGACGTCGAGTGTCATCGACGCGGACGTATTGCGCCCTCCGGAGCATGGCCTGCGAATTTACGACTGGGGGATGTTCGATGTCCTCCGGCATCCTACGGATATAGTCATCGACATGCGCGCCAGAGGGCGGCCTCCCGAGCACATCAGGGCCGTCCACGCGGGGCTCACCCGACTGCGCGTCGCGAGAATGGGGCTGAATCTCGGCCCCGAGGGACTCACCCACCACGATGTGCGCACCGAGAACCTCCTCGTCAGAGGCGATAAGGTCGTCGAGATCGTCGACTGGGACCGCGCATATTGGGACTTTCAGTGGTACGACGTCTCGCTGGCGGCACTGCACATTGCGTATTGCCGGTCGACCGTACTGCGATGGGACCTGGCCGACGCGTTCGTCGACGCCTACCAGGCGGAATCACAGTGCGAGATCCCGCCGGACGCGCTGGGGTGGTTGTTTCGGTTTACGGCGGTTCGGAATCTGGCGGTTTCGCGGTCGCCGGAGAAGTGGGCTCGGCTGGTGCGCGGGGTCGAGGAGCGCTGGGGCGGGGTGCCTTCAGGGTTCGTGGGTGATTTTGTTGCCGAGGACCAGGTCGCCGCGGACGTGGACGTCGCCGCTGAAGATGGTGGTTCCCTGGGGGCCGTCGGGGTCGGGTGAGCGGGGCGCGGGCGGGTTGCCGCTGCCCGCGAGGTACATCCAGGCCTCGGTCTTCGTTTCTTTGACCTTGAGCGTTACGCGTTCGAACGAGGCCGGGTCTATGCCGCCGTGCAGGTGGGCCACGAAGGCTTCGTAGACGAACGGGGAAACTATGAAGCCCAGGTCGGCGCCCGTTTCGGCCAGGGCGGTCTTGAGGACGGGGGCCTCCAGGAGGCGGGCCGTCTGGATGATGACCTGGCCGTTCAGGCCCTCGGCGTCGGGGGTGACCGGGCCGACGTGCAGGGCTACGCGGAGCTGGACGCGGACGGCGGCGCTCGCGCGGTGGTTGTGCCGGCGGAGCGCCACGGCCAGGTGGGCGGCGAGCGGGTCGATGAGGGACGCGGTCGGGACGGCCGGTGAGACGACCACCAGGGCGCCGTCGCCGCGGTGCTCGCGGTAGGCGTCCGCGGCCGGGACGTCCGAGGCCTCCAGTGCCGACAGCAGGATGCCGTAGGTGACGTCGCGGACGACCCGGCGGTCCTCGTCGTCGCGGGACGGGTCGCCGAAGCCCGCGACGTCGCAGAACAGGATCGAGCAGTTCAGTCCCGACCAGCGCGTGAGGGCACCGGCGGGCGTGCGGTCGAGTGGGGCGTCCACGGTACGAGTGAACGCCTCGGGCGGCGGGTTGTCCATGTCACCAGGCACAAAAGCCCGGGTATGCCGGGGTGTTATGCCCTGCTGGCATTTCCCGGGGTTTGGTGAGCGGTGCGACTTTTATGGCGTTCCGTCCTCGCGCGGAGTTTTCCCGCCGGCACTCCCCCCGGCACCGGCAGGGAGTCGCGTGAGGGCCGTCGCACGGCGCCGGGAGGAATGGCGGAAGCATGAGAACGCGTACCCGACGCCGGCGGCTCGCGGCCGGGCTCGCGGGGGTGGCGGCGGCCACCCTCACGGTCTCGACCGGGGTCGCCTCGGCGCAGGACCTGCCGATCACGCAGCAGGTGCAGCAGCAGAACCAGTGGTGCTGGGTCGCCAGCGGGCTGACGATCGCCAAGTTCTTCGGCAAGGGCAACGTCAGCCAGAACGACTTCTGCAACCTGGGGCGCGGCTACCCGCGCGGGAGCTACTGCCCGAACCAGGCCGGCTATCTGGAGTACGACCAGCGGGCGTTCCAGGCGCTCGGGCTGTCGCCGGGCCAGGTGTCCGGCCCGCTGTCGTTCTCGTCGGTGCAGGGTGAGATCAACGGGCAGCGGCCCATCCTCACGGGCATCTACTGGACGGCCGGCGGCGGCCACGCGCAGGTCATCTACGGCTACTCCGGCCAGACGGTGTCCTACGGCGACCCGTGGCCGTCCAGTCCCCGGTACGGGGAGATGGCGTACAGCAGCTACGTCAGCAACTACCAGTTCCGCTGGGGGCAGGCCCTGTCCCGGATCGGGGGTTGAGATGCGCACGATGATCATCGCGGGCGCGGTGCTCGGCGGGACGGTGCTGCTGGGCGGGAACGCGGCGATGGCCGCCGGCCCGTCCGGTGACGAGGCCGCCGCGGCGAAGGCCGCCCGGTCCGCGGCGGCGCAGCAGCGGCTCGGCGAGTTCTTCGTCCACCTCGACCAGCACAATAAGGGGCAGCTGACGAGCCAGGACGTCCCGAAGGCGGCGGTGCAGGCCAAGGCGCCCCAGGTGGAGACGTCGGTCCAGCGGGTGTACTCGCTGAACCCGGCGTTCGTGAAGGGGACGAGCGCGCCCGTCGCGACGTTCGCCTACATGGCGGTCGGCGCGGCGTCGGCGAGCGGGCAGCACGCGACGATGTGGCTGACCGAGTCCGGCGGGAGCTGGAAGGTCATGAACATCATCTCCGGGTCGGACGAGGCGGCCTACCCGGCGCGGGCGAACGGCGGCACGGTGTTCACCGAGCCGCAGATCCACGCCTGGTACCGGCTGAAGGACGGCCGGGTCACCGCGCTCAACGACACCGCCAGGACGTCGGTCGGCAAGGCCGGCGTGCCGGTGGCGGCGTATCAGCGGCTCGTCCACGCCCGGTATGCCGACAAGCTCCCCGGCACCGCCTACCAGCGGTCCGGGAAGCTCGGCGGATACTCGCCCACGACCGGTGTAAGCGGGCAGGCGCCGGATCGGGGCCCGGCACCCGCACTGCTGGCGCTCGGCGCGGGCGGGGCGGTGACGGCCGCGGGCATCGCCGTGGCGCGGCGCCGCCGCCAGGGCAGCTACTAGCCGCCCGCACGCGGGCTCCGGGATCGGCCCCCTACCGGAGCCCGCGGTCGGCGGGCAGCGCCGGGTGCGCCTCGGGATGCTCGTCCCACCACTCGCCGTAGACGTGCTGGGCCCGGACGAGGTCGAGGTAGACGTCGTTGAAGACGCCCCGCAGCCGTCCCGCCGAACGCTCGGCCTCGGGCCGCCACATGAGGACGACGCGCTGCCCGAGCGGGTCACCGGTGATGCGGCGGAACGCGACCCCTTCGCGGGGGCCGGCGGTCGGCTGGTAGATGCCGACGGCGCGTCCGGATTTGATGAGCGACGACGAGATCTGCCAGTCGGTGGACCAGAACCGCACCCGCGGCTGGAATCCGGCGCCCGCGCAGACGCCGCGGAAGTAGGCGGGCCAGGGGCCGTCGTCGAGCGGGTCGTCCAGCCAGTCCTGGTCGGCGAGATCGCCGAGGTCGACGGTGGGACGGGCGGCGAGCGGGCTGGACGACGCCATGCCGACCAGCGCGGGCTCGCACTCCACGAGGACGAGCCGCCGCAGCCCGTCGCGCGGACGCGGATCGTGGTCGACCGGCTCCTGGAACAGCCCGAGGTCGAGCGCGCCGGACGCGAGCAGCGCGGGGATGCGCCCGCCGCCGGGGTCGACGCGCAGGTACAGGCGCGCGTCCGGGCACAGCTCTCCGAGGTGGTCGCCGAGCCGGGTCAGCGCCGGGCACGCCTGGATACCGATGCGCAGCGACGGCATCGCCGCGCGGTGCCGGTGCGCGAGGGCGGCGTTGAGGTCGTCGATGCCGGCGAGCGCGGCGCGGGCGCGGGTGGCGACCTCGGCGCCGACGGGCGTCGGCGTGACGCCCTCCGGGGAGCGGACGAACAGCTGCACGCCGAGGTGGCCCTCGACGCGGCGGAGCATGGTGCTGACGGCGGGCTGGGTGAGGCCGAGCCGGGCGGCGGCCTTGCTGATGCTGCCGGTGGCGGCGATCGCCTCGATCATCCGGAGGTGGTGGGGGCCGAGGTCCACGGGCGCTCCTGACCTGTCGGTGCCCCGTCCGGATGGTTCTCCGCCCGCATGGTAGCCCTGGACCGGTCCCCGCAGAATGGAAATCCGTGCCAGGCCGAATCAGCGCGGCGCGGTCCGGCGGCGCAGTTCGCGGGGGCTGACCCCGAACCGCTGCCGGAACGCGTGGCTGAGCGCGCTCGCCGAGGAGAAGCCCGTCGCGTGGGCGAGGTCGGTGATGGTGACGTGCCGGTAGAGCGGGTTGCGCAGCCGGTCCCGGACGAGCCGGAGCCGCTCCTCGCGGATCAGCTCGCGCGGCGTCGTCCCGGCCCGCTGCAGGGCGAGCTGGATCTGCCGCAGCGACCAGCCGAGGTGCTGCGCCATCGCGGTGCCGGTGAGGCCGGGGTCGGTGGCGTGCTCGCGGACGTACCGGCGCACGACCGTCTCCACCTCGGCGAGATGGCCGGGCGCGGGCGGGCGCCCCCGGCCCGCGACGATGAGGCACAGCAGCTCGGTGATCCGGTCGCAGGCGGCGTCGAACTGCGGCGCGGAGAGCGTGTCGCGCTCCTCGCCGACGGCGCGCACCATGTCGGCGACGACGCGGCCGAGGCCGGCGCGGACGAGGACGAGGACCGCGAGGCCCCGGCCGGCCGGCACGGCCACAGCTCGCTGCCGCAGGCCACCGGCAACGCCGGGTGCTACCTCACCCTCTCCCTGGAGGTGCTGGACGCCCAGCTCAGCTTCGACGGCGTCATCCGCGCGTTCGCGACCCGCACCGACCCGCTCGTAATCGCGCTGGGCCTCGGCACCGGCCCCAGCTACCACCACTCCCTCACCCTCTCACTGCTCAGCAAGCGGCCCCCGCACCCGTACGC
>NZ_JABXFD010000702.1 GCF_013372625.1 Actinomadura sp. BRA 177
GCCACACCCTGCTGCGCGGCGACTCGCTGGTCCGTGTCACCGCGCTGCCCGGCCGGCACGCGCCGGGACCGGCGCGGCGCCTGCTGCCGCCGGTGATGGGGAGCCTGCTGGAGTTCGGCGACCGCTCCGGCCGGATCCGTCTGGTCATGTACCTCTCGGGCGACACCGTGATGTTCGGCGGGCTGCGCGACATCGCCCGCCGGTGCCCGGGCATCCATCTGGCGGTACTGCACCCCGGCGGGACCACGCTGCCCGGCGGCCTCGTCGTCACCATGGACGCCGGGCAGGGGGCCGACCTGCTCGAGCGGCTCACCGCGCACGCCGCCTACTACGGCAGGCTCCAGGAAGTGGGCGGCCGGCTCCGCGAGATCCAGGCCGAGGCCGCGACCGTCGAAGAGGGGTGGCTGATGCTCGCCGAGGATCTCGGCTAGCAGGACGGCCACTGGAGGATCCGGCCCGGACCGGGGATCATCCCTCAGTGACGACTTGGATC
>NZ_JABXFD010000031.1 GCF_013372625.1 Actinomadura sp. BRA 177
CGGAGGCGTACCAGGCGCAGATGGCGGTGAGGACGCCGATGTAGCCGCCGATCTTGATGGTGTTCTCGCTGCCGGCGAACTGCCCGATGAACAGGATGATCTCGGTGGCCTCCAGGGTGACGAACACCGCGAGGACGGCCTGGTTGACCTGCGTGGCCCACAGCATCATGTAGGTGTTGAAGATCGCGAAGGCCAGCAGGATCCAGCCGAGGTCGTTGGCCTCCTGGGCCGGGGTCGTC
>NZ_JABXFD010000284.1 GCF_013372625.1 Actinomadura sp. BRA 177
CTTGGGCACTCCCTTCGGGGGGTCCCGGGCCTTGGCGGGGTGGACCGGGTCGGGAGTAGTGGGAGCGCTCCCAAGAATCGAATCGCAGGCCGATTGTGTCAAGTGTCACAGGCCAGCCGGATTTTGGAAATCCCCCGCGCCTCTCCCGTCCCTCACCGCGCGCACGAGGCGCCGTGAAAATTCGTGAAAGGAATGGAACAGGTCTTCCATGCCGCGTCCGGCCCGTTCTACGTTCACCGCAGTCCAGGAGTGGGAGCGCTCCCAAGCTGAAAGATCCGACGTGAAAGCGGAGATCCCATGAGATCGCCTTCCCCGCGCACCGCCGCGGTGGCCGCGCTGACCGGCGCCGTCTGCGCGGCCGGGTCGCTCGTCGCGGGCGCCGGGGCCGTGCTCGGCGCGCCGGCCGCCCACGCCGCCGTCGCCTGCCAGGTCGACTACAGCACCAACGACTGGGGCACCGGCTTCACGGCCGCCGTCACGATCACCAACCGGGGCCCGGCCGTCAGCGGCTGGACGCTGACGTACTCCTACACCGGGAACCAGCAGCTGGCGAACGGCTGGAACGGGCGCTGGTCGCAGTCCGGCAAGACCGTCACGGTCGTGAACGAGAGCTGGAACGGCTCCCTCGCGACCGGCGCCGCCGTGCAGGCCGGAGCCCAGTTCAGTTACAGCGGCGGCAACGCCGCTCCCATCGACTTCGCGGTGAACGGGACGACCTGCAACGGCGATACGGAACCGACCGAAACGCCGCCCACGACACCGCCGACGACCCCGCCGACCACTCCCCCGTCCGACGGGACGGCGCCGAAGTTGAAGGTCTCCGGGAACACGTTCGTGGACGCCTCCGGGAACACCGTGCGGCTGCGCGGGGTGAACCGGTCCGGCGGCGAGTTCGCCTGCGTCCAGGGCAACGGCATCTGGGACGGCCCGATGGACGCGGCGTCGGTCGCGGCCATCCGGAGCTGGAACGTCAACGCCGTCCGGGTGCCGCTCAACTCCGACTGCTGGCTGGGCCTGGGCAACGTCGACCCGGCCTACCGCGGCGCCACGTACCAGAACGCGGTCAAGGACTACGTCGCCCTTCTCGAAAAGAACGGCATCACGCCCATTCTGGAGCTGCATTGGAGCCACGGCCTGTGGACTGGCAATGACAACCATTGCGACACCGCGAACGCCGAATGCCAGAAGCCGATGCCGGACGCCGAATACGCGCCCGAGTTCTGGAAGCAGCTCGCCGCCGCGTACAAGAACGACACGGCCGTCGTCTTCGACCTTTTCAACGAGCCGTACCCGAACAATCTCCAGGTCATGGACTACGCCCAGTCCTGGAAGTGCTGGCGGGACGGCGGCGCGGACTGCACCGGCCTCACCTACGAGGCCGCCGGAATGCAGGACCTGCTCGACGCCGTCCGCTCCACCGGGGCGCAGAACGTCGTGATGGTCGCCGGCAGCAGCTACTCCAACGACCTGTCCCAGTGGCTCGCGCAGAAGCCGTCCGACCCCACCGGGAACCTCGCGGCCGCCTGGCACTCCTACAACTTCAACTACTGCAAGGACGCGTCCTGCTGGGACCAGCAGCTCGCGCCCGTCGCCGAGCAGGTCCCGCTCGTCGCCGGCGAGATCGGCGAGAACACCTGCGGCCACTCCTACATCGACACGCTCATGGCCTGGCTGGACGAGCACGGCGCGTCCTACCTCGGCTGGACGTGGAACACCTGGGACTGCTCCTCCGGCCCCTCGCTGATCAGCTCCTACGACGGCACCCCGACCTCGTACGGCGCCGGGTTCCGCGCCCACCTGCAGTCGACCCCCTGACCCGCTCCGGTAAGAGATCCGCTCACCCCGATGGAGAGGAAACCCGCATGAAGCACCCCCCTGCGCGCAGGAGGCCCGGCGCCCGGCGCCGCGGCGTAACGGCCGCGGCGACGGCCGTCCTGCTCGCCTCAGGCACGGTCGCGCTGGCCCAGGCCCAGGCCAGCGCGGCCGCCGGCTGCACCGTCGACTACACCACCAACGACTGGGGCTCCGGCTTCACCGCCAACGTGAAGGTCACCAACCTCGGCGACGCGCTCAGCAGCTGGACGCTGGAGTGGGACTTCGCGGGGAACCAGCAGGTGACCAACGGCTGGAACGGCACGTTCACCCAGTCCGGCAAGCACGTCACCGTGAAGAACCCGAGCTGGGGAGGGTCGCTCGGCGCGAACGCGTCGGTCACCCCCGGCTTCCAGGGCACCTACTCCGGCTCGAACGCCAAGCCCGCCCAGTTCAAGCTGAACGGGACGGTGTGCGACGGCTCGACGGGCGGCGGCGACGACACCGAGCCGCCCACCACGCCGCCGGTGACCCAGCCGCCGACCGGTGACCGCGTCGACAACCCGTACGCCGGCGCGAAGGTGTACGTGAACCCCGAGTGGTCGGCCAAGGCCGCCGCCGAGCCCGGCGGCGACGCGGTCTCGAACCAGCCGACCGGTGTGTGGCTGGACCGGATCGCCGCGATCGAGGGCGTGAACGGCGGCATGGGCCTGCGCGACCACCTCGACGAGGCGCTCAGCCAGGGCGCCGGGGTGATCCAGCTCGTCGTCTACGACCTGCCCGGACGCGACTGCGCCGCGCTGGCGTCCAACGGCGAGCTCGGCCCGACGGAGCTCGACCGGTACAAGTCGGACTTCATCGACCCGATCGCCCAGATCGTTGGTGACGCCAAGTACGCCGACCTGCGGATCGTCACGGTCGTGGAGATCGACTCGCTGCCGAACCTGATCACCAACGCCGGCGACCGGCCGACCGCCACCGAGAACTGCGACGTCATGAAGGCGAACGGCAACTACGAGAAGGGCATCGCCTACGCGCTGCAGAAGCTCGGCGCCTACTCCAACGTCTACAACTACATCGACATCGGCCACCACGGCTGGCTCGGCTGGGACGACAACTTCGGCCCGTCCGCGCAGCTGCTCGCCGACACCGCCGAGATGTCCGGCGCCAAGAGCAACGTGGCCGGCTTCATCACCAACACCGCCAACTACGGGGCGCTGAAGGAGCCCTACTTCACCATCAACGACTCGGTGAACGGCACGTCCGTCCGCCAGTCCTCGTGGGTGGACTGGAACCGCTACGTGGACGAGCAGTCCTACGCGCAGGCGTTCCGGCAGGAGCTCATCAGCGACGGCTTCGACTCCGGCATCGGCATGCTGATCGACACCAGCCGCAACGGCTGGGGCGGCTCCGAGCGCCCGACCGGGCCCGGCCCGCAGACGGACGTCAACGCCTACGTCGACGGCGGCCGCATCGACCGGCGCATCCACCTCGGCAACTGGTGCAACCAGTCCGGCGCGGGGCTCGGCGAGCGCCCGAAGGCCGCGCCCGCGGCGGGCATCGACGCCTACGTCTGGATCAAGCCTCCGGGCGAGTCGGACGGGGCCAGCTCCGAGATCCCGAACGACGAGGGCAAGGGCTTCGACCGGATGTGCGACCCCACGTACACCGGCAACCCGCGTAACAACGACCACATGAGCGGCGCCCTGCCCAACGCGCCGCTGTCCGGGCACTGGTTCTCCGCGCAGTTCCAGGAGCTGCTGCAGAACGCCTACCCGCCCGTCCAGTAACCCCACCAGGAAACAGGCCCCGTGACCCGCTCCCGGTCACGGGGCCTCTCCCTGTCCGCCCCCCTTCGTTGACTTGCGGCGTGTTGCCCTTATGAGCGCTTCCATAAGGGCAACACGCCGCAAGTCAACGGGGAGGGGGGCGGCCCGCGGCGTCCCCTGTCGGACGCCGCGGGCCGTGTTCCTGTTGGGAGCGGTTGCTGTGTCAGGAGGTCATGCAGTGCGGTTCGAGGGTCGTCGCCCCGCTGGGGGCGTTGACCGTGAACCCGAACGTGGCCGAGGCGCCGACGGCCAGCGAGCCGTTCCAGCTCGCGTTGTTGACCGTGACGTCCGGGCCGGACTGCGTGTAGGTGCCGTTCCACAGGCTGCCGACCGTCTCGCCGTTGGCGAAGGTGAAGTGGGCCATCCAGCCGTTGAGCGGCAGCGTGCCGGTGTTGGTGACCTTGATCTCGCCCTGGTAGCCGCCGCCCCAGCTGTTGGTGGACGTGTACGCGGCGGTGCACACCTTGCCGGG
>NZ_JABXFD010000093.1 GCF_013372625.1 Actinomadura sp. BRA 177
GGCTCGTAGAGAGAGGTGTCCTTGCCGGCCTGGCCCATCGACACCCACGTGTCGGTGGCGAGGACGTCGGCTCCGGCGGCGGCCTTCGCGGCGTCGTCGGTGACGGTCACCGAACCGCCGGTGGCGGCGGCGATCCCGGCGGCGCGGTCGAGCCGGACGGCGGCCGCTGCCCGATCCCCATCCGTGAGGTCGGCGCAGGCGGCGTCGAACAGCGCCCGCGCGAGCCGGTACGGCTGGTCCAGGCTCTCCCAGGTCTCGATCACGGTGCCCCAGGTCGCCGAGCCTCCGGTCAGCGCGATCACGGCCGCTTTGTGAGCCGCCGCCACGGGCGTCGCGGTGGGGAGCCGCGCGGCCAGGTCCGCGACCTCCGGGAGGCGCGGGCCGCCGGCGCGCGCGGCTGTCTCCAGCAGCGGCCAGAGATGGCAGGGCTGGACGGTGAGCCGCGGATGGCGCAGCACGGCGTCAACGGTCGCGCGGGCGGCCGGGCGGTCCTCCTCCGCGAGCCGCCACTCGATGATCATCTGGGCGAGCGGCAGCGCGGTCTGCGGGAAGCCCGCGTCGAGCGGGACGGCGAGCGCCTCCGGATCGGGTCGCGGGCCGCCGCCCCGCGCCGCCAGCAGCGCGGTCCGCCAGATCATCATCTGCAGCCGGAAGGCCGCGCCGTGGTGGCGGTCGAGCCGCCGCTGGAGCGTCCCGGCGGCCTCGTCCCAGCGGCCGACCCGGTACAGCGCCTCGACCTCGTTGACCGCGAGCGCCGTCCCCGCGCTGTAGGCGATCCCGGCGTCCTCCACGGTGGCGAGGCCGTCGGCCGCGAGCGCCAGCGCCTCGGCGGCACGGCCCCGGTTCAGGAGGCAGTGCACGAGCGTGTTCAGCGTCCGGGCGTGCACCCACGCCTCAAGGTCGCGGTGCAGCACCCGTTCGAGCGGGGCCAGGTCGCCCTGCCCGTCCCGGGCCGTGGCGGCGGCCACGATCGCCTCCAGCGGGGCGAGGTCGCGGTCGCGGCCCAGCGCCCGCGCCAGTTCCAGGGCCTCCCGCCCGAGCCGCCCGCCCTCGTCGTGCTCCCCGTAGACGAGCAGGCGGGAACTCAGCTGGGAGAGCACCCGGACGCGGTCCGGCGTCGGGGCGGCGGCGAGCCGCTCGGCCGCCCGCAGGTCGTCCAGCTCGTCCGCCCGGCCCTGGATGCCGCGCATCCCCGCCCGGATCGCCAGCAGCCGCGCGGTCCGGCCCGGGTCGCCGGACGCCTCCGCCATGGCCCGCCGGACGAGCGGCAGCCCGCGATCGGCGTCCCCCGCCAGCGCGGCGACCTCGGCGGCGTCCTCCAGCATCTGGCGCCGGGAGAACCCGGTCAGCGACGCGGCCTCCGGCACCCGGTCCCACAGGTCGAGCACCCGTTCCAGCAGCGACAGCTGCTCGGCGTAGGCGGTCGCCGCGTGCCGCTCCCCGGCGGCATGCCATGCGGCGGCCAGGGCCCGCGCATGGTCCCCGCAGCCCTGCCAGTGGACGGCCAGGGCGCTCGCCGGGGCGTCGCTGAGTTCCGGGGAGCGCTCGATGGTCTCGGCGTACCGGCGGTGGAGCGCGGCGCGTTCGCCGGGCAGCAGGTCCTCGTGGACGGTCTCGCGGATGAGGGCGTGCCGGAACGCGTACCCGTCGCCGTCCGCGACGAGAAGGCCGTGGTCGACGGCGAGGCGCAGCGCCGTGCTCAGCCCGGGATCGGGCAGGCCGGTCACCGCGGCCAGCAGCGCGTGCCCGACGTGCTCCCCACCGGCGCTCGCCGCCCGCAGCGCCGTGCGGGACCCGTCCGGCAGCCGGCGGACGCGGCCGAGCAGCAGGTCACGCAGCGAACCCGGGACCGCCTCGTCCGGGCTGCCGGCGAGCGCCTCCACGAACAGCGGGTTGCCGCCGGCGCGGGCATGGGCGTCCCGCACCAGGCCGGGGTCCGCGGCGTCGAGGATGCCGCGCACCTGGTCCGCCACCTCGGACGGGCTGAGCGGCGGCAGGTCGACGCGCGTCACGTGGGGGAGGCGGGCCAGTTCGGCGAACAGCGGCCGGGTGCCGGGCTCCTCGGGACGGAAGGTGACGACCGGCAGCACCCGCCCGTGCTGCGGGTTCCGGAACAGGAAGGACAGCAGGTCCCGCGTCGAGCCGTCGGCCCAGTGGGCGTCCTCGATCACCAGAACGACCGGCTCGTCCTCGCTGAGCCGTTCCACCAGCGTCAGGACGTGCTCGAACAGCCGCATTTGCCCGGTGCCGTCATCGGCCGGCGGCGCGGCGCCGGTCAGGCCGGGCATCAGCCGGGCCAGTTCCGGCAGGGCCGCCCCGGGCATCAGCGAGGCGACCGTGTCCCGGCCGAGGCGCCGCAGGACGGCGCTGAACGGCGCGTAGGGCAGGCTGGCCGCGCCCAGATCGAGGCATCCGCCGGTCAGCGTGCGCAGATCCCGCGTGAACTCGGCGACCAGGCGGGTCTTCCCGCCGCCCGCCTCCCCACCGACGAGGACGGCCGCGGGCTCGCCCGCGCACGCCCGCGCGTGCGCTCCGCGTAACTCGGCCAGTTCGGCGGCGCGCCCGGCGAACACGGGGCTGACGGTTCCCATCCGCCCCAGCATGCCGGGCGGCCCGGCGGAGATCCACCAGAAAATCGCTTAATGCCACTTGTGTTGCGATTAGCGGTCGGGTAGTCTCGACGCCGTCACATCGCCGCCCGGCAGGGGAGTCCATTGAGGATCTGAGGTCCGACACCGCGCGTATGGCCGTCGCCGGCCCGCGCACGCGACCTCAGAGTGGACCCTCGTCCCGCCGGGCTTTCTCATGCCCGCAGGCGCGTCGCGCGACTCCGCGGTGTCTCCATGCAGCCCGAAACCGCTCGAAACCCATGGAGACCGCCCCTCATGTCATTTGCCATCGTGTGCACGGACCTGTCCTTCGCCTGGGCGGACGGCACCGTCGTCCTGGACGGCCTCGACGCCGCGTTCGGCACCGGCCGGACCGGACTGATCGGCGTCAACGGCTCCGGCAAGTCCACCCTGCTGAAGCTCGCCGCCGGCGAGCTGACTCCCGCGTCGGGCACCATCACCGTCGAAGGCGAGGTCGGCTACCTGCCGCAGACCCTCGTCCTCGACGGCGCCGCCACCGTCGCGGACCTGCTCGGCATCACCGCGACCCGCACTGCGCTGCACGCCATCGAGCGCGGCGAGGCCACCGAGGAGAACTTCACCGCCGTCGGGGACGACTGGGACGTCGAGGAACGCGCCCGCGCCGAACTCGACCGCCTCGGCCTCGACCACGTCGGCCTGGACCGCACCGTCCCGACCCTCTCCGGCGGCGAGGCCGTCATGGTCGGGCTCGCGGCGCGGTTCCTCGCCCGTCCCGACGTCCTGCTGCTGGACGAGCCCACCAACAACCTCGACCTCGACGCGCGCCACCGCCTCTACGACGCGGTCGCGTCCTGGACGGGCGTGCTCGTCGTCGTCAGCCACGACCGGGAGCTGCTCGACCGCGTCGACGAGATCGCCGACCTGCGCGACGGCACCGTCCGGACGTTCGGCGGCAACCTGTCCGACTACGAAGAGCTGCTCGCTGTCGAGAAGGAGGCCGCCGAGCGGACGGTCAGGTCGGCCGAGACCGACCTGCGCCGCCAGAAACGCGAACTGGAGGAGGCCCACGTCAAACTCGCCAGGCGCAGGCGCTACGGCGACAAGATGTTCGAGACCAAGCGCGAACCGAAGATCATCATGCAGGAGCGCAAGCGGCAGGCGCAGGTCTCGGCCGGCAAGCACCGCATCATGCACGAGGAGCGGCTCGCCGACGCCCGCACCCGGCTCACCGAGGCGGAGGACGCGGTCCGCGACGACGCCGGGATCCGCGTCAAGCTGCCCGCCACCCGCGTCCCGGCCGGCCGCACGGTCGCCACGGTGACGGGCCTCACCGCACCGGAACCGGAGACCGGCACGCTCACCGAGCTGATCGTCCGCGGCCCGGAGCGGATCGCACTGACCGGCCCGAACGGCTCCGGCAAGACGACGTTCCTGCGCGCCCTCATCGGCGAGCGCGT
>NZ_JABXFD010000041.1 GCF_013372625.1 Actinomadura sp. BRA 177
TTTGTTGTTGTGTTTTTTTACCAGTAGGAGAACGGCATAGAGGGTGGGATGCCGTCTCGTGGGCGCGGAGAGGTGAATAGGGGGCGGGGATTGCGGGGGATGGGGGGATGCATGATCAAGAACGTCTCGATCCGGTTTCGACTCCGTCAGCGCTGTGTGCAAACGGTCACCCGGAGTACGACGCTGCCAGCAATCTAGGTGCTGCGGGCGGCCAAGCGCCCGCCGTGCGACGACCCGACCGGGCGAGGAGGAGCATGGCCAGGCAGAGGGGTGTGCGGTGGAAGGTCGCGGGGGTCGTCGCGGTGGCGCTCGCCGCGACGCCGGGGCTGTCCGGTGGCGGTGGGCACGTGTCTCTTCTACACCTCTGACGCCGCCCACGAAGACCCTCGTGATGATGCCGCGCACGCCCGTCTCGTCATCGCGCACAGCGCACGATCCCCTACCACAAACCGCCACACACATAGCCCTCACCCATCACAGCCAGACGCACA
>NZ_JABXFD010000332.1 GCF_013372625.1 Actinomadura sp. BRA 177
GGAGGCCCGCGACGATCCGGACGCTTGCGACAATCGGGACGGACCCGCGGTCCGCGCCGGCGACTCTCGCTGGGCCAAGGCATTGGGTGGTGGCATGACTTCTTACATCGTGGTCTTCGGCCTCATTGTGGTCGTGGTCCTGGTGGTCGTCCTCGTGGCCCTGGGCCTGCGGGCCAGCAGGGCGGGACGCGACGACGACGACTGGATGGACGACGAGCCGCAGCAGCAGCCGCGCG
>NZ_JABXFD010000472.1 GCF_013372625.1 Actinomadura sp. BRA 177
AGAGGTGTATAAGGGACGGGAACCCCAGCGTGCCGGCGCCGCGGCCCTGGTGCTGCTCGCCGGCACGCTGGTGTTCACCGTGGCGGCGCCGGACGGCAAGGCGCAGGCCGCGGCCGTCCCCGGCCAGGTGCGGGTGCTGAGCTACAACATCCACGACGGCGTCAACCAGTCCGGGCGGCTCGACCCGGAGGGCATCGCCCGCGTCATCGAGGGGCAGCGCGCCCAGGTCGTCCTGCTGCAGGAGGCCGGCCGCGGGTCGCTGATGTCCGGCACCACCGACGTCGGCGTGTGGCTGTCCCGGCGGCTCGGCATGAAGCTGATCTGGGGCCCGGCCGCCGACGGCCAGTTCGGCAACGCGATCCTGACGTCGCTGCCGGTGCGCAAGTCGGGGACGGGCCGGATGCCGCGCGGCGACTGGTCGCAGATCCGCGGCTACGTGTGGGCGCGGCTCGCCGTCGGGGAGAGCACGATGGACGTGTGGTCGACGCACCTGGAGGGCGGCGACGACCAGGCGGGCGAGCGGTCCCGGGAGATCGCGGCGCTGCTGCGGGCCTGGGGCGGCGCGCCCCGCACGCTGATCGGCGGCGACTTCAACACCGACGCCGGCAGCCCGGAGCTGGCCGCGATGACCGACGGCACCGACCTGCGCAGCGCCGCGCTCGGCGGCGAGCCGTACCCGACCCGGCCGGACGGCGCCGTCAACGACTGGATCTTCGGGTCGGACGGCGTGCTCGTCACCGACTACGAGGTGCCGAAGTCGGAGGCGTCCGACCACTATCCGGTCGCGGTGACCGTCCGGATCGGGCGGTGACCGGACCGGGCGGCCGCCGGCCGCTAGGGTCGACCCCATGAGCGAGCCGGTCGCGATCGAGCGGGCGGTTCCCGGGGACGCCGGGGAACTGCTGACCGTCCAGCGCGCCGCCTACGTGGCGGAGGCGCAGCTGTACGGCGACCCGTTCCTCCCGCCGCTGGTCGAGTCCGCCGAGCAGCTGCGGAAGGTGCTGGAGACGGACGCGGTCGTGCTGAAGGCGGTGCTGGACGGCCGCCTGGTCGGCGCCGTCCGCGCCCAGTTCAGCGACCACACCTGCCTGGTGGGGCGCCTCGTCGTCGTGCCCGACCTGCAGGGCCGCGGCATAGGGCGGCGCCTGCTGGCCGAACTGGAGGCCGAGGTCGCCGGCCGAGTGGACGCGTGCGTCCTGTTCACCGGCCACCTCAGCGACTCCAACCTGCGCCTGTACCGCCGCCTCGGCTACGCCGAAACCCACCGCGAACGCGTCGCCGCGCACCTCACCTTGGTCCACATGCGCAAACCCCTCGTCCCCGCCGGAACAGGCTGACCATTAGGGTGAGGCCCGTGCTGAAAGTGGGACTCACCGGCGGAATCGGGTCGGGCAAGAGCGAGGTGTCCGCGCGGCTGGACGAGCGCGGCGCGATGATCATCGACGCGGACAAGATCGCCCGGGAGGTCGTGGAGCCGGGCACGCCGGGCCTCGCCGCCGTCGTGGCGGAGTTCGGCGTGGACGTGCTGCTGCCGGACGGCGCCATGGACCGCGAGAAGGTCGGGAAGATCGTGTTCGCCGACCCCGACCGGCTCGCCGCGCTGAACGCGATCGTCCACCCCCTCGTCGGCGCGCGCATGCAGGAGCTGATGGACGCCGCCCCCGCCGATGCCGTCGTCGTCTACGACGTCCCCCTGCTGGCGGAGAACGGCCTGGCTCCCATGTACGACGAGGTCGTCGTGGTGGACGCCCCCGAGGAGACCCAGCTCGACCGCCTGGTCGCCCGTCGCGGCATGCCCGAGGAGGACGCCCGCGCCCGCATGGCGGCCCAGGCGTCCCGCGAGGACCGCCGCGCCGTGGCGACCCACATCATCGACAACTCCGGCACCCTCGACGACCTGAAAACCCAGGTCGACGCCCTCTGGGAGTCCCTGACCCGCCGCGCCGCCCCCCTAGAAGGGGGCGTCGAGGGGTAGGCGGTGGACTTCGGGGAGGTAGGGCTCCAGTTCGCCGGGTTCGAAGCGGCACATGCCTACGGCGTACCAGAATTCGGCGGTGGCGTTGCCCTCCCACTTGTAGCGGCCGTCGGGGGCTAGGGCGGCCCAGCCTTCGGCGAGGCCGAGAAGGGTGGTGCGGTGGGCGGGGGCGTCGCGGTCGGTGACGTCCCAGACGCGGTCCGTGTGGCCCTCTAGGGCGGCCGTGAGTTCGCCGGTGCGGGGGTGCCAGAGGCGGACGAGGCCGTCGTCGCAGCCGGTGGCGAGGAGCGCGCCGCCCGGCCGGAAGTCGATGGAACGGACGCGGCCCCGGTGGTCGGCGAGGTTGACGGTCTCGCGGCCGGTCGTCCAGTACCAGAGGCGGACGGAGTCGTCGTCGTTGGCGGTGGCGAGGACGTCCCCGGCGGGCGCGAACGCCTGCGCCCACACGTGGTCGGTCTCGACGTTCAGCTCCCGTTCGAAGGTGCCCGTCCCGGCCTGCCACAGATGCACGCCGCCGTCGTTGGTGGCGGTGGCGAGCTGGGAGTCGCGGGTGTTGAACGCGGCGGAGGTGAGGTTGTCGGCGACGCCGCGCAGCTCGCGGATCATCCGGCCCGAGCGCGGCTCCCACAGCCGGACGAGGCCGTCGTTGCCGCTGGAGGCGAGCATGCCGCCGTCCGGGCTGAACGCGACGCCGGTGACGCGGCGGCCGTGGCCGCGCAGCACGACGCGGCACTGCCCGGTCTCGGCGTCCCACAGCCGGGCGGTGCCGTCGTTGCTGCTGGTGGCGAGCTGGGCGCCGTCGGGGCGGAACGCGAACGGCCACACGGCGCCGCGGTGCCCGGCCAGTTCGAGGCGCTGCCGCCCCGTGGACGGGTCCCACAGCCGGACGGATCCGGCGCTGTCGGCGGTGGCGAGGCGGCCGCCGTCCGGGCTGAACGTCGCCTGGTAGATGCCGCCCTCGTGGCCGGACAGGACGCCGCGCTGCCGGCCGTCCGCCCAGATGCGGACGGAGCCGTCGGTGTCGCCGGTGACGAGGAGGCCGCCGTCCGGGCGGAAGGCGATGGCGTACACGCGTCCGGTGTGGCCGAGGAGTTCCTGGCCGATCTCGCCGGTGCGGATGTCCCAGAGCCGGACGACGCCGGCCTCGTCCCCGGCGGCCAGGAGGGAGCCGTCCGGGTGGAACACGGCCCGGAACACGGCGCCCCGGTGGCCGGCCAGCTCGCGCCGCAGCGCGCCGGTGGCGAGATCCCAGACGCGCAGGACGCCGCCCGCGTCGCCGGTGACCATGAGGGAGCCGGCGGGGTCGAACACGGCGGTGTAGACGGGCGCGGTGTGCCCGGAGAGCTCGTGCAGGAAGGCGCCGGACGCGGTGTCCCAGACGCGGACGGTCCCGTCCGCGGCGCCGGCCGCGAGGAGGTCGGCGCCCGAGGGGGCGCGTCCGCCGACGACGACCGGCCACACGCCTTCGGGGTGGACGGTGAGGGCGTGCGCCGTGTGCCCGGTGGCGAGGTCCCACACCCGGACGGTGCCGTCCGCCGAGCCGCTCGCGAGAAGGTTGCCGCCGGAGTCGAACGCCACCGCGTAGGCGCGATCGGTGTGCCCCTGGAGCGTGCGCAGGGGAGTGCCCGTGACGGCGTCGCACACGAGCACGCCGCCGTCCTCGCTGCCCACGGCCAGGACGGACCCGCCGGGACTGTAGGCGAGCGGCTGCGGGAGGCGGCTGGTCGCGAAGTGGAACCCGTAGGGGACGCCGACCGCGGGCGGCGCGATCTGGATGTCGATCGGACGCCCGGGTGCGATCGCCGCCTCGCGGAGTTCGGGCGCGGCGGCGACCCGGTTGGGGGAGGGCGGCGTCGACGAGCGCGGCGCGCGTCCAGCGGCTGCCGTCGACGGCGACGTCGCGCAGGTCGGCGCGGGCGAGGCGGGCCCGGGACAGGTCGGCGCCGCGC
>NZ_JABXFD010000526.1 GCF_013372625.1 Actinomadura sp. BRA 177
CCCGTCCGCCCCCCGGGCCGCCAGCCCGTTGGCTGGCGGTGGCCGGCGCAGGTGGCCGCGGGCCCGCCGCGCCGGGTGCACCGCCGCCGCGTCCAGCATCGCGCCTGGCCGGCACAGCGGCGTCCGCAGCGACCGGTAGGGGCGGCCGCCGACCAGCGCCGTCCCGGCGTCGGGCCGGTCCAGGCCCATGATCATCCGCATGGTGGTGGACTTGCCGGCGCCGTTCGGGCCGACGAACCCGGTGACCCGCCCGGGCCCGGCGGTGAACGACAGGCCGTCCACGGCGACGGCGGTCCCGTACCGCTTGCGCAGGCCCCGCACTTCGATGGTTGCCTCCATGCCACCGGAGGCTACGGACCGCGGCGGCGCCGCGTCGTCCCGCCGTGGAGGCCGTCCCTTATACACCTCG
>NZ_JABXFD010000132.1 GCF_013372625.1 Actinomadura sp. BRA 177
ATGTGGGGAGGGTGCGGTGTGTTCGTGGGGCGGCTGCTGATGGGCGTTGCGTGGGACGCGGCGCGGGCGCGGGGTTCCTGCGGGGGCGTCGGGACGGCGCTGCCGCTGGGGGTGGGGGCTCTCATCGCGGAGGGGACCCGGTGCGGCGGCCGGGCGGGGCGGGCGGTCCGGGGGCTGGCCCGGCGCCGGGGGGGGGCGCGCCCGGCGCGTGGCCGGGTGCCGTCCAGCGGGGCGAGAGGCGGCCGGCGGAGCCGCCGCCGCGCGGCGGCTGCGCCGGGCGGATCTCGCTCAGCTGGACGGCACCCGGGCAGGGGCCGGGCGGGCCCGCTCCCGGCGCCGGGTCAGCCGCTGGACCGGCCGCTCCACCAGGTAGTAGCTCAGGGTCCCCGCTGCAATGGACGCCGCCGCCAGCAGCGGCAGATCCGTCGCGACGTTCCCGCGGAAACCCCGGTCCGTCGCCGCGTACCAGGAAACGATGATCAGCAGCTGCCACAGGAACACGCCGTAGGAGATCCGGCCGAGGAACCGCATCACCCGGTTGCCGAGGATCGCGCCGAGCGCGGGCTGCCCCGCCGGCGCCAGCGCGACCGGCGCCACCAGCGCCGCCGCGCACAGCCCGAACACGACGAGGTGCAGCGTGGACGTCCAGAACGCGTCCGGCGTCTGCAGGCTGAGCGGCCCCGCCGCGGGCGTCGCCGCGACCACGTACAGCATCGCCGCCGCGACCCAGCACGCCGCCCACGAGTCCGACACGGCCCGGCACAGCGCCGCGACCGGGCGCCGCTCGTCCAGCCGCGCCCACACCGTCACCACCGCGAGCGCCATCCCGATCGCGAACCAGACGAAGTACCGCGGCAGCCACAGCCCGGCCAGCGAGTGCCGTTCCGGGACGAACATGCCGACCGTCCAGGGGAACGACAGCGCCGCGTACACGCCGATGCCGATCAGCAGCCGCCGGGCCCGGACGCCGACATCGTGGGTCCGCACCCGCCGCGCGTACCAGGCGAGGATCGCCGCGGTGAACGGCAGCGTGACGTACCAGGCGACCTCGACGACGAGGCTCCAGGCTTGCCCGAGTTCCGCCGGGCCGAGCGGGCCGTTCCACCACGGGTCGGGCAGATAGGTCTGCGTGAGCGTGAGCAGCGACGCCCACGTGACCCAGTCGCCGATGTGGTCGCGTCCCGCCGTGACCATGAAGACCACGATCAGGGCCCAGTAGGCGGGCATGATGCGGAACACCCGCTTGCGCAGGTACTCCAGCGTGCGCGGGGCGGCACGTCCGTCCAGCGCGGCCGCCGCCCACGGGCGGTAGAGCAACAGTCCCGACAGCGCGAAGAAGATGGGCACGCCGATCTGGCCGCCGTTGAACAGCCACCGCGGCCCGTTCGGGTTGGTGATCGACCCGGCCGCACTCGCGACGTGAAAAACGAGCACGGCGAGCGCGGCCACAGCCCGCAGCCCGTCGATCGTGTCCTGATGCCCGGAGATCGGCGGCGGCGCCGGCCGCGCCACGGTTCTCACCGGTCCTTCTTCCGTAGGACGAGCACGAGGTTCCAGGTCGCGATCTCCCGCAGGCCCGGCACCCGCACGATGCCCTCCGCCCAGCGCGGGTGGTATCGGGGCAGAGCGTCCAGAACCCGCACGTCCTCCCGCCGCCTGGCCCAGGCCAGCGCCGCCGACACCGACACCGGATGCAGGCTGCGGCCGTACCGATTCTTCGGCGGCCGCCCGGTCCGGCGCTCGTACCAGCGCGCGGCCCGGTCGCCGCCCAGGTAGTGCCAGGGCGAAGTCTCGTGCCCGCCCCACGGGGACAGCCAATTCGTGAACGACAGGAAGACCGTCCCACCCGGCCGTGTCACCCGCACCATCTCGTCGCCCATCCGCCACGGGTCGGGAACATGCTCAAGCACATTGGACGAGAAGCACACATCGGCGGCGCCCGTCCGGAACGGCAGCGCCAGCGCACTCGCGACGAGCCGGTTCTCCCCACGACCGCCGTGCGCGGTCAACTCCCCGAGATCATGGTCGATCCCGGTACACCGCGCCCCGGCCGCGGCCAGCGCCCGCGCGAAGAACCCGAACCCCGTCCCCACGTCGATGACGGTCGCCCCCCGCAGATCGGCGTACGCCCCAAGCTGCGCAACGGTGTCCCGCGCCATCAGGTCATAGAAGTACTCCGGCTCACTCCGCTCCCGCCGAAACGCACTCAAAAGCCGCACCGACCGAGCCAACGAAGCACAATGCCGCGGCACGGGCAGCCACCCACCCCACCCATCCCCGACCGGCCCCTGCCCCGCCACATCGCCGTGCCCGACCAACTCGCCCTGCCCGACCAACTCGCCCTGCCCGGCCACCTCGCCGTGCCCGGCTGGCTCACGCTGTTCGGCGGGCTCACCATGCGTGGGTTGATCACCCACCGGCTGTTCGCTTACCGGCTGTCCGCACATCCGGTGTCCGTGGGCTGGCTGGCTATGTGCAAGTTGGCCGTTCGTGGGCTGGACACCCGTCGGCTGGTTGTGCGCGGGTTGGCGGTGGGCGGGGTGTCCGTGCGCAACTTGACCGTGCGTCACCGGCTCACCGTGTGTGAGCTGGCCGCCCGCAGGCTGTTTGGGGGTGGGGTGGCCCGGCGGTGTCGGACGGTGGTGGGTTGTGGGCTGGTCGTGTAGTGGCTTGGTGGGCGTGGGGTGTCCGCCCGCTGGCCGTTCGTGTGTGGGGTGGCCGTGGGGGGTTGAGTGGTGGTGTGCCGGCGAGGTCAATTACCACCTCACTCTGATGGGGCGTGTGGGTAACGCGGAGCTTACCGGCCAGTACGGGCGCGTGGCAGTCACTCCGCCGGACAGTGGGACGGGGGGTGGTGTCCTATTGGACGGGGGGTTTGAGAGGTCCTGTAGGGTGACTCCGACATGCCGGACCCGGCCTTCTGGCCGTTGACGATGACGACGGCAGCCCCCGGAGGTGTTCATGCGGCGACCGGTCGGCCTGGTCCTGATCGGCCTGGGTGCCTTCTTCCTGGCGCTTGCGCCGCTGGTCCGCTTCTACGTCGCCGACCAGGTGGTCGTCGCGCCGCTGAACCGCTATCAGGTGACGCTGCTGGAGTCGAAGGACGCGACGTACTTCGACCAGGCGGACCTGAAGACGAAGACCGGCGTCACGCTGCTGGCCAAGAACACCGTCCGCGGTGACGTCCGCGCCAACGAGGGCAACGACGACATCGCGGTCTGGGACTCCACGACCAACATCTACGACCAGGCCAAGCCGGACAAGCCCGTCCAGATCCAGGGCTTCCGCATCGCCTTCGACCGCCGGACGGCACGGCTGGTCAACTGCTGCGGCGTCCATGTCGACGGTGACAACACCGTCCGGATGTCCGGTTACGGGCTGCTGTTCCCGATCGCGAACGTCCAGAAGCGCGACTACCCGTTCTTCGACATGACGACCAAGCAGGCGGCGCCGATGCAGTTCGGCGCCGTCGAGAAGGTCCACGGGCTCACGACCTACCGGTTCACCCAGACGATCCCGCTGACGAAGACGGCCGCGCTCGACACCAAGCTGCCCGCCAAGATGCTCGGCCTGCCCGATGACGCCGGCGACCAGAAGGTGGACCGCTACACCGAGGCGTAC
Source organism: Actinomadura sp. BRA 177 (assembly GCF_013372625.1). Taxonomy (GTDB): domain Bacteria; phylum Actinomycetota; class Actinomycetes; order Streptosporangiales; family Streptosporangiaceae; genus Spirillospora. The sequence goes on from NZ_JABXFD010000132.1 coordinate 3,622, forward strand.
AACACCGTCTGGGTCGATCCGCGCACCGGCATCCCGGTGAAGCACCGCAAGAACATCCGCAGCACCGTCCAGACACCGGACGGCAAGGGCAAGATGATCGTCGCCCAGGCCGACCTCATCAGCGTCGACAAGGACCAGAAGGCCATGGTCGACCTGGCGAACGAGACCGCGCTGCAGATCGACATGGTACGCAGTTACGTCCCGGCCGGCGCGGTCCTGCTCGGCCTCATCCTGCTCTTCGTCGGCGGCTTCCTCGGTCTGGCCCGGCGCGAGCCGCCGCCGATCGAGGCCCCGCGCCGCGCGGACGGCAAGTTCGGCGACATGACGCCGGCCGGCCCGCCGAAGCCCCCGGCCTCGCAGGCCCGCCC
>NZ_JABXFD010000344.1 GCF_013372625.1 Actinomadura sp. BRA 177
GCACAAGCCCGCCTCCCCCCGAAGACCGCCCATCTGCACTCAGCGTAACCATGCGACCCTGTTCCGGAACCTCCGGTCTGTCGTCCGGTGGGTTGAGCCGCACGCCTTGGCGTTCACAGAGCTTCCGGGCGGGGCGCGGTGGCGTCCCGCCCGGGGGTCGGTCAGCTCTTGGTGAACTGGGCGATGGCGCCGAGGGGCACGACGTCGGTGAGGTAGCCGATGTGGGTCTGGCAGGGCACGTAGTGGTTGTTCGCGCCGTCCAGGCGGGTGCTGGTGTAGGGGATGATGATCCCGTCGCAGGGTGAGTACCAGGTCGCGTACTGCGTGCTGCCGGGCGTCTCATCGCCCGCCGTGATCTGCCGGATGAAGGACGAGCCGGGAAGCATCTGGCGGCACGTCGCGAAGATGGTGCACGCGCTGGCGAACGTCGTCCCGTGGTTGGCGCCCGCGATGGACGCCAGGTGCGCCACGTTGCCGTTGCCGTTGCCGTTGCCGTTCAGCACCTTCAGGTAGTACTGGCTGACCAGCCCGCCCATGGAGTGGTTGACGATGTCGACCTGGGACGCGCCCGTCCGCGACTTCACCTGGTTGACGTACGAGGCGAGACCGGCGGCGTTCTGCGTGTTGTCGCCGTAGGAGTTGTACTCGTACGCGAACAGCTGGTCACTGCTGTAACCGGCGGAGCGGAACACCGACATGGCCGTGACCCAGTTGGACGCGCTGCCGGTGTAGCCGTGCACGAAGACGACCGGTCGCGGCCCGGCGGCGTTCGCCGGCGCCAGTCCGAGCCCGAACGTCGCCAGCGCCGCGCACAGCGCCACGAGCGCTCCGAGGATCCTTTTCATGGGACCTCCAGGGGTGGGGGGAACCAACGCCCTGAACTGTGAACCCTCGGATCCTCGTCCGCATCGGCGAAATCACCGGCCTCGGGGCCGGCGCGGCGCTCGGCGCGGCGGCCGGGTCAGGTGGACCAGACGAGACCCTTCGCGCTGCCGTCCGTGATCCGTCCCGTCCCGGCGCCGTACTGGATGACCTGGAAGCGCACCCGGTAGCCGTTGCGCACCGTGTCCGCCGCGACGTTGTAGTGGAGGAACGTCGCACCGTCGCTGGCGACGTACTCGGCGATCGGACCGTTCTCGACGTGGCCGCCGGACTCGGCGTTCTCGATCGCGCGCGCCTGCAGCTCGGTGCCCGGCGGCAGCCCCTCGATGCGGACGTTCGCGGTGAGCGCGTAGCGGGCGGAGCCGATGATGAGGGAGGGCCCGCCCTGGTTCCAGTGGTGGTGGGCCGAGTCGGAGTACTCCTTGCCCCAGTTGACCGTCACCCAGGTGTTGGGCGGGAGCTCCTGGCCCTCCGTCATCCCGACGGACACGTAATCCGGCATGTCGTCCTCCTCGATCTCGGCGGGCATCCCGGCCCGCACCCACGCGTACAGCTGATCGCCCGGGCAGGACGTGGCGTACACGTCCCGGTGCCCGAGCTTCGCCAGATTCCGGCCGGTCCGCCTGCCCGCCTCGTCGTACAGCGCCCGGATGGACCGCGTGGCCGCCGAGGTGGCGTCGCCGTCCCGTCCGATCATGCAGACGCCGATGCCGGACGAGTTGTGGCCGGGCGCGTGCGCGCCGACCGTCAGCCATCCGCGTCCCTCGTAGATCCGGCCCTGGACGTCGACCAGGAAGTTGTAGCCGATATCGGACCAGCCGCGCCCGTCCATGTGGAAGTCCTGAATGGACCGCACCGATTGCGTGGTGGGGCCTTCGGAGTAATGGACGATGAACTCGGTGCGGTTTCCCCAGGTGACCGTCGAGCGGGAGCGCGGGGCGCGGGCGCCCCACTCCTCCCGGCTGATGATGTCCACGGCCGGTCCTCCCAACGGATTGCAACGTGACCGGAAAGCGTAGGGGTTACGCCGCCGGTGTTCGCCACGAACCGCTGAATAGCGGTTCATGCCACATCAAGAGTCGCCTCTACCCGGCCTGGTCGCCGCCAACCGAGACTGTGGGGGAGACATGGATACGGAGCGCGACGCGAAGGTTACGCAGGGCATGGATGGGCATAGCTGACCGGCATGGGGAGGACGCCTGGACGGCTCTGTGCCCGCCCGCGCCGGGCCGTGCGGCCGCGTGGTTCGGGAGGCGCCGCATGGCGAGCGACGGTGTGACGGTCTCGTCCCGCGTGCAGCGGGTGCTGCGCTGGTGGCCGCCGCTGTTCGCCCTCTGGATGCTGTTCGTGGGCGAATGGTCCTGGTTGACCGGCGTCTGGGGCGCGGGCATGGCGCTGATCGCCGCGGCGGCCGCCGACCTGGTCGTCTCGGCCGGCCTGCTGGACGCCCGGGGACGGTGGAGGTGGTGCCGCGAACTCGGCCCGGCCGCGGTCGCCGTTCTCGTGGACTTCGGGATCGTCGTCCACGTCCTGGTGAAATCGATCGTCACGGGGCGGCGCCGCGTCGGAGTGTTCCTTGAGGACGCCGGCGCGTCCGGCCAGGGACCGCTGCCGGCCGGCCGGCGGGCCTGGGTGCAGCTGGTGGCGGGCTGGTCGCCGAACTGCTACGTCCTCGACATCTCGCCCGATACCGGTCGTCGGCTGATGCACGACCTGCGCCCGCACCGACCGTCGGAGCGTCCCTCGTGACCCGGCCGCTGTTCCTGGTCGCGGCGGTCGTTCTCCTCTCCGGCTGGCTTCCGCTGCTGCTCGTCGGCGTCCGCGCGAAGGCGATCGACGGCGTGGCCGCGCTCCAGGCGGCGGGGACGCAGACGACACTGGTGCTGGTCTGCCTGTGCGTCGGACTGCAGCAGTCGTCCTTCGCGTCGCTCGCGCTGATCACCGCGGTCTGCGTGGTCGTCAGCGGCCTGATCTTCGCCCGGTTCCTGGACCGGCTGCCATGAGCGCTGCGGAACTGGCCGCCCAGGTGCTCCTCTGGACTGGGGTCGCCGCGCAGCTCGTGTCCTGCGTCGGCGTGTGGTGGATGCGGGACGTTTTCGACCGGCTGCACTACACCGCCGCGTCCTCCACCATCGGACCGGTGCTCATCGGCACGTCCGTGGTGGTGACCGGCGGCGCCGGCGGCATATCCGGCACGGTCGAGACGGTGACGGCGTGCGCGGTGGTCCTGCTGCTCGGCCCGGTGGTGACCCACGCGGTCGGACGGGCGGCACGGCGCATGCTGCACGGCGACATCGGCCCCGACCTGGGCTCGGAGTCGGAGGAGGTGGCCGAGTCGTGACGGCGACGCTGACGACCGTCCTGCAGGCGATGGCACTCACCCTCGCCGGCGTCCTGGCCGTCGCGACGGTGCTGGTGCGCGACCCCCTGCGCCAGGTTGTCGTCTTCAGCCTGTTCGGCCTGTCGCTGGTCATCGCGTTCGCGACGCTGATGGCCCCGGACGTGGCGATCGCCGAGGTCGCGGTGTCGTCCATCGGCGTCCCGATGGTGCTGCTGCCCGTCATCTTCGTCACCCACGGCGGGGGAAAGGGATGAAGTGGCGGCGGGCGCTGGTGCTGCCCCCACTGGCGGCCATCTTCGGCGTCCTCGTCTGGGGATACACCGGCCTGCCCGAATTCGGCACGCGCATCGGTGAGTACGGCAACCTCATCAACCAGCACGTTGGGGCCCAGCGCCACATCACGAACTATGTGACCGCCGTGATGTTCGACTACCGCGGCCTGGACACGATGGTCGAGGAGTTCATCCTCTTCACGGCCGTCATGGGTCTCGTCCTGTTGCTGCGCTCCGGCCGGGACGCCGCGGAGCAGCGTCCACGCGACGTCGTGACCAGCGACGCCGTCCGCACGGTCGGCGGGACGCTCGCACCGGTACTCCTGCTGTTCGGCCTGTGGGTGATCACCTTCGGCTACATCACCCCAGGCGGCGGGTTCCAGGGCGGCGTGATCGCGTCCGCCGGCGCGCTGATGCTGTGGGCGGCCGGCAGCTACCGGCACTTCCGTCGCCTGACACCGTCCACTCTGCTGGACGCGACCGAGGGCCTCGGCGCCGCCGCCTACGTCGCGGTGGGTTTCCTGGGCCTGACCGCCGGCGCCGCCTTCCTGACGAACACCATGCCGCTCGGATCAGCCGGGACGCTCGCCTCCAGCGGCACGATCGCCGCCCTGAACTGGGCCGCCGGCATCGAGGTCACCGCCGCATTCGTCCTGATCTACCACGAGTTCATCGAGGAGTACGTACAGCCGAAGGCGGAGCGGTGACCTATTACCCGTACGTGGTGGCCGGCGTCCTGTTCGTCGCCGGTCTGTACGGGGTGGCGACCAGCCGCAGCTACGTCCACCTCGGCGTGTGCCTGAACATCATGCAGTCGTCCACGTACCTGCTGCTGCTGGCCGTCGGCTACCGCCGCGACGCGTCCCCGCCGGTTACTAAGGGCGAGCCTGCCGGGACGCCTCTGACCGACCCGGTGGTGCAAGCCCTCACCCTGACCGACATCGTGGTGAGCGTCGTCGTCCTGGCGCTGGTTCTGTCGCTGGCACTGCAAGCCCACCGCCACGCAGGGACGGTCGACCCGGAACAGATGCGGCCCACGCGCGGATGAACCAGCTAGTCCCCCTGGTCATTGCGCTACCCCTGATCTGCGCCGCCCTACTGGCCGCCGTAGGCACCCACCTACCGCGCCTGGTCCCGGACGCACTCGCCATAGCGTGCGCCGCCGCCGTGACCGCCATGACGCTGGCACTGACCATCGACTCGGGCCACGGAACCATCGTCTACTGGTTCGGCGATTGGCACCCGGTGCAGGACGGCTTCCCGTGGGGAATCGGTTTCGTTGTAGAGCCTCTCGCCGCCGCCGAAGCGACTTTGGCTGCGATAGCCGTTCTGGCCGCCCTGGTGTTCTCCTGGGGCCACTTCGAGAACATCCGCCACCTCTTCTACTCACTCATGCTGGCGTTCCTTGCCGGCATGGTGGGCTTCGTCCTCTCCGGTGACCTCTTTACCATCTTCGTCTTCCTGGAGCTGATGAGCGTCGCCGCCTACGCGCTGAGCGGCTACAACGTGTCACGCCCAGAAGTCCTGCAAGGCGCACTGGACTTCGCGGTTCTCAACACAATCGGGACGCTGACCCTACTCATGGGCATAGCCGTCCTCTACGGGCGTACGGGGAACCTCAACCTGGTGGGCATAGGCACAACCCTGGCTCGAGACCACCCGTCCGGCCTGCTGGTCCTGTCTCTGACCCTCATCACCGTGGGTTTCCTGGTCAAAGCCGGGACGGCCCCGTTCCACTTCTGGCTGACCGACGCCTACGGCGTGGCGACCGCGCCCGCAGCCGCCATCTTCACCGCGGTAATGAGCGACCTGGCCTTCGACGTCTACTCCCGCGTCCACGCCACCGTCTTCGCCCCGACTCTGGGCACCTCCGACGCCGTCCGCCACGCTCTCCTGGCCTTGGCGCTGCTAAGCGCAATCCTCGGCGCCATCATGTGCTTCCTGGAAGCCGACCTGAAACGCCAACTGGCATTCATGACGGTAAGCAACGGCGGTGTAGTACTGGCAGGCATAGCAACCCTGACCGACACCGGGCTAGCCGGCTCGATCATGTACATCATCGCCGCCGGCCTTCTGCGTGGTGCCCTAATGCTGTGCCTGGGGATGCTGATCGTCCGCTTGGGGTCAGCCGACGAAACCGTCCTACACGGCAGAGGCCGAACCCACCACCCCTACCTGGCCATCCTCCTGACAATATGCGCCGCCGGCCTGGCAGCCCCACCAGGCTTCGGCCCCTTCCTCTCCCTAACCCTCATCTACGACGGCCTGACCACCACCGGCTACGCCTGGGCGCCCCCGATCCTGGCCCTCTGCATAGCCCTGAGCGCCGCCGCAGTAATCCGCGCCATAGCCCGCATCTTCTTGGGCTGGGGCCCCGCCCACGACCCGACCCTGACCAGCCAGGAACAGAAACCCCGCCGCACTCACTCCAGCCACCATCGCCTATGGCCCCTGACGGCTCCGCTCTTTCTGGCGGTCATCGCCTACTTCCTGGCCTTCGCCCCCGACCTCCCCGGCCACGCGATAAAAGCCGCGGCAGCCCTACACGACCACGCAACCCATGCCCGCCAGGTAATCCAAGGAGTAACCCCACCGCTCCGACCTCTACCCGAACACACCATCCCCCTACGCGACTGGCTCTACGGTGCACTTTCCTTCGCAGGAGCCTTCCTCTTCGCCGCCGTGGGCCTCTACTGGCAACGCCTACCCGCGCGCCTCAGGGACCCACTACGCACTGTCATCCGTCCACCCGTAATCGGCGTGAAAACCGTCCACAGCGGCAGCATCGGCGACTACACGACCTGGCTGATCCTGGCGACCGCAGCCCTGGCCCTAGCGTGGACCGTCACCCTCTGAGCAGGGCTATTCGCCAGTCGAGGGACGGGACGCACGGGACGGGTAATCGGCGTCCACCGCTGCCCGAACCGTCCCGCGCGACGACCCCCGATCAGCGGTAGTCGTTCTCCTTCAACTCGACGACCCACGCACGACGCTCCGCGATCTTCCCGTCCCGCATGACGAACACCTCCGCCATGGACATCCGCATCTCACCCCCTGCGGCCCGCTTCACCGTCCCGGTCATCTCCGCCATGACGACCTCCCCCTGCTCGACCATCCGCATGACCTCCAGCCGCGGCGGGTTGAGAAGCTCGGGCGGCCCATCGATCGCCTGGTCATATGCCTCTTTCCCGACCAGGTGGAAGCCCCCGAAGACGGTCCACTCGATGCCATCGGTCAAGCAGTCCAAGATCTGCGCGTGGTCGTTCTTCCGGAACCCGTCCAGGTAGGTGTTGACGGTCTCGACGTTCCGCGACATGTCCGTACCTCCGAATCGACGCCCTCTCCAAGACAGGTCGGAACAGCCCACCGCGTCCTCGACATCCCTCCGACGACTCTCTACCAATCCTCCGGCCGTACGCCACGAACGAGCCGATGGCCTGCCGCCCGTGGTCTGCGCTGGCCCTACGGGGAGAGCGCGCCGTCCGATACCACCGGGAAGCGGGGCTCGCGCCGGCGGTCAGATGCGGGGAGTTGCACGTCGATGGACGGAGACGAAGCCTGTCGATCGGGCGGCAGCGCTCGGGTCAGAATTCCTCGCTGGGCCACTCGGGGCAGGTCTCAGGTGTGCAGGTGGAGGCATGCAAGAGGAGGTTGCCGCGTTCGCCGTACCAGCGCTCGATCGTGGCCGGACGCCCAGGGAACGCGCGCTCGGCCGCCTCGACATCGACCCGGTCGAACATGCCGTAGAACAGAGGATGCCCGGATATCAGTTCGATCTTCTCGGAGCCCATAGGCCAGACGGCCCTGTACATGTCGACGTCGAAGAGCTGATCGGGATCCGGCCGGTCGGTCATGCACCCAGCCTATGGCGCAGAGTAATCGTCCGACGCCCGAACGCTGAACTCGCGTCACGAGGCTTCCGGTGATCGACATCTTCCCGGGACGGGTCCGCGCGCGGGACGCCGTAACCTTCGTCGATACCGTGCGGCCGTGACCGGATCCAGGCAGCGCCCGCTGCTCTTCCTCGACGTAGACGGCCCCCTGATCCCTTTCGGGGCCGAGTCCGGGAGGTATCCGACCTACCAGGCACTCTCAGCGCCCGATGCTGAACAGAATCCGCTCTTGTCCAGGATCGATCCTGAGCACGGAAGGCGGCTGATGGCGCTCGGCTGCGAGCTGGTCTGGGCCACCACTTGGATGGACGACGCGAACGAGTGCATTGCACCACGCCTGGGCGGAAGGACGCCCCTTCACCTGGCTCGATGACGAGATCGGCCACAACGACCGCGCCTGGGTATCCGCACACCACCCCGGTCAAGCCCTGCTCCACCGCATCAACCCGCAGACCGGCATCACCCAAGCCGACTACCACACCGTCGAGGCGTGGCTACAAAGCATCGCCGCTGTGTGAAATCGCCGCCTGTTCACGGATCAACGGCGGGTCTTCGTGCGCTCGTAATGGCGGGCGGCTTTGGCGCGGTTGCCGCAGCCGGCCATCGAGCACCAGCGACGGGTACCGCTCTTGGTCGTGTCGTAGAAGTGCAGCACGCAGTCAGGGTGCGCGCAGGGTTTGACACGTCCGGGAGCCTCGGTCATGAGCCGCAGGTAGTCGGCGGCGGCGAGCCAGGACGGCAGCCACGCCGGATCATCAGTCCGCGAATGCTCCTCCAGACCACCGGGCCCAAGCCGCCTGAAGCCCAGGGCTTCAGCGCATCGGGTCGACAGAATGCCGAAGATGGCGGCCGACCTCGGGCGGGATCACCGGCCGTCTGTGCTCAAGGAAGGTTGTCAGGGATCAAGTTTTGCCCTGTCCAGTCTGGCGATGAACGACGTCTTGCGCTTGTGGCCCTTCCGGAGGCCGGCCAAGTAGCCGGCGAAACCGTCCTCGTCACCCGACCGGCGGTACGCCTCACGAAGCCGGGCGATCGTCTTGACCGCCTTGTTGTAGCGGTACTTGTCACCGGTCGCTGCCAACCGGAGCTCGATCAGGTCCCGGTAGGGCGCGATCACGTCGGCCGGATGCCCGACCTCCCACAGCTCGATCAGCCGGTACCACTGCGACTCGTGCAACTCGTTCGGATGCGTGACGGCGAGCTGCCATGCCTCGTCCAGGAGGTTCTCACCGATCAGGACGTCGGACAGTTGGGTGACGTAGCGGGAATCGACCTGAGCCCGGCCACGGACCACGCTCAGCGCCGAGTCGCGCAGGTCGGGCCACCGGCCGGCCCGTTCGGCGGTCTTGCGCAGCGCCATGTAGTCGATGTGCATCGTCCGGTGCTCCAGCGCGGCCCGCCGCAACGCGATGGCCTCGTCACCGCGACCGTGGTCCAGCAGCAGATCCACCAGCCGGTCCCGCAGGACGTCGGCCTGATGGCCCGCACCGTCACGTGCCAGTCCCTCGCGGGCCCACCGTTCCGCTTCGGCGTCCCGCCCGGCCGCCCGCAACACCTGCACGATCTTGGTGTAGCGGTAGGTGCCGCGTAGATCCTCGGCCAGCACTGCCACATGCGCGTCCACATCCCCTGAGACCGCCGCGAGTTGCTCACGCATGTCCCGCACGCCCACGGTGGCCGTCCAGGAATCCGGATCATCGGTGGCGCGGCGCTCCTCCACGAGCCGGGCGGCCTCGCGCAGGCCCCGTTCCCCCAGCGCATCCTTGAACTCCGCCAGCCGGATGTCGGGCCAGCCCGGTCCGTCCAGCCGCGTCTTCACCAGCCACGCGGCGAGCCGCCCGGCATCCGGCGGCGCCGCCTTGCACGCCTCGGCGTACAGGAACATCAGCTCGCGCAATTGATCGCCCACGATCCCCGGCGAGTCGTCCAAGTACATCAACGTCGAGGTGACCCGCTCCACCGCCCGGCGCGCCAGCGGAACCGCCTGCGCCGCCGCCTCCCGCTTGATCAGGTGGTCGATCTCCGCCGCCACCTCACCGGCCCGCGCCGCGTACTCCCTGCGTCCCCGATACGGATCACGGCGGCGATCCCACCGCAACCCGTCGATCAGCCGCCGCACCTCGATGACCTGTGCATCCGTCACAGAGCCATTCAACCCGAATGTTGAAACCGCCGCCGACCGACATCCCGCGCAACCGGCCATCCAAGGTGAACTCCCACAACGTCCGCGTGGCCTCACTACGCTGATCGGAGTGGCGATCCTGAGCGATGCCGAACTGGACGCGCTCGTGGAGTCGACCACCGTCGACGCCTACCGGCACCGGGACCCCTGACGACAAGCGAATATGAGCAGCTACCAGTATTACGAGTTCCTCGCCGTGGACCGGCCTTTGGACGAGCGGCAGCAGGCCGAAGTCCGGGCACTGTCCACCCGAGCACGGATCACCGCCACCAGCTTCACCAACGAATACCACTGGGGCGATTTCGGGGGCGACCCGCACGCGATGATGCGGCGCTACTACGACGCCCATCTATACGTCACCAGCTGGGGCACCCACCAAGTGATGCTCCGCCTTCCTCGCACGCTGCTCCCCCTCAAGGTCGCCGAGCGATACTGCGTCGACCCCCACGTCACCGCCGAGGTCTCCGGTAAGCACCTCATCCTCGATCTGACCAGCCAGGACGAGGGCGGCGACTGGGACGAAGGCGCCGACGACTCCCTCTCGGCAATCATTGGAGCCCGCACCGAACTCGCCACCGGAGACCTGCGCCCTCTTTACCTCGCCTGGCTCGCTGCCTACGGGACGTGGGAACGCGACGAGGACGCCTTCGACCAGGACGAGGACGACGAACTCGAACCTCCGGTACCCGCAGGGCTGCGTTCCCTCACCGCTTCCCAGCGCGCACTCGCCGACTTCCTCCGACTCGACCCCGATCTGCTCAACGTCGCCGCCCAGACGAGCCCACCCCTGACCGAGACCAAGGACGACTCCACCCGGCTCGCCAAGTGGATCGAAGAACTGCCGGCGAGGGAAGGGAAGGCTCTCCTCCTCCGCGTCGCGCAAGGTCAGGGGCCCCAGGTGCAAATGGAGCTGCTCCGCCGTTTCCGCGGCGCCCCCGACACCGCAACCGACGACCGTCCCCGACGCACGGTGGCCGAACTGCTGGACACCGCCGCCGCAATCCGCAACGAGCGTGAACGCCGAGCCGAGGTGGCACGTGCGGCGCAGGAGGCCCGCCGCGAGCAACAGCGCGCGGCGGCCCGCGAGAAGAGGCTCGACGCCATCGCGCGCGACCCGGAAATCACCTGGACGCGCATTGACGAACTGATCGACACCCGTAAACCGTCGGACTACGACAAGGCCGTCGAACTCCTCAAAGACCTACAGGTCATCGCCGAGCGCGCCGGCATCCCCCAGGAGTTCACCGAACGGTTCGCGCTCCTGCACCGAAAGCACCACCGCAAACCCAGCCTCATCGCCCGCTTCGACCGCGCCGCCCTACCCGCAGGTCGACCCGTTCCGTGAGCCGCCGCAGAACCTCCCGCCGATCTTGACCGGCTCCCCGTCGACGGATTTCGCGGCAGGACGTCCACAAGTACTGCGAGCACGCGCCAGGGCACCTTGATCGTCTGACGTCCCGGCGGGCATGACCGAACGGGGCGCTGTGCCGCCACGGCTACGGGACAATGAGCTGCATGGCCAGCGTGGAGATCACCGAGCAGAACGTGCGCTCCCAGGCCGGCGAGGAGGCGTTCGAGTTCGGTCGCTCGCTCGCCGATCGCGGCGTGGTGGATGCGGTGACGGTGGAGGGGACACGCGTCGGCGCGCACGTCGAGGACGCCGCAGTGAACCTGCTGGTCACCACGGCGGGGTTGGATGCGGACTGCGCCCACACCCACTGCGCCGCTCCGGTCCCGCGATTGTGCGAGCACGCCGTGGCGGTGGCGCTGACCTGGCTGCGGTCGGGTGCCGAACGGCGCGAACCGGACCTGCTGGCCGTACTGCGCACCAAGGACTCCGGGTGGCTGGCGGCCAAGCTCGCCGAACTGGCAGCCGGCGACCCCGCGCTCACCAGCCGACTGCTGGAGGCGGCCGGCGGTCCGGACGCCCTCGTCGTCCAGGAACTGCGCGACGACATCGCGAGCGTCGTCGCCGAGATGACGGCCGAGCGCGATGACGGTTACTACGAATTCGACGAGTGGTATCCCGATACCGAGGATCTGGAGGAGGTCCTCGACGACATCGAGGGTCTGCTCGAGGAGGCGCCCGACGCCGTCGTCGACCTCACCGAGGATGCCATCCGCCTGCTAGAGGACGTCCTGGGGGACGGATGCTTCGGCAGTGACCTGCCCGACGCCCTCGCGCGCGCAGCCGACCTGCACCTGGACGCATGCCGCGCGGGTGCCCCCGATCCCGTCGCACTCGCCGGACGGCTGCTGGCCGGTGCCCTGCGCAGCGGCTGGGGAACCTTCGACAACTTGGCCGAGTACGCCGACGTCCTCGGGCCCGAGGGCCTGAACCGCTACGGGGAACTCCTGGAGCGAGAACGCCCGGCCCCGAACGGGAGCGGCCGGGAGCCCTACAGGCTGCGGAAACTACGGGAAGGGCTGGCCCGTGCCCAGGGCGGAACCGACGCCGTGGTGGAGTTCCTGGCCCGCACGGCGTCCAGATCATGGGACTTCGTCCACATCGCCGACGTCCTGATCGAGGATGGCCGCGATGATGACGCACTCGTGTGGATCACCAGGGGACTGAGCGACGACCCGGCGGATCCCCGGCTGCTGTCGCTGGCTCTGGACTGCCACCGACGCGCCGGCCGTGACGCGGACGCGCTGGAGGTGCTGTGGACCAGGTTCACCACCGCCCCCACCGTGCAGACCTACGTCGACCTGACCGACGCAGCCGGCCAGGACGCCACGTGGGGAGCGCGTGCCATGGAACTGCTGCGAACCCGGACCGTCGAGCATGCGGATCTGCTGGTACGGATCCTGCTGCGCCAGGACGACGTTCCCGCGGCGTGGGACATCGTGCAGAATCACCGGGTCGACCATGACCTGCGGATGCGCGTCGTCGAGACCCACGCGCGGACCCACCCCGAGGACGCGATCCCCATCTACCGGGACCTGGCCGAAACCCACGTCCGGCGCGGAAGCCGCCCCGGCTATCAGGACGCCATCAGATGCCTACTAACCGCACAGAACCTCGCCGGGCGATGCGGCCAGGAGACCGAGTATTCCGAGTTCGTCGCCCAGCTCCGCGCCGCCCACCCGGGAAAGAAACTGCTCCAACAGCTACTGGACAGGGCGGGGCTCCAGGCACCCGGCTGAACCCCGACCAGACGACCACACCCGATTCCTCCTGAAGGCGACCATGAACAACGACGAACTATTGGCCCAGGTCGGGGAACTCCGCGCGTCCGGACGTTCCCCCAAGCAGATCGCCCGTGCACTCGGTCTCTCCCCGGCCAAGGTGACCCCACTGATCCGGGCGGTGGCGGCGGCACGGGCGCAATCCGATGAGATCGTCGCCTGCTATGTCACACCGGAGTGGAGCAGCGGACTGACGGTCGCGGGTGAGCCCGACTGGCCCGCCCTCGCCACACCCGAATCCGAGGCATCCGGCCTGGCCGGGGTGCTAGTCGCGCGGACCGCCGGACACAACCGGGTCAAAGCGGCGGGATTCCTGGTCGACGTCTACTGCCTGGGCGTCAAGAACGCCTGGCCGCCCACGGAGATGACCGCGAGCCGCCTCCCCGAATACACCGACAAGTTCTTCTTCTCCTTCTCGGGCCGCCACCTGCCCGCGCCCCCGGAACTGGCCCGGCATCTGGTGTACGGGGCGGTCGATTACGCACGCGGCCTAGGTTTCGAGCCCCACCCCGACTTCGAGGCCGCGGCCGAACTGCTGGGTCCATGGTCCCCGCCCAGCGCCATCACCTTCGGCAAGGACGGCAAACCCTTCTACATCCAGGGCCCACGCGACAACGGCCAGAAGATCATCAAAACGCTCGAACGCACGGTCGGCCCCGGCAACTACGACTACCTGGCCGTCACCGACCCAACCGAGGCAGTCGGCCTGCTGTAAGGCGCCCCGGACTCGCCGCCCGTCACCCCAAGGAAAGCGACCGACGATTCTGAGGCTCGCCGCCTGGCGCACGTGCCCTTTGAGGGCCTTGTGGCAGCTTTCCGGGTCCGGTCTGCGGCCCAGTGTTCCGAGAGTGGGCAAGGGAGCTGTCTGACGTGGCCGGTGTCAACGGACCGGGGAGCTCGGCCGTCTAGCAGTCGTGCGGGTGTGCATGGCTGCCGGATGATGCATCGACCGGTAGGCCGATTCTGGTCAGGTTAATAGCGTTCACAGTCAACTTAGCGGTATATATCTACGTACGTCGGGCTTGGGTATGCGCGTCCGTTGCATGTCGGCATGTGCGCAGCGCTGGTCCGACGCGCCGAAACGACCTGCTCGGACGGGTGGCGGCACAGGTGTGGACAGTGACGTGAGGGCAGGTGGGCGTGGCGGCGGCAGAGCGTTCGGAGGCCGGCGATGGGACGGAGCCGATTGCTGAGGAGGCGCGACCGGCGGACGAGCCCGACAAGCCCGACGAGAAGCTGAACAAGCTCGAGAAGGTCGGAGCGGCCCTGGTCGATCAACTGATGAAGGTGGTCGACGACGGTGTCGGCCCCCTCACCGGCTCGCGCGCCTACGCCGAGGCGCGCGCCGAGTCGTTCGGTGACCCGGAGAAGGCGGCTCGCCGGATCATCAACGAGACGACCGCGATGGTGGGCACGGCCGGCTTCGTGACAGGCCTTGGCGGCTTGATCGCGCTTCCGGTGACGCTTCCGGCGAACATCACCGGCCAGGCCGTTCTCAACGCCAGGATGGTCGGCGCGATCGCTCACCTGCGCGGCTGGGATCTTCGAGACGAGATCGTGCGGAACGCCATCCTGATCACGGTCGCGGGCGGGTCACCGAATGCCGTGCTTTCGGGGTTCGGAGTGAAAGTCAGTCAGAAGCTGGCCGAGACCGCGATCAAGAAGATCCCCATTGACGTACTGCGGGCGATCAATAAGAAGGTCGGCTTCATGCTCGTGGCGAAGTACGGGACGAAGCGTTCAATGATCACCCTGACCAAATTGGTCCCCGGGGTCGGCGGTGTCGTCGGCGGGACCGTGGACGCGGCCTTCACGCGAGTCGTTGCCCGCGTCGCGAAGAAGGCCTTCCCTCCACTCGGCCTTGACGACGCCGAGGAGGCCATCATTCAATGAGTGGCCTGACCCTCTCGGGTCGAAATTTAAACGTTATTCCGAAGGGGTTGAAGTGGCCCTCTGGATATGGAATCAGGGCGCGGTTGGGCGCGAGCTGCGTAAGAGGGGGACATGGACGTCTTCGGAGTGCACGATCAGCTCATCCGGGACTACCGGCAGTTCACGTCAGGGGCGGTCAACGTCCGGGACGACGACATCGCTGATCATGTGCGGCGGGGGCTGGACGCGGGGGAGCAATGGCCCGACCCGTGGCTGTCCCTGAACCCGTCCTTCGCGGACGGCGGGTCGGTTCCCGAACTGGTCCGATCCGGGATCCTGCATCCGGAGACCGAGCGCATCTTCCGGCTTCGCAAGGCGGAGGACTCGCTCGACGGCGAAGCGATGACGTTGCGCCAGCACCAGCGTGATGCGATCGAGGCCGCGAGGACCGGTGACAGCTACGTCCTGATCACCGGTACGGGGTCCGGCAAGTCGCTGGCCTACATCATCCCGATCGTCGACCGGGTGCTGCGGCTCCGTGAGCAGGGAGCACCGGCAGGCGTCAAGGCGATCATCGTCTACCCGATGAACGCCCTCGCCAACTCGCAGCTCGAGGAACTGGGCAAGTTCCTCCGCAACGGCTATGGCGAGGGCCGCGAGCCGGTGACGTTCGCCCGCTACACCGGTCAAGAGAAGGAGGCGCAGCGGCGCGCCATCCTCGATGACCCGCCGGACATCCTTCTCACCAACTACGTCATGCTCGAGTTGATGCTCACCCGCCCGCGTGAGCGCCGGCATCTCATCCAGGCCGCCCACGGGCTGCGCTTCCTGGTACTGGACGAACTGCACACCTACCGGGGCCGGCAGGGCGCCGACGTCGCGATGCTCGTGCGCCGCGTCCGGGACGCCTGCGACGCACGGGACCTGCAGTGCGTCGGCACGTCCGCGACGATGGCGACCGACAGCGGCACCGAGAACCAGGCGCGCACCGTGGCCGAGGTCGCGAGCAAGGTCTTCGACACCCCGATCGAGCGGCACCGGGTCATCGGCGAGACGCTCACGCGCTCGACCGAGGACGGCGGCTTCGACCCGGTGGAACTGGCGGTCCAGATCGCTCAGCCGCCTCGCGGCGCGACCTACGACGAACTGGTCGCCAACCCGCTCGCGCGCTGGATCGAGACCACGTTCGGCGTGGAGACCGAGAAGGGCACGGGACGGCTGATCCGCCGCAGGCCCACGACCGTACAGAAGGCGGCCACAGAGCTGGCGGAGCTGACCGGGATGTCCGGGGAACGCTGCGCCGAGGCCATCAAGACGACGCTCAAGGCCGGCTCGGAGACACCGCACCTGGGCATCAAGGGCCGGTTCCTGTTCGCCTTCCGGCTGCACCAGTTCCTGTCGAAGGGCGACACGGTCTTCGTGTCGCTCGAACCTGAGAGCGTTCGCCGCGTCACCCGCGACTACCAGCTGCGCGTTCCGGGCGAGCCCGACAAGCTCCTGCTTCCCCTGGCCTTCTGCCGCCAGTGCGGCCAGGAGTACCTGTCGGTCGCACGCGAGGAGCAGGCGGGCCGCACCGTCATCCGGCATCGCCGCGGTGATGACGACGAGGCCGGTTACCTCTATGTCTCCGAGCGCTCGCCCTGGCCCGAGACGACTGCCCAGGCGCTGGACGAGCAGCGCCTGCCCGACAACTGGCTCACACTCGACTCGGGCGGCAACCCCGAGGTGATCCAGTCCCGCCGCAAGTACGTCCCGCAGGTGCTGCGCGTCCTCCCGGACGGCACCGTCCTCGACCGCGACTCCGGCGCCACCGACGGAGTCCGCGCCGCGTTCGTGCCCACGCCGTTCGGCTTCTGCCTCAGCTGCGGAGTCTCCTACGAGCAGGCACGCGGCAACGACTTCGGCAAGCTCGCCCGGCTCGACCAGGAGGGACGAAGCTCGGCGGTGTCGGTGCTGAGCGGCAGCATCGTCCGCAGCCTCCAGGCGATGCCGGAGGAGGAGCTTCCCGAGAACGCCCGCAAGCTGCTGACGTTCGTCGACAACCGGCAGGACGCCAGCCTCCAGGCCGGTCATTTCAACGACTTCGCGCAGGTCGCCCAGCTCCGCGGCGCCCTCTATCAGGCCGCGCTTGCGGAGGAGGACGAGGGCCTCCACCACGAGAACGTCGCGCAGGCGGTGACCGCTCAGCTTCACCTCGACCATGCCGACTACGCCCTCAACCCCGAGGAGCTGTCGACGCAGCGCAAGCGCACCCAGCGGGCGCTGCGCGAGGTCGTCGCCTACCGCCTGTTCGTCGATCTCGAGCGCGGCTGGCGCGTGACCATGCCCAATCTGGAGCAAACCGGCCTTATCAGGATCGACTACGCCGACCTGGACGAGTTATCGGCCCTGGAGAAGACGTGGACCGGCACGTGCGGCCCGCTCCGCACCGCCGACCCGCAGACGCGCGCCGAGCTGATCCGCATCCTGCTCGACGAGATGCGCCGCGTCCTCGCCATCGACGTCGAATGCCTCACCGATCTCGGCTTCGAGGAGATGAGCAAGCTCTCCCGCCAGTTGAAGGACCCGTGGGCCCTCGCCGAGCGGGAGCGGATGGTGCCGGTCGGCGCCGCCTTCGCCCGCTCGGGCAAGGCGGGCGGCAGCCGCAGCGACCTCAACCTGTCCGGCCGCAGCAGGTTCGGCCGCCACCTGCGCCGCCCCGGACGCTTCCCCGCCTGGACGGACAAGATCGACACCGAGGACGCCCAGCAGATCATCACCGACCTGCTGCACGTCCTGGCCAACCACGGGCTGATCACCGAGGCGGTCCCGGCGAAGAACGGCGGAGTGCCGGGCTACCGCATCAACGCGGCCGTCATCATCTGGCGGGCCGGCGACGGCGAGTACGGCGTCGCCGATCCGCTGCGCTGGCAGTTCAACGGCATCGACACCCGCCCGCGCGTCAACCCGTTCTTCCGCGACCTCTACCAGAAGCAGTCCCGGGGCTTCGCGGGCCTGTTCGCCCGCGAGCACACCGCGCAGGTTCCCAGCAACGTCCGCCAGGACCGGGAGCGGGCATTCCGCAAGGCGAAGCTGCCGCTGCTGTACTGCTCCCCCACGATGGAGCTCGGTGTGGACATCGCCGGGCTCAACGCGGTGACAATGCGGAACGTCCCGCCGACCCCGGCCAACTACGCGCAGCGCAGCGGACGTGCCGGCCGGTCCGGCCAGGCCGCCCTGGTCACCACCTACTGCGCCAGCGGCAACAGCCACGACCGCTACTACTTCCGGCGCTCGGACCAGATGGTCTCGGGCTCGGTGGCCGCGCCGCGCCTCGACCTCGGCAACGAGGACCTCGTCCGCTCGCACGTCCAGGCGATCTGGCTGGCCGAGACCGAACTGCCGCTCGGACGCGCCATGCCGGAACTGATCGACATCGGCGATCCGGAACTCCCTCTCCTCCGCCATGTGCGCGAGCAGATCAACGCAGAGCCGGCCCAGGAACGTGCCCGGCAACGCGCCGAGCGGATGCTCGCCGGCCTCGTCGTGGAGCTGGAAAAGGACACCTCATGGTGGGACGACGAATGGCTCGAACGCGTCGTGCGATCGGCGCCGGGCGAGTTCAACGCCGCCTGTGAGCGGTGGCGGACCCTCTACAAGCGGGCCAAGGCCGAACGCGAACTCCAGCACGACCGCGCCGACGACTACACCCTCACCGCCGACGCCCGGCAGCGCGCCAAACGCCGCCGCGCCGAGGCCGAGACCCAGCTGAAACTGCTGCGCAACGAGCAGGACGGCGGCACCCTCTCGGACTTCAACCCCTACCGCTACCTCGCGTCGGAAGGCTTCCTGCCGGGCTACTCGTTCCCGCGCCTGCCGCTGGCCGCCTACATCCCCGGACGAGGCGGCAAGCTCGCCGACCGCGACGGCGACTACCTACAGCGTTCCCGCTTCATCGCCATCCGCGAGTTCGGCCCCGGCGCCCTGATCTACCACGAAGGAAGCCGCTACCAGGTCAAGCGCGTCCAGGTGCCCACAGAGGAGGGCGGCGACGTCGCGACCGGCGAGGCGCGCCGCTGCCGAAACTGCGGATACCACCACGAGCCGCATCCTGGTCTCGACATCTGCGAGATCTGCGAGACGCCGCTCCCCATCGCCACCGGCGGCTGGATGCAACTCCACACCGTCTTCACCGAACGCCGCGAGCGGATCTCCTCCGACGAGGAGGAGCGCCGCCGGGCCGGCTTCGAGCTGGAGACGTCCTACCGCTTCCATGACCACGGCAAGCGCCGCGGACGCCTGGAGGCGCGAGCGACCGACGGGGACGGGACGATAGCGAACCTCGACTACGGCGACAGCGCCACCGTCCGCGTCGCTAACCTCGGCTACCGGCGCGGCAAGGACCGCGAGACCGGCTTCTGGCTCGACACCGTCAACGGCCGCTGGCTTCCGTCCCGCGACGCCAAGGCCGCCGCGCCAGGAACCGAGCTCACCGACGAGGAGACCGGCCTCGCCGACGGCGAGACCGAGGACAAGGTCCGCAAGCTGCGCGTCATCCCGTACGTGGAAGATCGCCGCAACATCCTCGTCCTGACCCTCGCCGAACCGGTTCCCACCGAGACCGCGATCTCGCTCCAATACGCCCTGGAACGCGGCATCGAAGCCGTCTTCCAACTGGAGGACTCCGAGCTGGACAGCGAGCCGCTGCCGCCCGACAACGGTCCGGACCGGCTGCGGATGCTGTTCATCGAGTCCGCCGAGGGCGGCGCGGGCGTCCTGCGCCGCCTCCAGTCCGACCGGGACGCGCTGGCACGCGTGGCGCGGGAAGCACTGCACATCGCCCACTTCGACGCGGACACCGGCGACGACCTCGGCGGTCCGCGGCCGGAGAACCGCTGTGAAAAAGGCTGTTATGACTGCCTTTTGTCCTTCGGAAATCAGCTGCTCCACCACATGATCGACCGGCATGCCGTCCGCGACCTGCTGCTCCGCCTCGCGCAGAGCAAGGTCGAGCGGGACGAGCAGCCCGCCGTGCTGATCGAGAAGGCCGGAAGCAGCCTGGAGGGCGAGCTGATCACGTGGTTGCGGGAGCGCGGCTACCGGCTTCCCACCGAGCAGCAGGTTCTCGTCACCGAGGCGCTCGCACAGCCCGACTACGTGTACCGGCTGCCCGGACAGGCCAAGGTCGCCGTGTTCGTTGACGGCCCGGCCCACAACAGCGAGCACGTCAGCACCCGTGACGAGGAGGCCGAGGAGCGACTGATCAACACTGGCTGGTGGGTGATCAGATTCCGTTACAACGGCGACTGGCACGCCACGGTCTCAGCCCACCGGAGCATCTTCGGCCCCGGCGACAAGTAAACGGTCCGGCACCTTCCCCCCGAAAGGACCCCCAGAACGTGAGCATCAACGTGCCAGAGGCCGCCCAATTCGCCCCAGGTGTACTGGTTCGTGCGCGCGGCCGCGAATGGGTCGTGCAGCCCGGCTCTGATGCCGAGCTGCTGGTGCTGCGCCCCCTCGGCGGCGCACAGGACGACCTGGTCGGCGTGCTGCCCGCGCTCGAAAAGGTCGAGACGGCGAGCTTCCCGCCGCCCACCCCGGACGACCTGGGCGACCAGAGCTCGGCCGGGCTGCTGCGGTCCGCGCTGCGCATCGGCTTCCGCTCCGGCGCCGGGCCGTTCCGCTCCCTCGCCCAGCTTGCCGTCGACCCGCGCTCCTACCAGTTCGTCCCGCTGCTGATGGCGCTGCGGCAGGAGACCGTCCGGCTGCTGATCGCCGACGACGTCGGCATCGGCAAGACCATCGAATCGGGCCTCATCGCCGCCGAGATGCTGGCGCAGGGCGAGGCGTCCGGGCTGGCGATTTTATGCAGCCCCGCTCTGGCCGAGCAGTGGCAGGACGAGCTGCGCGACAAGTTCGGCATCCACGCCGAACTCGTGCTCGCCTCGACCGTCCCGCGACTGGAGCGTTCGCTCGACATCGGCGAGTCGCTGTTCCAGCGGCACCCGAACGTCATCGTCTCCACCGACTACATCAAGAACCCGAGGCACCGCGACGAGTTCATCCGGCACTGCCCGGACCTGGTCATCGTCGACGAGGCCCACACCTGCGTCGCCGCCGGCTCCACCGGGTCCCGCGACGGCCGCCAGCTCCGCCACGACCTCGTCAGCAAGGTAGCCGCGGACGCGTCCCGGCACCTCATCCTGGTGACCGCCACCCCGCACAGCGGCAAGGACGAGGCGTTCCGCAACCTGCTCGGCCTCCTCGACCCCGAGCTGGAGACCGTCCCGCTGGACACCGACGCGGGACGCCGCCGGCTCGCCCGCCACTTCGTCCAGCGGCGCCGCGCGGACATCCGCACCTACATCGGCGAGGAGACCCCGTTCCCCAAGGACCGGGAGAGCAAAGAGGTCTCCTACAAGCTGTCCGCCGAGTACCGGAAGCTGTTCACCGCCGTTGTCGACTACGCCCGCGAGCAGGCCCTTGACGAGAGCGACGGCGTCGTCCGGCAACGTGTCCGCTGGTGGTCGGCGCTCGCGCTCCTGCGCTCCCTCGCGTCGTCGCCCCGCGCCGCCGCGCAGACCCTCCGCACCCGCGCCGCCAACCTGGACGCCAAGACCGTCCCCGAGGCGGACGAGCTGGGCCGCATCGCCGTCATGGACCTCACCGACGACGACTCCACCCAGGCCGTCGACGCCGCCCCCGGCGCCGACCTGGAGAACACGGACGGCACCGCACCGCAGCAGCGGCTCCGCCGGATGGCCAAGCAGGCCGAAGCCCTCGAAGGCGCGGCCGACACCAAGCTGGGCGAACTGACCAAGCTGGTGAAGAAGCTACTCAAGGACGGCTACAACCCGATCGTCTTCTGCCGCTTCATCCCCACCGCCGAATACGTCGCCGAACACCTGGGGGACGCGCTCGGCAAAAAGACCGAGGTCGTCTCGGTCACCGGCACCCTGTCGCCGAAGCAGCGCATCGCCCGCATCGAACGCATGATCTCCGGCGCGCCCGCCGACGAGGACACCGACGAGCAGACCCGTCCCGAGCAGCGCGTCCTCGTCGCCACCGACTGCCTCTCCGAGGGCGTGAACCTCCAGGAGGGCTTTGACGCCGTCATCCATTACGACCTGGCCTGGAACCCCACGAGACACGAGCAACGCGAAGGCCGCGTCGACCGGTACGGGCAGCGCCGCGACGTCGTCCGCACCGTCACCCTCTACGGGTCCGACAACCAGATCGACGGGATCGTCCTCGACATCCTGATCCGCAAGCACGCCGAGATCCGCAAGGCCACCGGCGTCTCCGTCGCCGTCCTGGACGAGTCGGACAGCGTGGTCAACGCCGTCCTCGAAGGTCTGCTGCTCCGGGAGGAGGACGCCGAGCAGCTGAGCTTCGACTTCGGATTCACCTCCAAGCGCGACGACCTGCACGCCGACTGGGTGAGCGCCGCCGAACGCGAGCGCGCGTCCCGTGCCCGCTTCGCCCAGCACGCCATCCACGCGGACGAGGTGGCCCGCGAGGTCACCGAGATCCGCGCCGCGCTGGGTTCGGGTGCCGAGGCCGCCGAGTTCGTCCGGACGGCAGTGGTGAAGCTGCGCGGCCAGATCTCCCGCGAGGCCGCCGACGGCTCGTTCACCGCCGACACGGGCGGGCTGCCGTCCACGCTGATGAGCGGCCTGGAAGCCGTCCTCGGCCCGAAGAAGGCCCGCGAGATCGCGTTCCACTCGCTGCCCCCGGTCAAGCGCGGCGAGGCGGCGCTCGTCCGGACCGACGCGACCGTCAACACCATCGCCCGCTTCGTCCTGGACGCGGCGCTGGACCCGAAGCTGGACGACTGGCAGCGCCCCGCCCGCCGCTGCGGCGTAATCCGCACGACCGCCGTTCCAACCCGGACCACGCTGATGCTCGTCCGCTACCGGTTCCACCTCACGCTGCCGACCCGCGACGGCGGACGCCGCCAGCAGATCGCCGAGGACGCCCGCGTTCTCGCCTTCCGCGGCAGCCCCGCCAAGGCCGAATGGCTCAGTGAGGACGAGGCGCTAGCCCTCCTGGACGTGCGCGCGGATGAGAACACCGCGCCCGAGTTCGCCACTGCCACCGCGACCCGCGTCCTGGACGGCCTGGAAACGCTCCGCCCCCACCTCGACCAGTACGGCCGCGACCTGGCCGACAGCCTCCGCGCGTCGCACGCACGCGTCCGCGAGGCCACCCGCCGCCGTGAAACCGGCGTCGTCATCCGCGGCCTCCGTGTCGAGGCCGACCCCAACGCCGACGTCCTCGGCCTGTACGTCTACCTTCCCGTCACCGGAGAGGCCGCCCGATGAGCCGCACCAGCACCCTTCCCCTCGGCATCGCCTCCGTCGGCGGACTCCTCCCCGAAGAGACCCTGCTCCGCATCGCCGGCGGCAACAGCGACCTGCCCGGCGCCAAACCCGCCGCCTACCACCTGGCCAAGGACGAGACGGTCACCGACGTCGCCGAGCGCTCCTGGACATACCTGCGCGGACGCTACGCCGCGTTCAAGGAGCAGCTCACCGACGGTGACCCGGCCGTCGGCGTCACCCGCGAATACTGGCTCGGACGCCTCTTCCAGGAACTCGGCTACGGCCACCTGCCGCGCGTCCCCGCCGGGGGACTGCCCAGCGACGACGGCGAGAAGCAGTTCGCCGTCAGCCACCACTGGCAGCACGTCCCGATTCATCAGCTCGGCTGGGGCGTCGACCTCGACCGGCGCACCAAGGGCATCCCCGGCGCCGCCGACGCGGCCCCGCAGTCGCTCGTGCAGGAGTACCTGAACCGCAGCGCCGCCGCCCTCTGGGGCGTTGTTACCAATGGACGGCTGCTGCGCGTCCTCCGCGACTCCAGCGCCCTCGCCGGCTCCGCCTACGTCGAGTTCGACCTCGAAGCCATCTTCGAGGGCGAGGCGTTCGACGCGTTCGTGCTGCTGTACCGGGTCGCGCACTCGTCCCGGTTCGAGCACCAGGGCGAGGACACCGGCCCGGCCTCCTGCTGGCTGGAGAAGTGGCGCCAGGAAGCCATCGACTCCGGCGCGCGCGTCCTCGACCAGCTCCGCGTCACCGTCAAGGAAGCCATCGAGACCCTCGGCACCGGCTTCATCCAGCACCCCGACAACGAGGCTCTTCGGAAGGCGCTCAAGGACGCCGACAACAAGGCCGTCACCCCGGAGACCCTGCACCGCGCGCTGCTCCGGACCGTTTACCGCCTGCTGTTCCTCTTCGTCGCCGAAGACCGCGAGGTGCTGCTCTCCCCGGACGCACCCCAGACGGCCCGCGACCGCTACACCACCTACTTCTCCACGGACCGCCTCCGCCGCATCGCCGCCCGCCGCCACGGCGGCCGCCACGCCGACGAGTGGCAGGCCGTGACGCTCATCCTGGACGGCCTGAACCGGGAAGGCGGACGTCCCGAACTCGGCCTCCCCGCCCTCGGCGGCATCTTCGAACTCTCCGACGCCGACCACGCCCTGCACGGGCTCTCCCTCACCAACGAGCACCTGTTCAACGCCGTGCGGTCGCTGTCGCGCGTCCACGACCAGAAGGCCCGCCGCATCCGCCGCGTCGACTTCAAGCACCTCGGCTCGGAGGAACTGGGGTCGGTGTACGAGTCGCTGCTGGAGTACGTCCCCAAGCACGACCCGGCCAAGGGCGCCTTCGAGCTGCGGAAGCTCAGCGGCAACGACCGCAAGACGAGCGGCTCGTACTACACCCCGTCCTCCCTGATTGACACCCTCCTCGACTCCGCGCTCGACCCCGTCATCGACGACGCGGTGAAGTCCGTGAACACCGCCGAGGAGCAGGAGGACGCCCTTCTCGCCCTCACAGTCTGCGACCCGGCCTGCGGCTCCGGCCACTTCCTCGTCGCCGCCGCCCGCCGTATCGCCAAGCGCCTCGCCTTCGTCCGCACCGGCGACCCGGAACCGTCCAACGAGGCGATCCGTCACGCCCTGCGCGACGTGGTGTCCCGCTGCATCTACGGCGTGGACATCAACCCGATGGCGGTCGAGCTGGCCAAGGTCTCCCTCTGGCTGGAGGCCCTGGAGCCCGGCAAGGCGCTCACCTTCCTCGACGCCCACATCAAGGTCGGCAACGCCCTCCTCGGCACCACCCCGAAGCTGCTGGACGCCGGCCTGCCCGACGACGCCTTCAAGGCCATCGAGGGTGACGACAAGAAGTGGGTCACCGCCCTCAAGAAGCGGAACAAGGGGGAGCGCGAGGCGTACGAGAAGCGCCACCTCGGCGTGCAGGGCGAACTGTTCGACGAGACCGGCCTGCGAGCCGGCAACCACGGCCTGGCCCGCCGCGCCGCCGCCATCAGGGACGCGCAGAGCGATGACCTGACCCACGTCCACGCCCAGCAGAACGCGTACCAGCAGCTCCAGGAAGCGTCCGAGTACCTGGAGCAGAAGGAACTCCACGACGCCTGGTGCGCGGCCTTCGTCTGGACGAAGACCGAGAATCACGCCCCCGCCATCACCACCCGCGACCTCATCAAGCTCAGCCAGGACACTGAAACGCTCGCCCCGCGCAGCCGCGCCGAACTGCGGAAGCTCGCCAAGCAGTACCGCTTCTTCCACTGGCACCTGGAGTTCCCAACCGTCTTCGCCGTGCCGGAGGACGAGAACGCCCCCGGCACCGACCCTCAAACCGGCTGGACCGGCGGCTTCACCTGCGTCCTCGGCAACCCCCCGTGGGAGCGCATCAAAATCCAGGAACAGGAGTTCTTCGCCACCCGCGCCGAGGAGATCGCCAAGGCCCCGAACAAGGCCGCCCGCAAGAGGCACATCGAAGCGCTGGCCGATAGCGACGCACCTAACGACCGGGAGCTTTACGCCGAATTCCAGCAGGAACTGCGCAAAGCCACCGGCTGGAGCCATCTCCTGCGCACCTCGGGGCGCTACCCGCTGACCGGGCAGGGCGACGTCAACACCTACTCGGTGTTTGCGGAGACCGGCCGGACGATCATCGGCCCGAAGGGGCGCAGCGGCCTGGTGCTGCCCACCGGCATCGCTACGGACGCCACCACGGCTCCCTTCTTCGCCGACCTGGTGAGGAGTGGCAGGCTGGTTGCATTCCTGGAATTCGAGAACGAGGAGTTTCTGTTGAGCCGGGCCGTAGATCACCGGGTCCGGTTCTGCTTGATGACGATTGGTGGCCGGAAGGTGCGGGCGTACGAGGCCGACTTCGCCTTCGGCTCTCGGAAGATCACCGATACCGAGGCTCGGCGGTTCACGATGCCTCCGGAGGACCTCCTTCTCCTCAACCCCAACACGGGGACCGCGCCGCTGTTCCGCTCCCGCCGGGACGCGCGGATTACCCTGGGTATTTACCGCCGAGTCCCGGTGCTCTGGAGAGAGACACCTAGCAACAACCCGTGGAGCCTTTCATTCATGCGGATGTTTGATATGGCCAACGATTCCGGACTATTCCACACTCGCAAGGAACTGGAGTCGACGGGATGGATGCTCCAGGGCAACCGCTTCACACGCGGTGATGACACGATGCTTCCGCTGTACGAGGCCAAGATGATCCACCACTTCGACGATCGCCTCGGCACCTACGAGGGTCAGACCCAGGCCCAGGCCAACATGGGCACCCTGCCCCGCCTAAGTGCAGATCAAAAACGAGACCCTGACTATGCGGTGCTTCCTCGTTACTGGGTGGCTGAAGGTCGGGTAGAGGAACGGCTTCAAAAGCGCTGGGGCCGGAAATGGCTTATCGGTTTGCGAGACATCTGCCGTAGCACTGATGAACGGACAGCGATATTTGGCTGGATTTCACGTGTTGGCACGGGAAACACGTGGCCGATCATGGTATCGCCAACGGAGCGGATGGCCTGTTTGTATGCGAATATGTCAGCGTTCGTGCTGGACTACTGCCTGAGGCAGAAGATGGGTGGCACCCATCTGACTTACGGCTACCTAAAACAGCTTCCGGTTCTACAGCCTAACGAATATGATCACGCCGCTCCTTGGAGGGTCGGTGTTGACCTGCAGAATTGGCTGACATCTCGGGTTGTGGAACTCGTCTGTACAACCTGGGAGATGGCGGTGGCCTCTGAGTCGGGAGATGGTGCCCCGCCTTTCGTCTGGAATGAGCAGCGGCGATTCACGATCCGGGCCGAACTTGACGCCGCTTATTTCCATCTGTACGGGGTGGAACGGGACGACGTCGATTACATCATGGAGACGTTCCCGATCGTGAAGAAGAAGGACGTTGCGGCGTTTGGGTCGTACCGGACCAAGGAGCTGATCCTTGAGGTGTACGACGCCATGGCGCAGGCCATCCGTACCGGAGAGCCGTACAAGACCATCCTCGATCCGCCCCCGGGCGAAGGCCCCCGCCACCCCGAGTCCTCTCGCTCGTCGTGAGACGAACGCAGGGCCCACCAGCCGGGACCCGGAACATGCCCCGGATGGCTGACCTTGTAGGGCAGTCAGAGGTAGGGCGGCGAGAGCCGTGTTCGGCGTTGCCTGTGCATGGTGACTGTGCCGGCCGCCGTCGCTCGCTCCCCATGCTTCATGCCCGAGTCCGCTACTGGCCAGGTTCAGCCTCACCTGCGCCAAGTCGAGTGTTGTCGGCGCATAGTGTCAGTGGTAGGGGCTTGACTGGCTACATGGATGACCACGGACCACAGGAGGACCCCATGGAAACCGTGATCAGCAGATCCGAGACAGAGCTACGCGCGCAGCGTCAGCGACTGCTCGAACGAGCCGGGATCAACGAAGATGAATTGCGTCGCCGTGCCGAGAACTACCAGCTCACGGCAGAGCAGATGGACGTTCTAACGACGATCGACAACATCGATTTCCTACTCGGAGAATAAGTGCCCGAGGACGAGGACGAACTGAGACGTCAGGCCGAGCAGTTCGCCAACGAACTCACAAACACAGTGCGGGGTGTAGTAGGTCGCGATACGCCGCCGTTTCAGGCCGTGTATGAGAACGGCGGTCGACGTTTGGTGATCACAACCTTCGCGTCTGATAGTGAATTGCCGCCGCCGATTACTATCACTATCGGCAACGTCCCGAGGCTTGAGCTGAGCTTGACGCTCAAGGGGGTTTGGGATGGCGCGAAGGACTATCTGGCGATTGAAGAGTCCAAAGCGGCTGTCCGTATGGCAGGCGGCAAGGCCGAGCCATTGTTCCGCTGGGAGTACATCCGGCACCCCAAGAGCAATATCCCCGGAGCTCACTTCCAGATACACGCCCATCGTGACGAGGTCGTCTACATGCTGCTGACCGGCAGGAGGGCCAACCGCCGCATCAAGGACCGCGTCAACCAGCTCGATAGTCCCCGTCCAAGGATTCCGCAGCTGTCGAACCTCCACTTCCCTGTCGGGGGACCTCGATTCCGGCCATGCCTGGAGGACGTGCTCCAGTTCCTGGTCGAGGAATTCGGTATCGACTGCGAAGAGAACTGGAAAAAGGTTCTCTGTGAAGGTCGCAGAGGATGGAGGCGAATGCAAACCGGTGTTGTGGTACGGGACTGCCCGGACGAGGCGGTACGTGTGCTCCGGGATCTCGGTTACAAAATCGAGGAGCCAGATGAAAAGCCACCCGTAAGTCACAAGCTAATTATGTACTAAAGATTAGCGTGATGGCTTGATCACGGCAGTCGCTCATCGTCCTGAAGGGCCGATTATAGAAGGCGTTCGCAGAGTGAGTGTTCGGGGGGCGAGCCCACCCTGATGAACCCGGCCAGCCGCTTGCTATCCCCTGGCGGAGGAGAGCAGTGCCTGGATGAAATCAACCCACTCGCGGGGGGTGAAGTCCAGGATGGGGCCGGTGCCGCCTTCCTTGGTATCGCGTACGCCGATGGTGCCGTGGGGGGAACGGCCCACTTCCACGCAGTTCGAGTCCGGGACGCTGTGGCTCGACTTGCGCCAGCCGTTGTACTGCTGCTTCACGTTACGGGCCTGCCTGTTCGTTAAGCCGGTCGGCCGTGTCCGTCAGAAGAGAGAGGCTCTCCAGGGCAGGCAGTGTGGCCCGCCGGAGACGGTCATGTAGACGTTCATACCCTGCCACCTCATCGGGAGTCGTGTGAACCAAGCAATTACTGGTCTCGGCGACGACTAGGCACGGGTCGGCCGGATCGGGGAACGTGTAGATGGTGTATGCGGACGCTGGGAGGCGGCCGGGTGGGACGCGCGCGTCCAGCGGTAGGACGAGGATGGTGAAGCGCGGTTCACGCGTCACGAGCTGCACCATGTGCCGGAGCTGCGTCACCATGACCGGTCGCGGAACCGCCAGCCTCTTCAAGACGAACTCGTCAATGATGAACTCGACCGAAGGGCCTCCGCGCCGGAAGACGTTCTCCTGCCTCCGCTGACGTGCTTCGACGCTTTTCTCGGGCACATAGTTGATCCTGGAGCCTTCGATCTTGTCCAGGTCGATGAGCGCCCAGTGGTATTCCATGCACTGGAGAAGTCCAGGTAGAGCGGTCTGGTGGTACTCGCGGATCGTTGCGGCGCCGGACTCGATGTTGGCGTACATGCGCTGGCGGGCGCCCATCGTGTCGCCGTAATGGTCCCACCAGCCGCGGTCGGCGGCCTCCCGGGCGATGACGTAGAGCTCCTCGCACTTGTCCTCGGGAACCTTGAGGAAACGGAGGATGCCATAGACGTCACCCATGTCGGGGCGGGACCGGGCGTTCTCGAGCTTGGAGATCGTCGTGCGGGAGCGGAAGATCGCTTTGGACAGCTCGTCGGCGGTGACGCCGCGCTGCTCGCGCAGGGTCCGTAGTTCGGTGGCGAGTCGTTGCCGGCGGACGAAGGGACTGGTCACCGGTGACCTCCGTGATCGGGCCGGTGAGGGCTGGGGGCGAACTGCTGACCGGGGACAGCCGAGCTAATGACTAAGGGTTATCACGCGACCGCTCAGCGTGTCATCGATTGCGACTGTCTCGAACGGAACTCGACGAACGGCTACGTGCCGAGCGTGAACGTGCGCATCCGTGCACGTGCACGAATGTGCACGTCGGCCCGTCCGAACGGGGATGCCTTCGCCCTCGACGCTTCCCTCCGGTGCATAGAACAGCACCGGAGCTCCCGGTGGTTGCGGGGCTGGTCGTGGAGATCAACCCGTCTACCGGGAGCTCTTTGGTTTTCCAAAGGTGAACCGTCGACCTGCGATCACGTCGTGACCTGCATGCCCTCACACAGAGGATGGAATGGGGTCAGCGGTGGCACATGTCAGATGTGCTCGGGAGTTTGGGAGTCGTGTTGGTGTTCCAGCAGCCTCTGCGCGTGTTCTCGGACACGTGGGGCGAGTCGGGCGTGGATGGCGTCGCGGTCGGCGGCTTGGAGGAGGATGGCTGCGACGGTGAGTTCGGCGAGTCGGCCGTCGGGTGTTGCGAGAATGTCGGCAAGGGTGTCGCGGATGCGGGTCGCCAGTTCTGGGGTGGGGAGTGTGTAGGCGTACAGGTGGGCGGCGTCGAATCCGTGGGGGGCGGGGCCGAAGCCTTCCCAGTCGAGGATGGTCAGTTCGGGGCTGGTGAGGTTGGCCCAGTGGAGGTCGCCGTGGGCGAGGGTCCAGCGGCGGACGGTGGTGTCGATGCCGACGTCGCCGAGGTAGCGCGGGATGGTGCGGTGTATGTAGTCCTGGGTGATGACGGGCGAGCGGTCGTCCGGTGCCGGGGTGGCCGCGACCGCGCTGATAGCCCGCTGCAATCGCGTCCACCACGCGTCGGTCAGGGTGATGTGTTCGGTGAGGTCGGGGGTCGGGGAGCAGACGGGCGCGGTGATGTAGGTGCTGAGTTCAGCTCGGTAGGCGTATGTCTCGCGGATCCAGTCCGCCGAGTCGAGTAGCCGGGGGCGTGGGATCTCTGCCGGCAGGGTGGCGGCGGCTTCCTGGGCGCCGGTCCAGAGTTTTCCGCCTTCCTCGCCTGCTGGTGCCTCCAGCACGCGGAGCCAGGCGTTGCCGTAGGACGTCGTGACGGGTGCGCCGATGGTCCTTCCGCCGTGGCCCCAGGCTTCGACGGCGCCGTCTGCGGGTGCGCAGCCGAGTCGGCTCGTCGCGTCGGCGAAGGCGGTGTGCATCCGTTCGCGGATGTCGGGGTCGTCAGGCTCGGAGAACACGGCAGATGTCCTGGAGGTGCGTGAGCGTGATGGCTGGTCGCCGGAAGGCTCTGGATGCTTCTTGCCAGTGTGCCGTAGTCGAGGCCGACAGCAGAGCGCCGGTGAGTCCGGGCGTGGAGGCCACTACCGAGAGCGCCGCAGCGGCGTTCGAGGAGCCGGGGTCGATGAACTCGGCCAGGTCGGGCGTGACCAGGTCGGCGAGTTCGCCGCCGTTCAGGGGCGCGGAGGCCCACACCTCCAGCCCCGCCCCAGCGGCCTGTGCGATGGGGCCCGCGCCGTGGAGGGCTTCGGCGAAGGACGTGAGCTCGATGAGGCTCACGGGTAGTTGGATCGCCTGCAGATGGGTTCGGGTGCTTCCCGCTGCTCGTTGCGCCGCGGTGATGAGGTCTTGGACGGTGAAGGCGCCGCTGGTGAAGCCGCTCCAGGTGGCGATGCCGTAGCCGGCGATGTCGCCTCGCTGCGCGGTTTCCTCGAACGTCGTGAACGCTTGGATGATCTGTTCGAGTAGTCGTTCTCGGTCGCCGTGCGCGTCGTGTTCGGGGTTGTGCAGGTACAGCAGGTCGAGCCGGTCGCGGCCTATCTCGGTGATGTTGGCGGTGATGCGGTGTCGGAGGTAGGCGGGGGCGATGGAGTGGCAGCGGGCGGCCTCCTTGGGGGTGATGAGGCCCGCCCGTTGAGCGGCCCGGGCTTGGTGCCGGGTCATGTGGCCGGCCTTGGTGGAGATCCGCACGTCAGGGTGATCGGGTAGCAGAGCGGCCAGTTGGTCGTGTGCGTTGCCTTCGGCGTAGACGGGGGCGGTGTCGATGACGGTGACTCCCGCCGCGATGGCGGCGCGGGCGGCGGCGGTCACGTCGCGGCATCGGTAGGTGCCCAGGCCGAGCACCGCCATCACGCCTGTCCTACGGCGATGATTCCGCTGCGCAGCAACTGGTCGAGCAACTCGGCGGCCTGGTCGATGGTGACGTTCGCGGCCTCGGCCAGGCCACCGAGCGTGGTCGGCCCTCCGGAGACGAGCGCCTCCAAGAGCGGAGCTGCCTGGTCAGCGAGTGTCCAGCGTTGCCCGGCGGCTTCCAGGGTCACGGCCTGCTCGGTGCAGCGCAGGACCGCCCTGGTTGTCATGAGCCGGACGGGTAGGCCAGGGTCATCCGGGAGCCGCTCGCGCACTGCGTGCGGCAGCGAGAAGCCGGCTCGCGGCCCACGGGCAGCATCACACGCTGCCAGGTAGGTATCAATCACCGCCGGGTCGTTGAGGCGTTCGGTCAAGAGCTTGCCCACCTCGCAGCGCCAGGCCGTCTGAGCGTCCTGGTCGGCCAGGCGCGGGATGTCGGCGCGGACAAAGTCTCGTGCACGCAGGTCATCCACCAACCACGCCAGCAGGTCGACGCCGGTGTGCGTGGCCAGGCCGCAGGTCAGGTGGAGCGAAGGTTGCCCGGTGGACGCGGCGGCGGCGTGCCACCAGCCGCGCGGGACGTGCAGGGCGTCCCCGGCCTGGAGAGTGAACTCGTCGATCGGGTACTCGGGTGGCGTGTCGTCGAATGCGACGTCTCGATATAGCGGGGCAGGGCGGGTGGGGCCGTCGATACGCCATCGCTCGGCGCCCGACACCTGGAGGACGATGACGCCGTGATCGTCCCCGCGGCACCCGAAGCCTTCCTCCGCGCCACCCTGCAGCGCTGTCGACCTTCACGCCAGCCCGCCGACACCCCG
>NZ_JABXFD010000030.1 GCF_013372625.1 Actinomadura sp. BRA 177
GCCAGGGTCCGCGCGCCGGGGACGGCGAGCCGCGCGCACTGGCACAGGGCGTCGCCGGGTCCGGCCTCGGTGAACACGGTCGCGCCGGCGGCGTGCACGGCCCGCAGCGTGTCGGGGAGCCGGAGGGGTTTGACGATGCAGTCGGCCATGGCGCGGTGCAGGTCGTCGCCGTCGTGGTAGGCGCGGCCGCGGACCGGCGAGTGCACGGGCAGTTCCAGGGGCCGCTGGGGCAGGTGGCGGATCATGGCGTACCACTCGTCGTCGGCGCCGGCCATCGCGGGATGGTGCGACAGGTAGGGGACGGCGAGCCGCGCGCCCCGCACCCCGGCCGCGCGGGCGGCGTCCACGACCGCCTCCAGGGGGCCGTCGGGCCCGGACACGATCGTCACCTTGGGGGCGGTCAGGCAGGCGACGACGACTTCGGGTGCGCCGGCGGCCTTGGCGGCGGCAGGGCCGGCTCCTTAGAACCCCTCGACGCCGCCCGCG
>NZ_JABXFD010000029.1 GCF_013372625.1 Actinomadura sp. BRA 177
GGGGGAGGGAGGATGAGCGTAAGCTAAACCGGAGTGGGAGCGCAGCCGGGGATGTGATGAAGGGAAGAAGGGAGCGAGGGAAGTGCGGACGGATAGGTGCGTAGGCGGGCGAGTGTGAAGAGGGGGAGACGGGGGGCGATGAAGGGAACAAGATGTGCGTGAATAGAGGATCGAGGGAAGAATGGTAAGTGCACGGTAGGGGGAGGTATACAGGAAGGGGGGGGAGGCAGGGAAGAGTGGACGGACCGACACACGCGATGGAGCCGCGGAGAAGGGAGGACTGGACACAGAAGCGGGGGGGGGGGGAGGACACCTACCAACTGGCGGAGGGGGAGCGCGACCGGTTCGCCGCGCGGATCTCGATGGGCTACCCGGACGCGGCCGCCGAGCTGGAGATGCGCGACACGCAGGGCCAGGGGGCCCCGCTCGGGCGGCTCACCCCGGTCGCGCACGCCGCCGACGTCCGCGACCTCATCGAGGTGGTG
>NZ_JABXFD010000174.1 GCF_013372625.1 Actinomadura sp. BRA 177
GGGTTGTGGTGGCGTTGGGGTTTCCGGAGCGGGTGGCGCGGCGGCGGGGGAGCGGGTATCTGATGGCTTCCGGTACCGGGGCCGTGCTGGCGGAGGGGTCGGCGTTGGCCG
This sequence comes from Actinomadura sp. BRA 177, assembly GCF_013372625.1. Lineage (GTDB taxonomy): Bacteria > Actinomycetota > Actinomycetes > Streptosporangiales > Streptosporangiaceae > Spirillospora. The sequence goes on from NZ_JABXFD010000174.1 coordinate 112, forward strand.
GGGCGCGGCCTGAGTGGGTTGTGGTCGCGGAGGCCGACCGGCCGGCCGGGGCCGCGTCGGCTCGGGTGCGGCGGGCCGTGGTGATCGATGAGGATGTGGCCCGGGCGGCGGCGTCGTCGCTGGTGGAGACTGTGGAGGAGGTCGGCTGGCGGGACGGGGACGTGGTGGCGCGGCGCGTCGAGCGGCTCGGTGCGATCGAGTTGGACGTCCGGCCGCTGCGTGATCCTGATCCGGAATTGGTGCGGGCCGCATTGTTGGATGGTGTGCGCGCTGAAGGGCTCGGGCTGTTCCGCTGGACGCCGGGGGCCGTCGCGCTGCGGCAGCGGCTGGCGTTTCTGCATGAGGCGCTCGGGGAGCCGTGGCCCGATGTGGGTGACGCGGCACTGCTGGAGCGGGTTCCGGAGTGGCTGGCGGGGGTGCGGCGGAGGGCTGATCTGGCGCGGGTCGACGTGGCGGGGATGCTGCGGGGTCTGTTGGCGTGGGAGCAGGCCAAGCGGCTGGACGAGTACGCGCCCGAGCGGGTCGAGGTGCCGTCCGGGTCGCGGGTCCGGGTCGACTACTCGGAGGAGCGGCCCGTCCTCGCGGTGAAGCTGCAGGAGTTGTTCGGCTGGGAGGCCGCGCCCTCGCTGGCGGGTGGACGGGTGCCGCTGGTCGTGCATCTGCTGTCGCCGGCGGGGCGCCCCGCTGCCGTCACCGTCGACCTCGCGTCGTTCTGGCGGGAGGGGTACAAGGCGGTGCGGGCCGAGCTGCGGGGACGCTATCCCAAGCACCCCTGGCCCGAGGACCCGGCGAGCGCCGTTCCGACGAAGCGGACCAAGCGGGCTAGCGGGAGTTGATCAGGACCTCGATGCCGTCCAGGACGCGGGCGAGGCCGAACTCGAACGCGCGGCCGGGCGCGACGGCGGCGTTGTACTCCTGCCCGGCCGCGGTTCCGACACGGGTGCCGAGGGGGTAGTCGGCCTCGTCCACGAGCGCGTCCAGGACGGGGGAGACCGACTCCCACCACTGCTCGTCGCTCATGCCGCTGCGCCGCTCGGCCTCGGCGGCGTTGACCGAGACGCGGGCGGCGCTCTCGGCGAAGCCGGTGACGAGCGCGACGACGGAGTCCATCTCCAGGTCGGTAAGGCCGAGGCCGTCCACGGCGCGCAGCTCGTACTCGTACTTGCCGAGGAGGTTGGGGCCCATCGGCGGGCGCACCGTTGTGATCTGCAGCAGCCACGGGTGGCGGTGGAACAGCGCCCAGTTGTCGCGCGCGATGTGCTCCAGCCGGGCCCGCCACGTCGCGTCTTCGGGCGGGGTCAGCTCGCCGAACGCGCGGTCGGTCATGACGTCGATCAGCTCGGCCTTGCCGGGGACGTAGGTGTAGATCGACATGGGGGAGACGCCCAGCTCGTCGGCGATCCGGCGCATGGACAGGGCGTCCAGGCCGGCGGCGTCGGCGAGCGTGATCGCGGTCCGGACAATCTCCTCGGCGGTCAGCCGCGGCTTCGGCCCCCGCCGCGGCCGCTCCTGGACGCCCCACAGCAGCTCAAGGGTGCGTTTCGGGTCGCCGGTCCCGCTGTACTCGGTCACCGTCCGATCCTCTCAGGGATGAAACTCTGTACGACGTACGTTATATTGCCCCGGAACGTAAATCCGTACTGCGTACATAGTTTGGAGGGCGCATGACCGAACCACGGTTCGCGGTCGTCGCCGAGGGGCTGCGCAAGCGCTACGGCGACACCGAGGCCCTCGCAGGGCTCGATCTGCGCGTGCCCGCCGGCACCGTGCACGGGCTGCTCGGGCCGAACGGCGCCGGGAAGACCACGGCCGTCCGGGTCCTGACCACGCTGGCCCGGCCGGACGGCGGCACGGCGCGGGTCGCCGGGCACGACGTCGTGCGCGCGGCGGGCGAGGTGCGGCGCAGGATCGGGCTCGTCGGGCAGCACGCGGCGGTCGACGAGATCCTCGGCGGGCGGCAGAACCTCGTCCTGTTCGGCCGCCTCTACCACCTCGGCGCGAAGGAGGCGCGGCGGCGAGCGGACGAACTGCTGGAGCGCTTCCGGCTCACCGATGCGGCGGACAAGGCGGCGGGGGAGTACTCCGGCGGGATGCGGCGGCGCCTCGACCTGGCCGCGTCCATGATCCTCGCGCCGCCGGTGCTGTTCCTGGACGAGCCGACCACCGGCCTCGACCCGCGCGGCCGCAACGAGGTCTGGGACGCGATCCGGGCGCTGGTGGACGGCGGCACGACCGTCCTGCTGACCACCCAGTACCTGGAGGAGGCCGACCGGCTCGCGTCCGGCATCTCGGTGATCGACCACGGCCGCGTCATCGCCGAGGGCACCCCCGACCAGCTGAAGAAGCGGCTCGGCGGCGACCGGATCGAGGTCGTCCTGGACGACCCCGATGCGCTGACCTCGGCGGCCGCGATCGTCGGCCGGGTCGCGTCCGGGGAGGTCGATGTGGACGCCGAGAACCTGCGCATCGGGGCGCCGGTGACCGGACGGGCCGCCGCGCTGACCGAGGCCGTCCGTGCCCTGGACGAGGCGGGCCTCAGGGTCGCCGACATCGGCTTGCGACGTCCCACGCTCGACGAGGTGTTCCTGCACCTCACGGAGAAGAAGGAGGTGCCCACGTGAGCGTGCAGACGCTTCGCTGGGCGGTCGCCGACGGCCGGACGCTCACCGGCCGTGCCCTCGCGCACTGGGTGCGGCAGCCCGGCCAGATCGTCATGGGGCTGCTGTTCCCGGTGATGGTCGTGCTGATGATGGGCTACCTGTTCGGCGGCCAGATGGACGTTCCCGGCGGCGGCAGCTACCGGGCCTTCATCGTCCCCGGCATGTTCGCGCTGACGATGGCGTTCGGCGTCGAGGAGACGTTCGTGCGCGTCGCGGGCGACGCGGCGAAGGGCGTGACCGACCGGTTCCGCACGATGCCGATGTCGCCGTCCGCCGTCGTCACCGGCCGGGTGACCGCCGACATGATCTACTCGGTCGCCGGGCTGGCCGTGATGGCGGCCTGCGGGGTGCTGATCGGCTGGCGCGTCGAGGACGGCGCGGCGAAGGCTCTCGCCGGGTTCGGGCTCCTGCTGCTCCTGCGGTTCGCGCTCGTCTGGATGGGCGTCTTCCTCGGGCTGATGGCCAAGGGCCCGGAGTCGGTGGTGGCCGTGCAGATCCTGGTGTGGCCGATCGGGTTCCTGTCCAGCGCGCTGATCGCGCCGAGCACGATGCCCGGCTGGCTGGGTGCGATCGCCGAATGGAACCCGATGTCGTCGACGGTGACGGCGTGCCGGGACCTGTTCGGCGCACCCGTCACCAGTGACTCCTGGGTGGCGCAGCACAGCCTGCTGATGGCGGTCGTGTGGCCGCTGGTGATCGCGGCGGTGTTCGTCCCGCTGTCGATCCGCCGCTACCGGGCGATGGGCCGCTAGAGCAGGGATGCGCGGTGCCGGGCCAGCGGCAGCGCCGGGTAGCACGCCTCGGGCAGGGGCTCCGTGCCGTTCAGGACGGTGCGGAGCCTCGCCCCGACCGCGGCGGCGTCATAGGGCTGGACGACGCACAGCTCGGCCTGCATCGCCTGCCGCGCCGCGCCCATCAGCGCCGGGACGTCCCCGACGATCACGACCTCGGACGGAGCATCGCCGTAGGTCAGCCGGACGGCGAGGGCGTGCATCCCGGCGGTGCCGGCGCCCTCGTAGCGGAACTCGCAGACGAGGCGGTCGCCGTCCAGCGGCCCCTCCTGGATCAGCCACGCCTGGCCGGGCACGACCCGTCCGAGCGACCCCTCCCAGGGCGCCGCCGGGACGTCGCCGAGCCCGTCGGCCGCCCGTCCCGCCGCCTTGCGTCCCTCCGCCGGGCCGATCGCGGCGATCGCCCGCAGGAACGCC
>NZ_JABXFD010000504.1 GCF_013372625.1 Actinomadura sp. BRA 177
AGATGTGTATAAGAGACCGCCTCGGCCCCACGCGGCGGCGGGCTGCGCCGCGTGGGGCCGAGGCGCCTGGTGGGCGCCGCGGGGCCGCGGCGTCTGGAGGGCGCCGGGGTGGTGACAAGGTACCAAAGCCCCAACAGAAGGCAAACCCCCACAAAATCAACAACGGACCAGGTCAACCCTGGTCCGTTGTCGAAGGGAGCTCCGGCACACCCCGCGCGGGGGCGGGGCGGCGGTGCGTCAGGGGCGCCCGGCGCCGTAGTAGCCGTTCAGGTAGTAGCCCGAGGTGATGCTGACGATCTGGACGTTCTTGCCGGTGCTCGGCGCGTGGATCATCTTGCCGTTGCCCACGTACATGCCGACGTGGCCGAGGCCGTTGAAGAACACCAGGTCGCCCGGCTGCAGGTTGCTCTTGGCGACCCGCTTGGTCGCGGCGTACTGCGAGTTGGTCGTGCGGGTGATGTTGACGCCCGCGGCGGCCCACGCCTTCATGGTGAGGCCGGAGCAGTCGTAGGAGCCGGGGCCCTCCGCGCCGTACTGGTACGGCTTGCCGAGCTGGGCGTAGGCGAAGTCGAGCGCCGTGCGGGCCGAGCCGCTGGCCGGGCCGTTGTAGGTGCCGCCGGTGGCGCCGCCGCCGCCCGAACCGCTGCCGCCGCCGGAGGACGTGCCGCCGCCGAGGCTGCGCAGCAGCGCCTTCTGCTTGGTGACCTTCTTGTCGAGGTCCTTCTTCTTCTTCGCCAGCTCGTCCTGCTTCTGCTTCACCTCGTCGTAGGACGCCTTGGCCTGCGCCTGCTCGCGGCGGAGCCGCTGCGCGGTGGCGAGGAACTGGGTGAGCTGGGAGCTGCGCTCGTGCGACAGGTGGGAGAAGACGGCCGCCTGGTCCAGGATGGCCTGCGGGTCCTTGCTGCCCACGAAGCCGGTCACGTCCGTGGAGTCGCCGTTCTTGTAGGCAGCGGCCGCCATCTGGGCGATCTTGGAGCGCTGCTCCTCGAACGCGGCCTGCTCCTGCTTGCTGGCCTTGGTCGCCGTCGTGTACTTCTTCTTGGCGACCTTCAGCTTCTCCTTGTTCTGGTTGTACTTCTCGACCTCTTGGTCCATCTGCTCGTTGAGCTTGTTGAGCTTCTTCTGCGCCTCGGCCCGGGTCGGACGGGGATCGGCGTGCGCCACCATCGGGGCGGGCACCAGGGAGGCCGTCACGGTCAGGCAGGCGACCGCCGCCAAGCGGCGGGAGACGCCTCCGCTCGTGGAGCCGCCCCTCCGGTCACGCTCGTGCGCCGGTGCCCCGATGAGATCTTTGGCCACGGTCGGTTTCGCCCCTCTCGTCCACGACGTCAGCGGACGACACTAGCGATGGGCAACAACCGTCACAACCGATTCGTCACTCTTTGATTGACATCCTTGGACATTGTCCACTTCTTGTGACGTCATGATCACTGAGCGCGAGGCGTCCCTTATCGTGGCCTTATGGGTTCCTTATGACCGGCCCAGCCGGCGCAGCAGCAGCGTGGACGGGCACGGCCGGGCGTCGGCGCGGCGGGCCGCGTCGGCGACCTCCCGGTCCGACGACACCACCACCACGGGACGGCCCTGCGGCTCGGCCCGCACCAGCTCGCCGATCAGCTCGTCGGCGGTCTGGCCCGGGGCGCTGAACTTCACCCGGACGCCGCGCGGTGCCGCGATCGCGACCGGCGCGTCCAGTTCCGCGCCGTCGAACACGCACGTCACCTCGGCGCGGGTCTGCGCGGCCAGCCCGCCGAGCCCGGAGACCAGCCGGTTGCGCTGGTCCGACAGCGGCAGCTCGCCGTACCCGGTCTTCGTGACGTTGTAGCCGTCCACCACCAGGTGCACCTGCGGCAGGGCCAGCAGCCGGTCGAGCAGCTGCGGATCGCCGTCCGACAGCGCCCGGCCGGGCGCTGTCGGACGGCGATCCGCAGCTGCTCGACCGGCTGCTGGCCCTGCCGCAGGTGCACCTGGTGGTGGACGGCTACAACGTCACGAAGACCGGGTACGGCGAGCTGCCGCTGTCGGACCAGCGCAACCGGCTGGTCTCCGGGCTCGGCGGGCTGGCCGCGCAGACCCGCGCCGAGGTGACGTGCGTGTTCGACGGCGCGGAACTGGACGCGCCGGTCGCGATCGCGGCACCGCGCGGCGTCCGGGTGAAGTTCAGCGCCCCGGGCCAGACCGCCGACGAGCTGATCGGCGAGCTGGTGCGGGCCGAGCCGCAGGGCCGTCCCGTGGTGGTGGTGTCGTCGGACCGGGAGGTCGCCGACGCGGCCCGCCGCGCCGACGCCCGGCCGTGCCCGTCCACGCTGCTGCTGCGCCGGCTGGGCCGGTCATAAGGAACCCATAAGGCCACGATAAGGGACGCCTCGCGCTCAGTGATCATGACGTCACAAGAAGTGGACAATGTCCAAGGATGTCAATCAAAGAGTGACGAATCGGTTGTGACGGTTGTTGCCCATCGCTAGTGTCGTCCGCTGACGTCGTGGACGAGAGGGGCGAAACCGACCGTGGCCAAAGATCTCATCGGGGCACCGGCGCACGAGCGTGACCGGAGGGGCGGCTCCACGAGCGGAGGCGTCTCCCGCCGCTTGGCGGCGGTCGCCTGCCTGACCGTGACGGCCTCCCTGGTGCCCGCCCCGATGGTGGCGCACGCCGATCCCCGTCCGACCCGGGCCGAGGCGCAGAAGAAGCTCAACAAGCTCAACGAGCAGATGGACCAAGAGGTCGAGAAGTACAACCAGAACAAGGAGAAGCTGAAGGTCGCCAAGAAGAAGTACACGACGGCGACCAAGGCCAGCAAGCAGGAGCAGGCCGCGTTCGAGGAGCAGCGCTCCAAGATCGCCCAGATGGCGGCCGCTGCCTACAAGAACGGCGACTCCACGGACGTGACCGGCTTCGTGGGCAGCAAGGACCCGCAGGCCATCCTGGACCAGGCGGCCGTCTTCTCCCACCTGTCGCACGAGCGCAGCTCCCAGCTCACCCAGTTCCTCGCCACCGCGCAGCGGCTCCGCCGCGAGCAGGCGCAGGCCAAGGCGTCCTACGACGAGGTGAAGCAGAAGCAGGACGAGCTGGCGAAGAAGAAGAAGGACCTCGACAAGAAGGTCACCAAGCAGAAGGCGCTGCTGCGCAGCCTCGGCGGCGGCACGTCCTCCGGCGGCGGCAGCGGTTCGGGCGGCGGCGGCGCCACCGGCGGCACCTACAACGGCCCGGCCAGCGGCTCGGCCCGCACGGCGCTCGACTTCGCCTACGCCCAGCTCGGCAAGCCGTACCAGTACGGCGCGGAGGGCCCCGGCTCCTACGACTGCTCCGGCCTCACCATGAAGGCGTGGGCCGCCGCGGGCGTCAACATCACCCGCACGACCAACTCGCAGTACGCCGCGACCAAGCGGGTCGCCAAGAGCAACCTGCAGCCGGGCGACCTGGTGTTCTTCAACGGCCTCGGCCACGTCGGCATGTACGTGGGCAACGGCAAGATGATCCACGCGCCGAGCACCGGCAAGAACGTCCAGATCGTCAGCATCACCTCGGGCTACTACCTGAACGGCTACTACGGCGCCGGGCGCCCCTGACGCACCGCCGCCCCGCCCCCGCGCGGGGTGTGCCGGAGCTCCCTTCGACAACGGACCAGGGTTGACCTGGTCCGTTGTTGATTTTGTGGGGGTTTGCCTTCTGTTGGGGCTTTGGTACCTTGTCACCACCCCGGCGCCCTCCAGACGCCGCGGCCCCGCGGCGCCCACCAGGCGCCTCGGCCCCACGCGGCGCAGCCCGCCGCCGCGTGGGGCCGAGGCGGTCCCTTATACACCTCTGACGCTGCCGACCAAGCGGATGGGGGAGATCTGGGTGGCCTCCGCTACCTGAAAAAACACAAAAACATACAAAAACTACATAGTT
>NZ_JABXFD010000210.1 GCF_013372625.1 Actinomadura sp. BRA 177
CGGCGGATGAGTGTGTGTTTCTGCTCTGTGGCGTGGATTTGTGTGTAAGGGGCATTCCCGCCGCCGCACCGTCCGGCCCGGCCGCTGCGGCCATCGACCCGCCCGGCGCTGGGCCGCGCCGGTCGGGTCGATGACCGCGGCGGCCGGGCCGGACGGTGCGGCGGCGGGACGTCGGCGGCGGGAGGCGGCTCGGCGGCCGCGGGCAGGGAGCGCAGCCGGGTCAGGAAGTCGGGGGTCGGCAGGTCGTCGACGCCGTCGGCCGCGGGGAGCCCGGACAGGCCCCGCAGCCGTCCCTTGAGCCGGCGCAGGCCGGCGACCTCGGCCCGGCACTGGGCGCATCCCGCGAGATGGGCGAGCACGCGGTCGCGCTCCTCGTGTCCCAGCTCATCGTCGACCAGAGCGGTCAGACGCTCCCCCAGACAACTCACGCCGCCTCCGTCGTTCCCATTCGGTCAGGCGCGCGGTCCCACCCCGCGCGCGTTGAGTTCGGCCTAGACGCCGTCCGGCTGCGGCATCGCGCCGCCCGCCGCGCGCAGGCCCCCCGCCGGCGCCGCCGCCTCGCCGTCATCGGCGGCCTGCCGCGCCTCGGCCGCCTGGTACTCGTTGCGCGTGCCGGGCCGGCGCCGGGTCGGCGCGCGGTGCTCCAGCGCGGCGCGCAGCTGCGCCCGCCCCCGGTGGATGCGGCTGCGCACGGTGCCGAGCTTGACGCCCAGCGTCGCGGAGATCTCCTCGTAGGACAGGCCCTCGATGTCGCACAGCACGACGGCCGCGCGGTACTCGGGGGCCAGCGCGTCGAGCGCCGCCTGGACGTCGGCGTCGAAGTTGGTGTCGTCGAACGCCTGCGCCGGGGTCGGCTCGCGGCCCTGGAGGCGCTCGGCGGCGTCGTCGGCGAGGCCCTCGAAGCGGATGCGCTGGCGGCGCCGCGCCATGTCGAGGAACAGGTTCGTGGTGATGCGGTGCAGCCAGCCCTCGAACGTTCCCGGTGTGTAGTTCGACAGCGAGCGGAACACGCGCACGAAGACCTCCTGGGTGAGGTCCTCGGCGTCGTGCTGGTTGCCGGTCAGCCGGTAGGCCAGCCGGTAGACGCGCGCGGAGTGCTCGCGGACGACCTCGTCCCAGGACGGCGGCGCCCACTCGGCCTCGGGGGCGTTCTCGCGGGTGCGAGCGGCGTTCCCAAGCCCCTGCCTGGCGCCGACCCCCACAGCGCTTCTGAAACTGAGTGCTGCGACTCCCATGGTGCCGGGCTGTTCCTCTCTCGTGAGCCAAGGTCTCGCCTTGGAACGGCACGGTCTCGCCTGGGCTGGGGCGGTTCCTGAACCAACTGCGCGGTTCTGCTTTCACGGGTGACAACGCGCTGAAACTCCAGTTGGTTCCCTGTCAACGATATGGTCTTTCCAGCATGAGGCATGCGGGGGTCCCGCGAGGAGGCAGCCATCGACGCCATTCAGGCCACCCGGGCCTACGTGGAGGATTTCCTCCCCGAAGACGAGCCGCTCCTGGCCGCCAGGCGGCGCGGCGAGGAGGTCGGCGCGTCCCCGATCGGCCCCGCGGGCGGTGCGGCGCTGCGCTTCCTCGCGACGCTGATCGGCGCGCGGACGGTCGTGGAGGTCGGTTCCGGCTGCGGCGTGTCCGGCGTCTGGCTGATGCGCGGCATGCCGAAGGACGCGGTGCTGACGAGCGTGGACATCGAGCCCGAGCACCAGCGGCTGGCGAAGCTCGCCTACCGGGAGGCGGGGCTGTCCGGCTTCCGCACCCGGATGATCAGCGGGCCCGCGCTGGAGGTGCTGCCCCGGCTCACCGACGGCGCCTACGACATGGTGTTCTGCGACGCGGTCAAGCGGGAGTACCCCGAGTACCTGACGGACGCGCTGCGGCTGCTGCGCCCCGGCGGCGTGGTCGCGTTCGACAACGCGCTGTGGCACGACCGGGTCGCCGACCCGGCGCACCGCGACCCGGAGACCGAGGCGATCCGCGAGGTGCACCGCGTGATCCTGGACGACGACCGGCTCGTCCCGTTCCTGGCCCCGGTCGGCGACGGGCTGCTGTGCGCCGTCAAACGCGCCTGACCATGGAGACGGTCGAGGTCCGCGAGGTGTTCGCGGTGCGGAACCGGGTGACGTGGCGCGGGATCTGGCAGGCGGTGGCGTTCCTGATCCTGTTCATCGCGTCGGTGGGATTCATCACGAGCGGCGTCGTGGCCGGCATGGGCGTGGGGAGCGTCACGTTCATGCTGCTCGGGGTGGCGGGGCTCGTCCTGTTCGGGACGGGCCTGCTGCTGTCGGTCGGCGGGATGCTGGCGCGCCGTCCCGTCCTCCTCCTGGACGGCGAGGGGGTGCGGCGCCCGGCGCGCTGGCCCATGCCGCGCTCGTCGGGGCGCTCGCTGCCCTGGGACGAGGTGGCCGGGATCGCGGCGCTGCGGCGCGGGATGGCCGGCACCCGCCGGGGCGAGCAGGACTACCTGGTCTTCCTGCCGGATCCGGAGCTGGCGGAGCTGGCGCGCACGTCGGACCGTCCGCAGCTCGTTGCGCTGACGATGCGGGACGTCCCGTCCACGGCGGCGGCCGTCCCGTGGTGCTTCGCGGTGGAGCAGGGCTGGGACGCGACGCTCGCGGAGATCGTCAAGGAGGCCCGGCGGCGGCGCCGCGTCCCGGTCATCGACCGCCGGACTAAGTGAGCCAGTCGAGCAGCAGGCGGACGCCGAAGCCGGTCGCGCCCCGAGTGAGCTCGGCATCGTCGGACGTGGCGCGCCCCGGCCCCGCGATGTCGAGGTGCGCCCAGGGCCGGTCGCCGGTGAACTCGCGCAGGAACAGCGCCGCCGTGATGGAGCCGCCGCCGTAGCCGCCGCGCCCGATGTTGGCGACGGCGGCGACGTCGGAGTCGATCGCGGTGCGGTAGTCGGCCGTCAGCGGGAGCCGCCACACCGGCTCGCCCGCAGCCGCTCCAGCGCTGGTCAGCGCGTCGGCGAGGGCGTCGTCGGTGGCGAACAGCGCGGCGTGCCGCAGGCCGAGCGCGACCTTGGCGGCGCCGGTGAGGGTCGCGACGTCCACGACCGCGTCGGGGGCGAGTTCGGCGTCGGCGTAGGCGAGCGCGTCGGCGAGGACGAGCCGCCCCTCGGCGTCTGTGTTCAGCACCTCGGAGGTCGTCCCGCCGAAGTGGGTGATCACGTCGCCGGGGCGCATCGACGACCCGGACGGCATGTTCTCCGCCGCCGCGACCAGGCCGGTGACGCGGGCGCGGGCGCCGAGGCCGCGCAGCGCGCTCATGACGGCGATGACCGCGCCGCCGCCCGCCATGTCGGTCTTCATCGTCTTCATGCCCTCGTTCGGCTTCAGCGACAGGCCGCCGCTGTCGAACGTGATGCCCTTGCCGACCAGCACGACGTGCCTTTCGGCGGGCTCGTCGGGCTCGTAGGACAGTTCGATGAGGCGGGGCGGCCGGGCGGAGCCGCCCCCGACGGCGAGCAGCCCGCCGAAGCCGCCCTCGGCCAGCTCCTTCTCGCCGCGGACGCGGACGGTGAGGCCGGCCTCCGTGGCGACCTGCTCGGCCCGCGCGGCAAGCCAGGACGGGTCCTTCTCCCCGGCCGGAGTGTTGGCGAGGTCGCGGGCCAGCGCGGTGGCCCGCGCCCGCGCGGTGCCCCCCTCGATCGCCGGGGCGCCGGCCTCCGGCCCGGCCTCGGTCAGCACGGCGAGGGTGCCGAGCGCCTTCTTGGCCGGCGGGGCGCCGATCTTGAACTCGTAGGAGGCGAGCAGCGCGCCCTCGGTGAACGCGGCGAGGTCGCCGTCCGGGACGCCGGCGACGAGCGCCGTCCGGCCCCTGCCGCGGCGGGCCCGCGCCGGTCTCTTATCCACCTCTGACGCTGCCGACGGAGAGGGTGGTCGAGGTGTCGGTGGTGGCCGCATACTGTAACAACAGATCACCACGAGCAACACGAGATAGTACACACAGCAGTCACGCCCATAACACCGCACCACACAT
>NZ_JABXFD010000119.1 GCF_013372625.1 Actinomadura sp. BRA 177
TTTTGTTGTGGGTGTTGTGGGTGTGTTGTAGCCTATCTGCTTCGTCGGCGGCGTCGGTGGTGTATAGGAGACAGTGCTGGGAGTAGGACGGGTGGGGGGCCCCCGCGGTCGCGGGCATGCGCCCGGCGCGCTCCGGATCGTCCGCGGACAGCGCGCTCAGGGGCCGGCCGGCGAGCGCGGCGTGGTGCTCGGCCAGCGCGGACCATTCGGGCGACTCGGTGATATCTGCCATTGCCTCTCTCATCGCCTCGCGGGGCGGGCGCCGAAATCCCCCGGACGCGTCCCCCCGGCGATCATAGGTAGACCGCGCGGGACCGTATCAGGGTCGTCCCCCGCCGCGCAGGAGACCGCGCGGGAGACCGCCCCGGACGGGCGAGTCCGTCCCGCCGCCCAGCAGTGGCGACGCCCCGGCGCCGGGCCGGGGACTGTCTCTTATCCACCTCTGCCGCACCCGCAGACGAGGACAGACGCAAGCCATGCTT
>NZ_JABXFD010000527.1 GCF_013372625.1 Actinomadura sp. BRA 177
GGATGTGTATAAGAGCCAGGTTCGGGGAGAACTGGCCGCTTGGCGCGGACTGGCCCAGGGGGTCGCCCGGCGCCGGGCGACCCCCTGGGCCAGTCCGCGCCAAGCGGCCAGTTCTCCCCGAGCGGCTCGTCGGACCCCCTGGGCACGCCCGGCCGGTACACGCCGAGCGGCTCGTCCGCATCGAGTGGCTCGTCCGACGTGCTGGGCGCAGGCGGACACGCCGCCGGCGGCTCTGGTGCATCGGGTGGTCAGTACACGCCCGGCGGATCTTCGGCCTCGGGCGGGCATGCCGCCGGCGGGGCCGCCGCGCCGGGTGGGCACTTCGCGTCCGGGGCCCCTGGTGGAAGCGGCGCATCGGGCGGACCTGGCGGGTCCGGGTCTTTCGGCGCGGGTGGCCATGTCGCGCCCGGTGCGTTGGGTTCGTCTCGTGACTCTGGCGGGTCGGCCGCGTCGACTTCGGTCGGGCCTGCCGTGTCGGACGGGCCGAGTGCATGGAGCGGCCCCGGCGGGTCTGGCACGCCGAGCGTCGGCGGGTCGTCCGCGCCCGGTGCGTTGGGTGGGTCTCGTGATTCTGGTGGGTCGGCCGCCTCGACTTCGGTCGGGCCTGCCGTGTCGGACGGGCCGAGCGCGTGGAGCGGCCCCGGCGGGTCTGGCACGCCGAGCGTCGGCGGGCCGTCCGCGCCCGTCCCCGGTGGGTTGGGTGGAAGTCGTGGGATGCCCGCGCCCGGTGGTCCGGCGTCCGGCGCGACTGGTGCGTCGGGTGGGGCGCCCGCGTTCGGTGGGCCTGGCGCGATGGGTGCTGGCGGGCCTGCCGCTCCCGGCGGGCCTGGTGCTGTGGGTAGGCATGGTGCTCCTGGGATGCCTGCGGGCGGTGGCGCGCCGGTGCCTGGGGGACGGACGGGTGGCCCTGGTGGTGCGCCCGGTGGTTTTGGCCCTGGCATGCCTCATGCGGCTGGGATGGGCGGGGTTCCCGGTGGGCCGCCCGCGTTGAACGGGCCCGGCGCGGCCGGGATGGGCGCGGCCGGGATGGCCGGCGCCGCCGGTGCGGCCGGGTTCCGGGCGGCGCCCAAGCCCGGAGTGCGGGAGAAGCTCGGCGAGCTCGGGAAGACCGGGCAGGAGCTCGGCGCGAAGGTCACCGAGAAGTTCCGGAGCAAGGGCGTCCGGGCGGCGAACCGGTCCGGGGCGCCGGTGCCGGGCGGTCCCGGAGGTCCCGGAGGTCCTGGAGGCCCCGGCAGGCCGGGTGGCCCGGGCGGGCCCGGGATGCCGCCGGGGGCGCCCAAGAAGAAGGGGATGCTCGGGCATCTGCGGTCCCGGGAGACGGGATGGCGGCGGTTCATCCCGTCCTGGAAGGTGGTCGCCGGCGTCAGCGGTCTCGGCATCGCGGCGTTCGTCACGCTGATCTGGGTCGCCTACGCGAACACGCCGACGCCCGCCGAGCCGACGGTCGCGGGCGTCGAGGACCAGGCGTCGATCTTCTACTACACCGACGGCACCGAGATCGGGCGGATCGGCAAGAAGCGGCAGAGCGTCGAGCTGGAGAAGATCCCGCCGTACGTCCAGGACGCGGTGCTGGCGGCGGAGAACCGCAGCTTCCGCACCGATCCCGGGTTCTCGATCAAGGGCACCACGCGCGCGGTGTGGGACAACCTGACCGGCGGGTCCGGCGGCGGCTCCACGATCACGCAGCAGCTCGCGAAGAACTACTACTCCGACCCGGCCAACCGGACGGTGAGCAGGAAGTTCAAGGAGCTGTTCATCTCGGTGAAGCTGGAGGACAAGTACAGCAAGGACGAGATCCTCAAGCTCTACCTGAACACGATCTACTTCGGCCGCGACACGTACGGCATCCAGGCGGCGTCCCGCGAGTACTTCGGCAAGAACGTGTGGGAGCTGAAGCCCGACCAGGCGGCCGTCCTCGGCGGCATCATCCAGAACCCGAACCGGGACCCGGGCGCCAAGGAGAGCAAGGCGTGGGTGACCGGGCGGTACCAGTACACGCTCAAGGGCATGGTCTCGATGGGCAAGCTGAGCCAGGCCGACGCCGACAAGTACATGCAGCGGCTGCCGAAGATCAGCAAGCCGGGCAGCGGCAACCAGCTGTACGGCGGCCAGCGCGGCTACATGCTGATGCGCGCCAAGGAGGAGCTGAGCCGGCAGGGCATCGACAGTAAGGAGCTGACGACCGAGGGCCTGCGCGTCTACACGACGTTCGACCGCAAGCGGATGGCGATGGCCAAGCACGCGGCGGAGAAGACCGTCCCGCAGGTGAACCCGGAGAAGCTCGCGAAGAAGAAGATCCGCGTCGGGCTGGTGTCGGTGAACTCGGCGAACGGCGAGGTCGTGGCGTTCTACGGCGGTCCGGGCTACCTGGAGCAGGAGTTCAACAACGTCTGGCAGGGCAAGGCGCAGGCCGGGTCCGCGATGAAGCCGTACGTGCTGGCGACGGCGCTGAAGCAGAACTACAGCCTGAAGAGCATGGTCGAGGGACGGTCGAAGACGCCGATCGGCCCGGACGGCAACGTGGTGTCGAAGGACGACCCGAAAGCCACGATCGTCCCGAACAGCCATGACGTGGGCCCCGCGATCAACCTGATCACCGCGACGCAGGACTCGGTGAACACCGCGTTCATCCAGCTGATGGGCAAGGTGGGCATCGAAGAGGTGATCAAGACGGAGACGGACGCCGGCATCGCGTCCGACCTGCTCGAACCGCACAAGTGCTGCCTGAACCTGGCGCTGGGCGTCAACAGCATCCGCCCGATCGAGCAGGCGTCGGGCTACGCGGTGTTCGCCAACGGCGGCGTGTACTACCAGCCGCACGTGATCCGCGTCGTGAGGTACAGCAACAACAAGGACGTCCGGCTGAAGCCGGAGGTCGAGAAGCACCGGGTGTTCAGCCCGAAGGTCGCGGCGGACGCCACGTACGCGATGCAGCAGGTCATCAAGGGCGGTACCGCGACGGCGGCGGCGCTGCCGGACGGGCGCCAGGCGGCCGGCAAGACCGGTACCACCGACCGGAACGTCTCGTCGTGGTTCGTCGGATACGTCCCGCAGATCTCGACCGCGGTGACGATCTACAACGACGCGGTCGGCCCGGACGGGAAGAAGAAGTCGGTGATCCTGCCGGGGATCGGCCAGGTGGAGGGCGGCACGATCCCCGCCCGCATCTGGCGGTCCTACATGTCGCACGCGCTGAAGGGCCTGGACGCGAAGGCGTTCCCGCCGCCGGCGTGGGGCGGGATCGTGCAGAAGTGGGCGAAGCCGCCCAAGAAGAAGAAGGACGACGACCGGCCGCCGTGGTGCAACGACCCGATCGGCCAGCACGACCCGCGCTGCCAGGGCGACGGCGACGACGGCGACCGGGGCGACCTCCCGCCGTGCCAGTCGCCGTTCTCCAACGGCAACTGCGACCCGAACAAGCCGCCGAGCAACCCGCCGCCCCGGTGGTGGTGCCAGATCCACCGGGGGGATCCGGCCTGTCGCAACCGAGGAGGCGGCCGCGGCGCCGAGACCGAGAGTCTCTCGCCGCTGATCCCCCTGGCCAGGCCGCGGGAATGAACCCGCGGACCACCGTCACCCGAACCGTCCACTGAAACTTGGGGGTGTGACATGAAGCATGATCGCGAATTGCCGCACGCCAGCGGCCCCGAACGCGCCTTCCCGCCCGGCCGGCGGAAGGGCAGCCCTGCCTCATCGGCCTCCCCCGCACCAGGGGCGCAGTACGCTCGGACGACGCATAGCCGTCCCCCAGTTGATGAGGCCGCGTGAGTAACCCAAGCCGATACGGACCGGACCACGGAGACAGTGCCGGCCGGCGGGGCTCCCCCCGCCCCGGTTCCGCGGGCGTGCCGTCCGGCGGGCAGCGCGGCGGGCCGTCCGGCTCGCC
>NZ_JABXFD010000027.1 GCF_013372625.1 Actinomadura sp. BRA 177
GGGAACACGATGTCATGCAGCGGGGAGAGTTCGAGCAGGATAAACGATTCGGCCAACACCGAGTGGGCGACCCCCAAGGGCAGGAGCTGCACGTTCACGTCCGGCAGCTAGGGCATCCGGTACAGATGTTCGCGCTGCTCGCGCATGACCTTCGCATCGCCGATCAGGCGCTGCAGAACCGCCTCGTCGGGCACCGCCGACAGTTCCGGCGGGTGCGGGCCGTCCAGCAGCGCGGGGCGCCGCATCCGCACGTCCAGCCGGCGTTCCAGCTCCTGCGGGGGCAGCGTGGCCTGGTCGCTCTATCCGCCGATAACGGGCCGCGCGTATTGCTCCGTCTGCCGTAGCCCAGGAAAGACGTTGCAGCCCCATTCCCGGGCGGCATTGGCCTCGAATTCCAGCTCGATGAAATCGGCAAGCGAGCTCGGCAGGTCGGGGTCCTCCTCCCACCAGCCCCGCTGCGCGGCGTCGTGCGCGAGGGAGA
>NZ_JABXFD010000506.1 GCF_013372625.1 Actinomadura sp. BRA 177
GTGAGGCGTCCGGCTCGTGGGCTCGGTGATGTGTACAAGAGACAGGCCCCGGCCCCGCCGGGAACGAGTCCGAAACCGCCGGCGAACCGTCCGCGTTCGCCGGGGAAGCGTCCGGAGGGAAACGCTCTGGAGCCGTTCCGAGGGCGGCCGGGACGTCCGCTCCGGGCGGGTTTGCGCCGCCGGGGGCGTATCCGGTGGCTCGCGGGCGGGCGGTGCCCTACGGGGCTGGGTACGGGCCGCCGCCTCCGCCGGCGTTCGTCTTCGAGCCGACCAAGATCGAGAAGGCGCTCCGGGCGTGGAAGCAGCCCGCGCGGCCGATGGCGCCGTCGCTGGTGGCGGGGGCGGTGATCGCCGGGGTGATCGGTGCCGTCACGCTCGGTCCGCAGCTTCGCGAGGGGCTGTTCGGGGTCGGCGTCGTCATCGCCGCCGTGGCCGTCGCGTACGTGGGGGCGGCGTCGGCGTGGTCGGCGGGGCGGATCGTGCGGCCCGCCACCGCGAAGCGGAAACGCCGCGTCAACCGGACCGCGCTCGTGTTCGGGCTGCTCACCATCGCGCTGACCTCGATCGCGGGGCTGCGGGACGCCCCGTGGGTCGTCGTGCCCGCACTGCTGCTCGCCGGAGCGGTCGGCTCGTACGCGGCGTCGGGCGGACGGTCCTGGGCGGAGGTGCTGTTCGGCGGGGTCGCCGTCCTGCCTTCGGGCGCCGCCATGATCCCGTGGGCGGTACGGGGCGCGTACGGGACGGTCACGTCCGACAAGAGCAACGCGTGGCCGATCATCCGGACGGGCGCGATCGCGGGCGGGCTGGTCGCGGTGTTCGGCGCGCTGTTCGTCGGCGGGGACGCGGCGTTCGGCAGCCTCGCCGCCGACCTCGTCCCCGAGGTGTCGCCGCTCTCGGTCATCGCGTACGGGTTCGCGGGCGGCGCGACGCTGGTGCTGGCGACCGCCGGCGCCTACCTCGGGCAGTCGCCGCCGCCGCTTCGGATGCTGAGCCCGGAGCCCGGGAAGCCGGCCGGGCGCTGGTCATGGGCGGTGCCGATCGCGGCGCTCGACCTGCTGTTCCTGGTGTTCTGCGCGATCCAGGCCGGGGTGTTCCTCGCCGACGACAAGGACGCGCTGCTGCGCTCGACCGGGCTGACGTACGCCGAGTACGCGCGGCAGGGGTTCTTCCAGCTCGTCGTCGTGACCGTGCTGGTGCTGGCGGTCGTCGCCGTCGCCAAGCGGTACGCACCAGAGGGAAGCCGTGGCATGGTCCGGGTGCTTCTGGGGCTGCTGTGCGCGCTGACGCTCGTCGTCGTCGCGGTCGCACTGCGGCGGTTGTACCTGTACGAGCAGACGTTCGGCTGGACGCGGCTGCGGCTGTGGGTGCACGCGTTCGAGTTGTGGCTCGGCTTCGTCGTGGTGCTCGTGGCCGTCGCCGGCGTCGTCAAGGGGCGCGTCCCCTGGCTGCCGCGTGCCGTCGCCGCGAGCGGCGCGGTCGCGATGCTCGTCCTCGCGCTGCTCAACCCCGACCGGTTCATCGCCGAGCACAACGTCGCCCGCTACCAGGACACCGGCAAGATCGACGTCCCGTACCTGCGGGACCTGTCCGCCGACGCCGTGCCGGCCCTGGACGAACTCGCCGAGCCGATGCGGACGTGCGCGCTGCGCGAGATCGCCTTCGAGCTGAGGGAGGACGAACCGGCGATGAGCGCCAACCTCTCGCGTGCCAGGGCCCGGAAGATCCTGGAGCGGCGCCCCGTCGACGGGTCGGCGGACTGCTTCAGCCCGTCTCGTCCATGATGAGCAGGGCGTAGGCGGCGATGGTCGAGTCGTCGGTGATGCGGCCCTCCCGGATGAGCGCCTTGAACTCATCGCGGGAGAACCACTTCTGCCGCATGTCCTGCTCCTCGGGCTCCCGGTCGGCCTCCCCGGCCTCCAGGTCGGACGCGACGAAGATGTTGAAGCCCTGGCCGCTCGTCCCGTGCGCGCAGTTCAGCCGGCCGAGGTGCGTCAGCGTCCCGGCGCGCAGGCCCGTCTCCTCGGCGAGCTCCCGCCGGGCCAGCTCCTCCGGGTCGGCCTCCCGCCGGCCGGGGAGCGAGCCCTGCGGGAAGTTCCAGGTCCGCTTCCCGATCGGGTACCGGTACTCCTCGACCAGGTGGAACCCGTCGCCCTCCAGCGGGATGACCAGCACGAAGTCGGGCTTGTCGACGACGCCGTAGATGCCGCGCGAGCCGTCCAGCCGCTCGACCTCGTCCTCCCGGACGACCATCCACGGGTTCTCGTAGACGATCCGCGTGCCGACCTGGCGGACGGCGGGTTCCTCGGTCATAGGACGCTCATACTCCCACCCGCGTCAGGTGCGGCGGATGCTGACCACCTCGCCGGAGTCGCCGACCGCCTCGCGGGACGGCGGGATGATCCGCTCGCCCGCGTTGTCGGCGAGCAGCGCGCGGGCGCGCAGCACGATCTCCAGGTCGAAGCGCAGGTCCGGGTCGAGCAGCTGGTCGCCGAACAGCTCCTCCAGCTGGCGCAGCCGGTACCGGACGGTCTGCGGGTGGACGTGCAGCCGCATCGCGACCTCGTTGGCGTTGCGGCCCGACTGCAACCAGGCCAGCAACGTCTCGGCGAGCCGGTCCTGCTGGCTCGGCCGCAGGTGCGCGAGCGGGGCGAGGCGCAGGTCGGCGAGCGAGGTGATGAGCCCCTCGTCCTGGAACAGGATCAGCGTGGACATGTGCTCCACGCTGCGGATCACGCCGCTGTCCGCCTCGATCACGCCGCGCTGGACGAGGGACAGCGTCTTGCGCGCCCACTGGATGGACCGTGCCGCCTCCATCAGCGGGACGGTCGGGCCGACGACGGCGAGCGTCCCGGACAGGGCACGGTCGACGAGCTTCGCGCGGCCGGGGCCGTCCGGGTCGGGGATGATCAGGCTGGGGGTGCGACGGGTGAGGTCGGCGAGCACGTCCGGCGGGAACGCGGGCTGCCGGCTGTCCTGGTGGTGCCGGCCGAGCGCGACCGCGGCGATCGTCCGCGGGATGGGCCAGTGCGCGGCGGCGGCGAGGTCGGCGATGGCCTCCTGCGCGGCCGGCGGGTCGGCGAACAGCAGGTCGAGCAGGCGCTTGCGGCGGCGCTGCATCTCGCCCGCGACGGCGGCCTTGGCCTGGGAGAACCCCTCGGCGGCGGCGTGCGCCAGGTCGTCCTGGAACTCCATCAGGACCTCGCCGACGGCGCCGAGCGTGCGCGGCGACACCTCCAGCACCTCGGCGCCCTCGGTCATCCGCCGCCACGCCACCATGCCGCCGACCCGCATCGCGGTCTGCATGGCGTCGAGGCTGCGGCCCTCGCCGGCCTCGCCGCGGCCGATGGCGCGGAAGAAGTCGGTCACCGGGGCGGGATCGTGCGCGGGGTCGGCCACCCGGTCGACGAAGTAGTGCAGGACGCGCTCGACGGCGAGCCGCAGGGTGCCCGAGTAGGAGCCGTCCCCGGGGCGGTCGTACTCCCTGACGCGCGACTGGATCTCCTGGATCATGTCGTCCGCCACCTCGTCGAGGTGGGGGCGCATGTGATCTGCCAGTTCCCTGGGCAGATCCGCCCACGGGCGCCCGGTGGTGGTCGAACCGTCGTTCGCCACGGAACCTCCCCTGCTCGTCCCCCAGCGTTGCGCGCCGTACACAGGGGGTAATTACTTACTTATGGGACCTGTGTGAGGCAAATCATGACCCGTGGCGTCCCCGGGCGCAAAGTCTAGGTCGACTTTCGACCAGCTTCGGCCGACCGGATGACAAACTGGTGACACCACAGCCAACCCCCGTCACCTGCGGCGCAACGGTGCGCGCGTGTCACGCGGTCCCGGTTCGGTAGACGCCCGGTGACCCCCGGTGACCCCCCGGTGACC
>NZ_JABXFD010000507.1 GCF_013372625.1 Actinomadura sp. BRA 177
GCCACGTCCGGTGAGTGCACATGAGCGCCTCCCGGCCAAGGCCGACAGATCCCGTTGAAGACCCGAAGTCAGTCAGATGCTGGGTCAGACCCCGCCGGGAGGCGCTCATCTACATCATCTCTGTCAGGTGCGCATCTCCGGGTGCGCGTCCTTGATCGTGGCGGCCGGCGCGGGGCGGCGGCCGCGGCGGTGCGTCCCGGCCTGCCGGGACACCAGCAGCCCGAAGGCGACGGCCAGCGCCGCGGCGACGACGGCGAGCGCGACGCGGCCGTCCGCGACGATCGACATTCCGAGGCCGAGCAGGCCGCCCAGCACCCAGCTGAGCTGGTGGTACGTCTCCGACACCGCGAACGTGGACGAGCGCATCTCCTCGCCGATCTCGCGCTGCACGACCGCGTCCATGGACAGCTTGCCGAGCACCTGGCCGAGTCCGGCCGCGGTCGCCACGGCGAGGGCCGCCCACAGCCCGAAGAACGCGGCGCCCGCCGCGGTGACGGCGGTGACGGCCGCCAGCGTCGCCGACACGATGAACCGGGGCGCCCGCGCCTTCATCCAGGCGCCGAGCGCGGTGCCGATCAGCCCGCCGGCGCCCGCGCACGCCGCCAGCAGTCCCAGTGCGACATGGTGCGACACCGGGTCGAACCGCTCCTGCCGCAGCAGGAACGCCAGGTAGATGATCAGGAAGCCGGAGAAGGCGCGCAGCACCGCGTTGGCCTCCATCGCCTCCGCGACGACCGGCCCGACGCGCGGCAGCGACAGCCTGCGGCGCGGCTGCTTCGTGGCCTCTTCCGGCTGCGGCGCCTCCTCCGGGACGTCCACGTGTCCGGGCAGCCGCATGGTGAACACGACGCCCAGCAGGAACACGACCGTCCCGATGCGGAGCACCCAGCCCGCCCCGATCAGCACGGCCAGGCCCGCCGCGATGGGCGCGGTGATCGACGTCGCGATCAGCCCGGCGAACGAGGCGCGCGCGTTCGCCGTCACCAGCGTGATCTCGTCCGGCAGGACCCGCGGGGTCACCGCCGCCCGCAGCACCCCGAACGCCTTGGACAGCACCAGCACACCGAACGCGGCGGGCAGGAACGTCACCTGGTCGCTGTGCGGGAGCGCGCTCGCCATCGCCCAGCACAGCAGCGCCCGCATCACGAACGTGCTCGCGATCGCGTACCGGCGGACGTGCCGGGCCCGGTCCAGCGCCGGGCCGATCAGCGGCGCGACCAGCGCGAACGGCGCCATCGTGACGACGAGGTAGAGGGCGATCTGGCCGCGCGCCTGGTTGACGTCCAGGCCGAAGAACAGCGTCCCCGCCAGCGCGACCGTGACCATGGCGTCGCCGGCGGAGTTGAACGCGGACGCCTCGATCAGGCTGCCGAGCCCGCTGCGTCCGGCGCCCTGCGCGTGCGTGACGCGGCGGGTGAGCCGGCCCGTCCCGAGCACGGCCGAACGCGTGCCGCGGCCCGCCCGCGCCGCGCCTCCGGCGGCGGCGCGCAGGGGCCGTCCGACCCTCGCCCGTAGTGCCATGCGCCCTGATCTCTCCCAGCGGCCGTTCCGGCTCGGCACCGGGTCACGGCCATCGGAGTGCCTCGATTGAGGGTACGTTCCCCGCCGGAATGAAGGCTCACCTCGCCGCGGGTGCCGGGCGCGTGCCCGGCCACGTCCTCGGATGGGCGAGAATTGAGGGGTGAGCCCACAGCGCCAGTCCAGCCCCGCGCGTCCCGCCGCGCGCACAACGTCCGGGCCCGCCCGCCGGACCCGCACGCCCGCCGTCGACACCGCCTGCGCCGAGGCGGTCGATCTCGCCCGCGAGGCCGCCGAGGAGACCGCCCGCCCGCTCGGCGTCGGCGAGCACCTCGGCCTCCGCGCCGACGCCGACCGCGTGGTCACGCACTATTTCGAGAGCCTCGACCCCGGCTACCGCGGCTGGCGCTGGGCGGTCACCGTGACGCGGGCGTCCCGCGCCAAGAACGTGACGGTGAGCGAATGCGTCCTGCTGCCCGGCGACGAGGCGCTGCTCGCGCCGCAGTGGGTGCCGTGGCTGGAGCGGCTGCGCCCCGGCGACCTCGGCCCCGGCGACCTGCTGCCGACCGCGCCCGACGACGTCCGGCTCGCCCCCGGCTTCACGCAGGTGGACGACTCCACCGACCGCGAGGCGCAGTGGGAGCTCGGGCTCGGCCGCGTCCGGGTGCTGTCCCGGGAGGGCCGCGACGAGGCCGCGACCCGCTGGTACGAGGGCGTCGCCGGGCCGCGCGCCCCCATCGCCGCGTCCGCGCCCGCCCAGTGCTCCACCTGCGGCTTCTTCGTCGGCCTGGCGGGCGAGCTGCGGCAGGTCTTCGGTGTCTGCGCCAACGAGTACGCGCCCGATGACGGCCGCGTGGTCTCCGCCGACCACGGCTGCGGCGCCCACTCGGAGGGCGTCAACCTGCCGGCCGCGTCCGAGCACAACCCGCCGGTGATCGACGAGCTGGGCTATGAGATCGTCCCGCCCGCCGAGGACACCGCGTCCCTGGACGACGAGGCCCTCGGCCACAGCTGACCATGCCGGACACCTTCGGCGTACGAGCCCTCCGCGACCGCGTGCTGCGCGCCTGGGCGGAGTCCCCGGCGCGCTTCCGCGAGGACGCCAACGCGGAGGAGGACTACGCCCTGGGCGGCTACCGCGACCGCGTGGTCATCGAACTCGCCCAGAACGCCGCCGACGCCGCCTTGCGCGCCGCCGTCCCCGGCCGCCTCCGCCTGGAGCTGCGGACCACACCGTCGGGCACCGTCCTGACCGCCCTCAACACAGGCTCACCACTGGACGCGGAGGGCGTAGAGGCCCTCTCCACCCTCCGCGCCTCCGCAAAACGCGACGAAACGACCGCAACCGGCCGCTTCGGCGTAGGCTTCGCCGCCGTCGCAGCCGTGACCGACACCCCGTCCATCACCTCAGCACACCCAACAGAAACCACCGCCCCAAGACACACCTCGTCCGACGACCAAAGCCGCGGTGGCAGCGCCCCCGCCCGTGGTGACGACGCGGCCCGTGGTGACGACGCGGCTGGTGCTGGCGATGCCGCTTCTGATGACGCGGCTCTGGGTGTCGTTGATGGTGAGCGGCGTGTGGTGGGGGTTGAGTGGTCGCGGGAGCGGGCTCAGGAGCTCGTGGATGCGGTGCCGGCGCTCGCTGAGGAGGTTGGGCGGCGGGGTGGGCATGTGCCGTTGTTGCGGCTGCCGTTCGAGTTGGACGATGTGCCCGAGGTTCCGGGTGGGTTTGACACGGTTGTGCGGTTGCCGTTGCGGGAGGACGCGGTTGCGTCCGTTCGGCGGCAGCTTGGGGAGGTTGGGGCGGCGCTGATGCTGGCGTTGCCGGCGTTGGAGCTTGTTGAGATCAATGTTGATGAGGACGTGCGTGAGTTGGCCGTTGAGCGGCGGGCCGGCGGCGAGGTCGTCATCAACGGGGGTTTGTGGCGGACGGTCGAGGCGCATGGGGAGATTCCCGGGGCGCTTCTGCAGGACCGTCCCGTGGAGGAGCGGGCGCGGCCGTTCTGGCAGGTTCGGTGGGCTCTGCCAGAGGGCGGGTTGCCCGAGGACGTGTCCGGGGTCGTGCATGCGCCGACGCCCAGTGATGAGCGGCTCGACCTGCCTGCGCTGCTGATCGCCTCGTTCCCGCTGGCGCCGGATCGGCGGCACGTTGCGCCTGGTGCGTTGTCCGAGTTCCTTGTGGAGCGGACCGCTGATGCCTACGTGCGGCTGCTGGGCGAGTTGCCGGTGTCGCCGCGCGTGCTCGATCTCGTGCCGGGGCCGGTGGCGGTCCCTTATACACATCCGACGCTCCCGGCGCAGAGGCACGGGTAGAGCTCGGTGGCGCCCGTCACCACAAACAACACACAACAA
>NZ_JABXFD010000026.1 GCF_013372625.1 Actinomadura sp. BRA 177
CGCACACGTCCCGAGCGCGGGCACATGTGGGTCGGGCGCCGGGCCTTCCCCCTCCGCCCGGGGCGGGGGCGGTAGAGGTCCCGCAACCTGTTCGTCGTCCTATGCCGGGACGGCGCGCGGTTGGGCTCGATGAGCCTGTTCGACAACATCGCCTGCCCGCTGCGCGAGCACAACAAGAAGTCCGAGTCCGAGGTCAAGCGCATCGTCCTCGAGAAGATGGAGATGGTCGGCCTGCTCGGCGCCGAGCAGGCCGACCATCTCCATCTTCTCGAGGACGATGCGCTTGACCTCGGACTCGGACTTCTTGTTGTGCTCGCGCAGCGGGCAGGCGATGTTGTCGAACAGGCTCATCGAGCCCAACCGCGCGCCGTCCCGGCATAGGACGACGAACAGGTTGCGGGACCTCTACCGCCCCCGCCCCGGGCGGAGGGGGAAGGCCCGGCGCCCGACCCACATGTGCCCGCGCTCGGGACGTGTGCG
>NZ_JABXFD010000315.1 GCF_013372625.1 Actinomadura sp. BRA 177
CGTCGATCTCGCGTACACGTACTCGTTCTGCCACCCGGACAGGGTGACGGCCACACGGCGCCGGGCACAGCCTCAAGACGGCGTGTCACATCACAACAGGGCGAACGTTGCCTGCTACGGCACTAGCCCGCCACCCCACTCGACTCACGGCACTGATCGCAGGCGGCGCACATGCCGGCCCGGTGACCGCCGATCCCGACGAGGTGGCGCGGGAAGCCGAGTTGTTCCGCACGCAGGGCACTGCGCCGTTCATCACCCGCCTGGAACAACAGGGACAGCTGCCGCCATGGCTCCGCGCCACCATGCAGGCCGCCGACCCGTACGCGCTGGCCGCGTTGAGCACCGCACTCGCCACACGCGAGGGCGTCGCGGACACGCTGGGACGGACCACCGTGCCCGTGCTCCTGCTGGCCGGTGACCGAGACCCGCGGCTGCCGTCGATCCGGCACACCGCTGCCGAGACTCCTGTTGCCGAGTTGGTCGAGTTGCCGGACTGCAGCCGCTTGGACGCCTTCGTGCGAACAGATCGCACGTTGCCCGTCATCCGGCCGTTCCTGGCCGGACGCCCCCCACGAGACACCCGCGCTGAGGACGCCGCCGAAGGTACTCGACAGTAGAGCACCGCGCGGGTGCGGGGCCGTCGTCAGTCGGGCAGCGTCAGAACCCGGCCTGCCTCGCGTCCAACTCGTCCCGCATGTCCTCGACCTGGAGGGCTCGGCCGGGTAGCGGGAAATGCGGCGGCAATGGCAGGCTCCAGCCGTAGCGGCCGATCCGTCCGGCCACGTGGCCGCCCACGGCGCCGAGACCTCCGCGTTGCCCGCCCGCAGGAACCTCAGCGGCGGCTCCCATGTGCCGCAGTCGTGGATCATGGGCATTGGCGGCGCCAGGAGGGCCAGCTGATCGCGGTGTTCGCCGGGAGGCCGCACAACGGCGGCGCCGTGACGGCCGGCCAGGCGGAACGCCTGGTCACAGCGCTGCGAGCGCTGTTCGTCGGCCTCAACCAGGGTGTCGTTCTCGATCTCGCCCCCGGCGCGGACGAGCAGTTCTTCGTCGATGCCGCCCGGTCGCTCGTCTCTGGCACGTCCCTTGTCGGACAGGATGCGGACACTTCGTAACGGACGTATGCGCGGTTCGTCGCTGACATCCGGTGCATCCCTTGTCGATCACGGAAAACGCTGGTGATGATCGGTACGTTCGCCGATCCGCAGGCGGACGGGGCAATGGCCGTCTTCACCAGCCGGGAGGCGGCGGAGGACTTCGTCAATAGCGACCCGTTCGTCCTGAATGGCGTCGTGTCGGCCTGGACGATCAAGGAGTGGAACGAGGCCCTGACCGGCGACGGAGGCTAGGACTCCGGCGTGGACGGTTCAGCGGGGGCGCGGCGAGGGCGCATGATGCGCCTTGCGCTTGAATAGATCAGCGCAATTCCGATCGGGACGCCGGCAACAACGCCGCGCGCCTCCGGCCAGTCGCCGTTTCTGGCGAGGTAGGTGGTGCCTATCAGGGTCGCGACAACGACGAGCACACCGAATAGCAGAGAATAGCGCGCGCGGTTCCGTTGCGCTGGGGAGCGTTCCGGCATCATCATCTCCTCTCGCACAGTACGACGTGAATCAGCGCCTAAAGGTTCGTTGCGGCTGTGCCGCTTGTTGCGTCTGATGCCGGTGAGTGCTGTGACCAGGCTCGTCGCCCGGGGTGGCCAACTCGGGGCCGGCGCCCCTACCTTGGACGGCCATGGTGATCTCCAGGGCAGGGAAAGGCGGTATGGCGGAATCTTCGGTCGCACAGCCCCGGGCGGCGGACAGCGGGCGGCGCACACTGCGGCGGGTGCTCCTGCTCGGTGGCGGATTCGCGGTGTCCTACGGGCTCGTCCTCACGGTCATCAGCGACACCTTCTTCTGGTTCGCGATCCCGGGAATGCTCGGGCTCCTCACCGTTGTGCTCCTGGCATTGCACCTGTTCCTGTACAGGCCGTTCAGCGGTGCCGCGCCATTCGCCACGGACGGCACCGACCGGCGGGGACCGGTGAAGTACCACTACAAGGTCCTCGGACGGCGCTACCTGCTCATCGTAGTGTTCGCTGTAGCGATGGTCGTCCTGCCGCTGGTGCTGGGCGTCCGCTATCTCAACCCGTTCATCGCCGTGGGCCTGCTGGCGCTTTCGCTGGGGACGAGGTTCTGGCTCCCCCAGCTCGGCTGGGCCTGGAAAAGCGCCCGCGTGCTGAAGGTGTACGACTTCGAGTTCCGGTCACCAGTGCAGAAGTCGAACCTGGAGGCCAAGGGGCGGCGTTCCCTGACGTTGGGAAACGGCGGCTCTCCGAGGATGTCGGCACGTGAGCCGCTTTTCTCCGACCGGTGGCCCGAGGGGATCGCCCACGGGGTGTGGTTCGCGGGCGACGACGTGTTCGGCGGTGTCCTACTCGTCCCGGACACGGGTGAACTGATGTTCATGCAGCCGGAGAACTGGGCCGTCCATGAAGAGGCGCGCCAGCAGGCCGGGACGGAGCGCCGGGAGAAGGCCGAGCGGGCTGGTCTGGCTCGCAGGTCGGTCTAGCGTTCCGCCACCTGGGTGATGACGAAGCGGCTGCGGGGAATCGCCGGGGCGCGCCAGGGATGGATGCTCAGGTCCTGGGCCGGAACCGAATAGGACATCCAGCGGGTGAGGGCCGTCACCGCGACCTTCATCACGTCCTTGGTGATCCATTCCCCAGCGCAGCGGTGGCCCTCGTAATGGTCGCCTCCGCCCTGCGGTATCAGGTTGTAGGCGTCCGGTTCACGGCCGATGAAACGCTCGGGTCTGAACTGCTCCGGCCGCTCCCATAGACGCGGGTCATGGTTCGTGCCATGCAGGTCGAGAAGGACGCGACGCCCCTTCGGGAAACGGTGCCCACGCCAGTCGAAATCGCGCACCGCCCGCGCCGCCACCAGCGGGAAGAAGGGATAGAAGCGCCGCACTTCCTGGACGAAGGCTTCAAGCAACTCCGGGTCGTCGTCCATTGCGAGTCTGTGCCGCCATTCCGGGTTGCCGTGCAGGGCCATGGCCGCGAACACCACGAATCGCGCCACCGCCACCGTGGGCCGCAGGACGTTCAGCAGCTCGACCCCGGCCACGTCCGGCGGCAGAAGGTTCCCGTCGGTGTCGCGGTAGGAGGCGATCTCGCCTAGAGCCGTACCGCGCTCGACCCGTTCCCTGGCACGGGTCACATGTGCGGCGGCCCAGCGGTCGGCGAGCTTGCGGGCGGCGCGTCCGCGCAGGTAGCGGGGGCCGACCGCCGCCGGGGCCTCGATCAGCGCGTCCAGCATCCGGGTGATCTGCGGGACCTGCCGTGCGGCGAGCGGCACCCCCGTCCACGCGCACACCGCCCGGCACAGCACCTCGCCGACCTCGTCGAACAGGACCACCTGACGTTCGTCCCGCCACTCCCCGATGCGCTCCCGCCAGGTCCGCGCGACGAGATCGCGCAGTCCGTCCCGCGCCTCAGGCGTCATCAGCGACATGAACATCCGCTTGCGCGCCGCGTGCCGCCGTCCGTCCAGCCCCTGCACGCCGCCCTCGCCGAACAGGGTGAGACGCAACCGCCGGGGTGCGGCGCCGTCCCGGACGAAACGGTCCGGGTCGTAGAACACGCGGGCCGCGTCCGCGCCGGTCATGCACGTGGTCTTCCGGAAGAGCAGCCGCGTGTCATAGACGTCGGTGTCCAGGCGGCGGGCCTGCGCCGACAGCAGCCCGTAGGGCCGTGCCAGCAGCGGCAACGTGTCGTCCGGGACGGTCGTGTGCATGGTGCTCCTCGCGGCCGGCGTTGATGAAACCGCAGTTCAAGGGGTGATGACGAGCTTGCCGCGCGTGTGCCCGCCGCGGCTGGCGTCGAACGCGGCGCCCGTCTCCTCCAGCGGGAACGCGCCGGCCATCTCGACCTTGAGTGCGCCGCGGTCGGCGAGACGCGCCAGGTCGGCGAGCTTGCCACCGCTCGGACGGACCCAGATCCAATGGCCGCCGTGCTCGTCCACCGTGTTGTCGGCGACGGACACGTGCCGGCCGCCACCGGCCAGCACGGCCAGCGTCGTCTCCAGCTGCCCGCCCACGAAGTCGGCGACGGCGGTCACCCCGCCGGGCGCCAGATCCCGGACGCGCTCGGCCAGCCCGTCCCCGTAGGCCACCGGCTCGGCGCCGAGTTCCCGCAGGTAGTCGTGGTTCTTCTCGGACGCCGTGCCGATGACCCGCACACCACGATCACGTCCGATCTGCACCGCGAAGCTCCCCACCCCGCCGGACGCCGCGTGGACGAGCAGGACGTCGTCCTTGCCGACCTCCAGCCGGTCGAGGGCACGCTGCGCGGTCATCCCGGCCAGCGGCAGCCCGCCCGCCTCGTTCCAGCCGAGCGCGGCGGGCTTGTGCGCCACATCGTCCGCCGATACCGCGACATACTGCGCGAACGTCCCGTGGCCGACGACGTCCTTGCGGGCGTAGGACATGACCTCGTCGCCGACGGCGAACTCGGGCGTGTCGGGGCCGAGCGCGCGGACGACCCCGGCGACGTCCCAGCCCGGGATGACGGGGAAGATCGCGTCAATCATCCCGTCGAGGCCACCGGCCATGACCTTCCAGTCCACGGGGTTGACCCCGGCGGCGCGCACCTCGATCAGCACCTGGCCGGGGCCGACCTTCGGGTCCGGGACGTCCCCGACCGTCAGCCGCGAGTTGTCGGACGCATACGAGTCATAGGTGACGGCACGCATGCCTCCACCCTGCCTCCCCACCCGCCCCCTAAACGCGACACAACACGTAGGGAACTTCTTACGCTTGACACGTAGGGAAACGCCTACCTATTGTCGGGGCATGCACATCACGCACGTACGGCTGCTGACCGTCCCCGTCTCCGACCTCGACGCCGCCAAGACCTTCTACGCCGGCACACTCGGGTTCGACGTCGTCATGGACCGCTCGACAGGCCCGATCCGCTGGCTGCAACTGGCCCCGGAGGGCGCGCAGACGAACATCGTCCTCGCGGACCACGTTCCCGCGCCGGGCAGCCTGCACGGGCTGATGCTGGAGACGTCCGACCTCGACGCGGACTGCGCGAAGCTGCGCGCCGCCGGCGTCGACGTCGACGGCCCGCAGGACCTCCCGTGGGGACGCCAGGCCACGCTCACCGACCCCGACGGCAACGGCATCGTCCTGGCCGCACGGTGACCGTGGACGTCTTCGCCGCGCTGGCCAGCCCCGTCCGCCGGGAGATCACCTCCCTCCTCCTGGACGGCCCGCGCCCGGTGAACGACCTCGCCGCGCACTTCACGATGAGCCGCCCGAGCGTGTCGGAACACCTCAAGGTGCTGCGGGACGCGGGCCTCGTCACCGAGCAGCGCCACGGCCGGCAGCGCATCTACCGCCTGGAGCCCGCCCCCCTGCGCGACCTGTCGGAGTGGCTGCACCCCTACGAGCGCTTCTGGCGCGAAAAGCTCTCCAACCTGCGCACCCTCCTGGACGAGGAGGACCTATGACGCCCCACCGTCGAGACCGCCGGTCTGGTCAAGCGGTTCGGCAACGTCGCGGCCTTCGCCGGCCTGAACCTCGTCGCCGAACCCGACCGGGCCCTGCTCGGGCCGACCGGCGCCGGGGAGACGACGTTCGTCCGCTCCGTCGCGACGCCGGACGTAACGTGGCAGCGACAGGATCACGAAGGGGGGCGGGGTGAGCGGCGAACGCGCGTCGATCGAGGTGGACGAGTTCCTGCCGCACCCGCCGGCCAAGGTGTGGCGGGCGCTCACCGACCCGGATCTCTTGGCCCGCTGGCTGATGCCGAACGACTTCAAGCCCGCCGTCGGGCACCGCTTCACCTTCGCCGCCCAGCCGATCCCGAACATCGGCTTCGACGGGACGATCGAGTGCCAGGTCCTCACCCTCGACGAGGGGCGACTGCTGCGCATCAGCTGGGCCGGCGGCGGCCTCGACACGACGGTGACCTGGCGCCTCGTCCCCGAAGGGCACGGCACCCGGCTGTTCATCGAGCACGCGGGCTTCGACATGGACGACCCCGTCAACGCCTTCGCCTTCCGCGGCATGGGCAGCGGCTGGCGCACCCGCATCTTCCCCGCCCTCCAAACCGCCCTAACCAAACAAACCTGACCCCACCCAAACCACGCGACCGCGGCCCCACACCCCCGCCCCACCCTGACCACGCCCCGCGTGACCCCGACTTTCGCGTCAGGGGGGTGGGTCGGTGTAGAGGCCCTGCAGCATGCCGGTGGCCTGGCCTATTTCTATGAGGTAGCCGTCTGGGTCGCGCATGTAGCAGCGCAGTTCGGCTTTGCGGTCGAGTGGTTCGGTCAGGAACTCGGCGCCGTGTGCGGTGGCCTCGGCGTGGAATGCGGCGATGTCCGCCACGCGGACGTTCATGAAGGCTGAGACCGGGTCACCGGCCTCTGGAGGCGACAGTGTGATGTCTGGTTTGTCGGGAGTTGGCCCGCCGCCGGGGTTCATGATGATCCATGTGTTGGCGACCTTCACGATGGCCGGGTTCTCCTCCAGCACGACTTCACCTCCGAAGACGTCCGCGTAGAACGTGCGTGAGCGCGCCACGTCCCGCACGGTGAGGAAATGCGTGAGGACCAGGCCGCGTTCGGGCGCCGGCAACTGATCTCGATCCACCATGTTCGTGTCCCCCATTCGGCGGCGAAAGGTGCGGGCTCGCCTCGCTCCCCTGGCCGGCCCCGCGGGCGATTCCGTTCACGCCACTTCTGCCCACCGCTTCACCCCCGAACCCGCCACACCGCCGCCCGGCACCCCGCACACGCCACGACGCGGGACGCGCGACCGGCCGCCACGCGGGATGCATGAAACGGTCGGCTTGCGGGACGAGTGAACGGCCGGCACCAGGCGGACAGAGGCCGCTGCTCGGCGTCGCGTCCTTTGTGATTCTTCGTGAAAGGTCGGGCCGGGCGGGTAAGGGCCGCGCCTGCGTCCTCCGTTGTGAGTGGTCGGGCGCGACACTGGTCGGTGGTCGGCACGGTCTGGGGGTGGGGTCGTGTTCAGGCGACGGGCTCTAGGGGTGGGTCGTTGGCGAACTGGGTGTTGTGGAGGTCGGCGTAGCGGCCGGCGGCGGCCAGGAGGGTTTCGTGGGTGCCGCGTTCGATGATCCGGCCCTCTTCGATGACGAGGATCTGGTCGGCGGCTCGGATGGTGCTCAGGCGGTGGGCGATGACGATGGCGGTGCGGCCGTCGAGGGCCTCGGTGAGGGCCTCCTGGACGGCGGCCTCGGAGGTGGAGTCGAGGTGGGCGGTGGCCTCGTCCAGGATGACGACGCGCTGGCGGGCGAGGAGGAGGCGGGCGATGGTGAGGCGCTGGCGTTCGCCGCCGGACAGGCGGTAGCCGCGTTCGCCGACGATGGTGTCGAGGCCGTCCGGCAGGCTTTCGATGAGGGCGTCCAGGCGGGCGCGGCGCAGGACGTCCCAGAGTTCGTCGTCGGTGGCGTCGCGGGCCAGGAGGAGGTTCTCGCGGATGGACTCGTGGAAGAGGTGGCCGTCCTGCGTGACCATGCCGAGGGTCTCGCGGATGGTCGGGAAGGACAGGTCACGGACGTCCACGCCGCCCAGCCGGACGGCGCCGGAGTCGACGTCGTAGAGGCGCGGGAGGAGTTGGGCGATCGTCGATTTGCCCGCGCCCGAGGAGCCCACCAGGGCGATCATCTGGCCGGGCTCGGCGCGGAACGAGACGTCGTGCAGGACGTCCACGCCGCCGCGCGTGTCGAGGGTGGCGACCTCTTCGAGGGAGGCGAGGGAGACCTTGTCGGCGGACGGGTAGGCGAAGGTGACGTTGTCGAACTCGACCGAAACCGGGCCGGACGGGAGCGGACGGGGGTCGGGCTTCTCGGCGACGAGGGGTTCCAGGTCGAGGATCTCGAAGACGCGCTCGAAGCTGACGAGGGCGCTCATCACCTCGACGCGAGAGCTGGCGAGGGCGGTCAGCGGCGCGTAGAGGCGGGTGAGCAGGAGGGCGAGGGCGACGACGGCGCCGGCGTCGAGGTGGTCGCGCAGGGAGAGGAAGCCGCCGAGGCCGTAGACGAGGGCGAGGGCCAGGGCGGAGACCATGGTCAGCGCCGTGATGAAGACGTGCTGCACCATCGCGGTGCGGACGCCGATGTCGCGGACGCGGCGGGCGCGGGCCGCGAACTCGGCCGACTCGCGGGACGGGCGTCCGAAGAGCTTGATGAGCGTCGCGCCCGGTGCGGAGAACCGTTCGGTCATCTGCGTGCCCATCGCGGCGTCGTGCGCGGCGGCCTCGCGTTCGAGGCGGGCCAGGCGCGTGCCCATGCGGCGGGCCGGGAGGACGAAGACGGGCAGCAGGAGCAGGGCGAGCAGGGTGATCTGCCACGAGATGCGGACCATCACGGCGAAGGTGAGCAGCACCGTGACCGTGTTGCTGACCACGCCGGAGAGGGTGTCGCTGAAGGCGCGCTGGGCGCCGATCACGTCGTTGTTGAGGCGGCTGACCAGGGCGCCGGTGCGGGTCCGGGTGAAGAACGCGACGGGCATGCGCTGCACGTGGTCGAACACGGCGGTGCGCAGGTCGAGGATGAGCCCCTCGCCGATGCGCGCGGAGAGCCACCGGTTGGTGAGGCCCAGCCCGCCCTCGGCGACCGCGAGGACGGCGATGACCACGGCCAGCCAGACGACGGTGGACGTCGAGGAGTGCTCGACGATCGCGTTCACGACCCATCCGGCGAGCACGGGCGTGGCGACCGCGGTGACCGCCATCACCACGCTGAGCACGAGGAAGGCGGTCAGCGGACGCCGGTGCGGGCGCGCGAATCTCCCGATGCGGCGCAGCGTCGCCTTGGAGAAGGGCCTGCTGTCCCGCGCGTGCATGGCGTGGTGCAGTGACGTCCACGCCGTGACTTCCATGTCCATGGGGTCCCCCGGTGATCGTTAGCCTGGAACAGCAAGCATGGGACCTCAAGGAAGGTTGAGGTCAAGTCGTCATCGCGACCAGCATCGCGCGGGGGTACGACATTTCGCGGAGGGACGCGCAACTGTGGATATCCAGAGGCTCCGGACCGATACGCCCGGCTGCGCGAAGGTGGCGCACCTCAACAACGCGGGCGCGGCACTGCCGCCGCATCCGGTCATCGAGGCTGTCAACGGGCATTTCGCGCTGGAGTCGACGATCGGCGGGTATGAGGCGGCCGAACAGAACGATGCGGCCGTCCAACGCTTCTATGACGCTGTGGCAGGGCTCATCGGCGCGCGCGCGGACGAGATCGCCTACGTGGAGAACGCCACCCGGGCTTGGGACATGGCGTTCTACTCGGTCCCGTTCGCGGACGGCGACCGCATCCTGACGACGACCACCGAGTACTCCAGCAATGCGATCGCCTACCAGCAGGTGGCGGAGGCCAAGGGCGCAAGGGTGGACGTCGTTCCGGACGAGGCCGACGGCACCCTCTCACTGGACGCGCTGGAGGCCGAACTCCTCAAGGGCGATGTCCGCCTGGTGTCCCTCAATCACATCCCTACGCACAACGGGCTCATCAACCCGGCCGCAGAGGTCGGACGGCTGTGCCGTGAGCACGGCGTCCTCTACCTCCTGGACGCATGCCAGTCGGTCGGCCAGCTCGCCATCGACGTCAACGAGATCGGCTGCGACATGCTCTCCGCGACCGGCCGCAAGTACCTGCGCGGCCCACGCGGCACCGGATTCCTGCATGTACGTCGCGACATCCTGCGGACCCTCGTCCCGCCGTTCCTCGACCTGCACGCCGCCACCTGGAAGGCACCGGACGGCTTCGAGATGCGCGACAACGCCCGGCGCTTCGAAACATGGGAACGATATGTCGCCGGCCAGATCGGCCTGGGCGTCGCCGCCGACTATGCGTCCGCCCTAGGGATGACGGACGTCGAAACCCGTGTCACCGACCTCGCCGCCAAGCTCCGCAAGGAACTGGCCGACCGCCCTGGTATCACCGTCCTCGACAAGGGCGTCCGGCCGTCCGGCATCGTCACGTTCACCGTGGACGGCCACGACCCCACCGCCATCAAGGACGCCGCCAGGGAACACGGCGTCAACATCAACGTCACGAATCCCGCGTCACACGGCTACGACCCGCACGCCCGTCCATTGGCCGTGCGGGCCTCCGTGCACTACTACAACACCGAAGAGGAGCTGGAACGGCTGCTGTCCGCCCTGCCTCGCACGTGAGCGCGCCCAGGGCCGGAGGATGGGCACCGGTGGCGGCCTCCGGACGCGCCCACTGGTCTCACATGTTGC
This sequence comes from Actinomadura sp. BRA 177, assembly GCF_013372625.1. Lineage (GTDB taxonomy): Bacteria > Actinomycetota > Actinomycetes > Streptosporangiales > Streptosporangiaceae > Spirillospora. Next base: position 10,261 of record NZ_JABXFD010000315.1, read on the forward strand.
CGCGCGCGGCGCTGATGTCCGCGAGCGCCGACTGCGAGTCCTTCTCCATCGCGAGGTCGCCGATGGACACGATGCCCACCGGACGGCCGTCCTCCATGACCGGGAGCCGCCGCACCGACCGCTCGCGCATGATCTGCGCGGCCTTGTCGAGGGTGTCGTCGGGGCCGACCGTCGCGGTCACGCTGCTGGCGATGCCGCCGATCTTCGACTGAGCCGGGTCGCCGCCGGCGGCCAGCCCGCGGATGACCAGGTCGCGGTCGGTGACGACACCCTTCAGATCGTCGCCCTCCGCGACCAGCACCGCGCCGATGTCCTCGTCCCGCATCGCCCGCGCCACCGTGACGATGTCGAGCTCCGGCGACACCGAGGTCGGCGAGCCGGTCATGATTTCGCGGATCTTCGTGGCCATTGAATGCTCACTCCTTGAGCCTCGTGAACCGTTTCTGGGGGCCCGGGATGATTTCGGCCCTACCCGGCAGAAACGGGATCACTCACGGCGCCCGGAACGCGTCGAACATCCGCTTCGCCCCGGCCGCGTCCCACTCCAGGCGGTTCGGATCGCGCCTGGCGGGATGGACCGGAACCGTGTCGAACTCGACCGAACCGCCCGTCCCGAAGCTCCGGGCGAGCGCCCGCAACTCGCCGAAGTCCAGCCGCGGGGTCGCCTCGACCGACGTGCTCATCAGGGCGAGGAACTTCGCGAACCGCACCGGGTTCCCGGTCATCCGCCCCCTGGCCTCCCGCACGAGCGCCGCCAGGAACTGCTGCTGCCGCTTGACGCGCGACAGGTCGGAGCCGTCCCCGAGGCCGTGCCTCAGCCGGACGTAGGCGAGCGCCTGCTTCCCGTCGAGCCGGTGCTCGCCCGCCGGCAGGTTCAGCCCGGAGTTCCGGTCGGCGACCGACCGGGGCAGCGTGACCGGGACGCCGCCGAGCGCGTCCACCATCCGCTGGAACCCGGCGAAATCAATCACCACAGTCTGGTCGATCCGGACATGGGTCAGCGACTCCACGGTCTTCATCACGCAGGAGACTCCGCCCACCGCGAACACCGAGTTGATCAGTCCCGTTCGCGCCGGGACCACCTTCCCGCCCTTGGTCGTGCACGCCGGGATCCGCACGAGCGAGTCGCGCGGGATGCTCACCGCCCGGACGCGCTGCCGGTCGGCCGGCACGTGCACGAGCATCATGGTGTCCGAACGCGCCGGGGAGCCGTCGCCCCGCGTGTCCGACCCGAGGATCAGCACGTTCAGCGCCTTCCCCGCCGCCGGCGCGGTCGACTTCGTCGCCACCGGCGACGCGTCCCGGCCATGGAAGACCGTCGCCGGGACGAGGATCGCCGCCGCCGTCACGGCCGCGACCACGCCGAGCAGCGTCCACCGCCCCGCGCCGCGGCGGCGCCGCCGGGCCGCGTCCAGCCGCCGGCTCCGCTGCCGGGTGGGCGAGGCGGGCGGCTAGGACTACAGCACCCGGCCTAGGTCACGGATCAGGTCCAGGTCGTCCACGCTCACGCCTCCTCACGCGTCGGGTCGGTGTCGCCGAGCGCCGCGCGCACCTTGCGCCGGGCACGGTTCAGCCGGGAGCGGACGGTGCCGACCGGTATGCCGAGCGCCCGCGCCACCTCCTCGTAGGCCAGATCGCCCCACGCCACCAGCAGCAGGACGTCCAGGTCCCGCCGCGCCAGCCCGGCCAGCGCCGCCGCCAGCGCGGGACGCGACGCCGACGCGGTCACGCCCGCCGCCACCCGGTCGGCCGGGCCCTCCACCGGACCGTCCACCGGGCTGCGCCGCAGCGCCCGGTACCGCGCCGCCTCCGCCCGGTGGTGCCGCGCGACCAACTTCGTGGCGATGCCGAACAGCCACGGCCGCGCGTCCCGCTGCGCCAGGTCGTAGCGCGACCGCTTGCTGAACGCGACGAGGAACGTCTCCCCCACGACGTCCTCCGCGGCATCCGGGCCGAGCCTGCGCGAGACGTACCGGTACAGCATCGCGGCGTAGCGGTCGAACAGCGCGGCGAACGACTCGGGGTCGGCCAGCGACCCCTCGATGAGCGAGGCGTCGCTGTCCTGAGCCGTCGGAGGAACGGTCATCGCGGCCACCATGGCATGCGCACCGAGCCTTCCCGTGGGGGGACGTTGTCAGCGATGTATCTCCGCAACGCCCCGTCCGGGTTCACGGGACACGGCGTCCGCGCACGCGTTCGGCGCGAACCTTCTCGATAAACTGCGCATCCTTCACTATGCACGGGGTTGTCGGGGGGACCGCTCCGCCTGCCTGCCGAGGTTCGAGTCGAGGAGGGGTCGGGACCGTGGACGACGAGGCCGAGCGGGAACCGGACACGTCCGGCACCGAGGACGAAACCGATGCCTCCCGCACGGCGACCGCCGAGTTCCGCGTCCCCGCGAAGGTCGACCTGACTCGCCCGGACATCGCGATCCGCCGCCCGCCGAAGGCCGAGCCGCCCACCCCGAAGAGCACCTGGTACGTCCAGTTCACGTCCCAGCAGGCCACCCCGCCCACAGCGGACGAGCCTGAAGCCACCTCCGGCAAACCCGCAGAGGACGAGGCCCCGCCCCCTGAGGAACGTTCCGAGCCGTCCCCTCCCCAAGACCGCACGGAGGACGAGGACCCTCAGAACGCTCCCGCACAGCACGAGCAGGCCGCGCCTGAGGAACCCCAGCCGAGCACACCGAAGCCCGCCACGCCCGCGCAGGACAAGGCACCCGAGGAGGCCCGGCCGACCGCAAGCACGGCACCGACGCAGCCCACACCCAGACCAAACAAGCCAAAACACGCCGCACCCGCCCCGCAGGACAGCAACGGCACCCCAGCCACACGCACAGAAGCCGACCCGCAACAGCCCCACAACGAGACCGCTGGGCGCGAAAACCAGCCGCCGCAGGGTGGGGCTCGGCCTGCCACGTCTCCTGGTTCGTCCCGGCAGAAGCCGCCGGAGGGCGCGTCACGTGCTGGGCAGGGTGCCCCTACGCAAGGGGCTGCTGCGGCCGAGAGGGTTCCGGACGCGTCCTCGCAGGCGGGGGGCGTGGCCGGTCCACAGGTTCGGCCGCGGCGTGGGGATGTTTGGCGTGGTGCGCCGAGTGCCTCGCCTGCGGGTGCGCCGCCGCGGGAGCTTCCGGGGGCCGGGGATGGAGCGGCGCAGCAGAGCGGGCCCTGGCAGGTCGATCTTCCGCGCACTGAGAACAGCGCCGGGGCGCCGGTGCGGGAGCGGCCCGCGCAGGACGCCTCGGTCACGCGGGTTGAGCGGCTGCCGGTCGTGCAGGGGTCCGGGGAGTATCCGACGGCACGGTCGTCGGGGCAGTGGAGTGTGCCCTGGGACGGGACGCCGCCGGCGCCCCCCGCGGCGCCCGAAAAGGAGAAGTCCAAGCGGGGTCGGCGTGGGCTCATCGTGCTGGTCGCGGCGCTGGTGCTGGTCGTCGGGGTCGTCACCGGGCAGCTCATCAGGCCCGTCCCCGAGCCGACGATCACGTTGGCCATCGCGTCCAGTCACGCGTTCCCGGGGCAGGCGCCGATGTTGCCGTGGCCGACGGCGGGGCAGTCCGCCGTCTACGTGGAGGGCCTCGGGATGATGGGGTCCTCCGGTGGGACGGCGCCGACGCCCACGGCGAGTGTCGCGAAGGTGATGACGGCGTTCGTGTATTTGCGCGACCATCCGCTGAAGTCGGGTGAGCCGGGGCCGGTGCTGACGGTGTCGCCGGAGGCGGCGGCGCAGATCCCGATGCGCAAGAAGCGGGAGGAGTCGCTGCTCGGCGTCACCGCGTACCAGAAGCTGACGCAGCGCAAGGCGCTGGAGGCGCTGCTGATCATCTCGGCGAACGACGTCGCGCACGAGCTGGCGCGCTGGGACGCGGGGAACGAGCAGGCGTTCGTGGCGAAGATGAACGCGACGGCGGCGGAGCTGGGCATGACCAGCACGCACTACACCGATCCGAGCGGCTACGACTCCGGCACCGTGAGCACGGCGGAGGACCAGGTCAAGCTGCTGCGCGCGGCGATGAAGGTGCCGGCGTTCACGGAGATCGTGAACAACCGGGCGTACGTTCCGGACAACGGCGGCCCAGCGCGGGAGGGCGGCAATTTCCTGCTGGGCCAGCACGGCGTCGTCGGCGGCAAGACCGGGTACACGGACGCGGCCGGCGGCAACTTCGTGTACGCGGCGCGCAAGAGCGTCGCGGGCGTCCGGACGCTGATCATCGGCGCGGTGATGGGGCAGAAGTCGCCGAGCGCGGCGGGTGCGGTGAGCGCGGCGGGACGGCTCGTCACCGCGGCCGAGGGCGCGCTGACCGCGGTGACGCTGGCGCCGAAGGGGGCGCGGGTCGCGCGGGTCGACGACGGGCTCGGCGGGACGACGCCGCTGCGCGCCGTGTCGCCGGTGACGGTCGTCGGCTGGTCCGGGCTGACCGTGCCGGTCGACGTCACGGGCGACCCGCCGCACCAGGCCGCCGGCGGGGAGCAGGTCGGCGCCGTGACGGCGGGCGCGGCGACCGTCCCGCTGCGACTCGGCCAGAACCTGGACGAACCGTCCTACCTGAAGCGCCTCGTCCGGCTCGGCTAGGCCCTCAGGTGTAGAGGGCCGACAGGAAGCGGATCAGCAGGGCCTCGCGGGTGGCGGGGGGCAGTCCGTTCAGGATGGTGTTGACGACGGCCATTTCGGGGGAGCCGCCGGCTGCCAGGTCGACGCCCACGGAGGCGAGGAGGGCGGCGAAGCCGGCGTCGTCGAGGGTGTCCAGGTCCAGGTCGGCGAGGGCGTCGACCAGGTCGGACGGGACGTCCGGCGGGCCGGCGGCGCGGGCCGCCTCGGTGGCTTCGGTGAGCGCGGCGAGCAGTGCGTCGACGTCGCTGACGCCGGTCAGCGTGAAGTGCAGGTTCGGCGGGATGCCCTGGTAGGAGAGCTGCGGCTGGAAGAACCAGCCCCGCCGGCGGGCCTCGTCGGCGATGGTGAACACGTCCAGGGAGGGGTCGGACGAGGCGACCGCGACGAGCGGTGCGACGGGTTCGCCGAGGACGCGCAGGCCGGGGATGGCGGCGACGCCCGACATCAGGCGTTCCGCCGATTTCATCGCGTTCTCGGCGAGGTCGCGGTAGCCCTGCGCTCCGACGGCGTTGAGGGTCGCCCAGGCGGCGCCGAGCGGCCCGGCGCTCTTGCTGCTCTGCACGGTCGCGTTGATGACGGTGTATCCGGGCCATTCGGCGGACGCGAAGTAGGCGTGCCGGCGGTGCGCCTCGTCCGCGAACAGGACGACCGAGGCACCCTTCGGCGAGTACCCGTATTTGTGCAGGTCACAGGAGATGGACGTCACGCCGGGCACGGACAGGTCGAACGGCGGGACGTCGCGTCCGGCGTCCCGCAGCCAGGGCAGGACCCAGCCGCCGACGCACGCGTCCACGTGGCAGGGGACGCCGGCGGAGGCGGCGAGCGAGGCGATCTCCGGGATCGGGTCCATGACGCCGTGGGGGTAGGACGGGGCCGAGACGACGACGAGCGCCGTGCGGGGCGTCATCGCGGCGGCGGTCGCGGCGGGGTCGGCGCGGTACGCGGCGTCCACCGGCACGTGCACGACCTCCAGGCCGAGGTAGTGCGCGGCCTTGTGGAAGGCGGGGTGCGCGGTCGTCGGCAGGACGATCTGGGGCCGTCCCTCGACCGGGTGGGCGTCCCGCGCCGCCTTCACCGCCAGCATGATCGACTCGGTGCCGCCGCTGCTGAAAACACCGGAACCACCGCCGAGCTTCGCCGCGACGAACCCGACGAGCCGCCGTTCCAGCGCGACGATGCTGGGGAAGGCGGTCGGGTCGAGGCAGTTGACCTCCAGCATCTCGTGGAAGGCGGTGGCGGCGAGGTCGTGCACGGCCTCGCGTCCGGTGTCGTAGACGTAGGCGGTGACCTGGCCGCCGCGCACGGGCAGGTCCGCGTCCCGCAGCCGGGCGAGCTCGGCGAGCAGCTCGGGGCCGGGGCGGCCTGTTTCGGGAAGGGGGTCAGACGGCATTTTCCTGTGTTTCCTCTACAGGTCGGTGGCCGGTCGCCCGCCGGAAGGCGAGCAGCGGCGGAACGCTGATCAGCAGCAGCAGGGCCGGGACGATGGTGAACCCGACGCCGATGCCGGTGAGGGCCGACTCCGGCTGGACGACCGGGGTTTCGAGGTCGGAGGAGTGGAAGGACGTCACGGCGAGGATCAGCGCGAAGACGCCGGGCCCGAGGGCCAGCGCACCGGTCTCCGCGGCGGTGTACAGACCGGTGAAGGCGCCGGACTGCGTGTGCCCGGTCCGTCCGGTGTCGGCGTGGACGGTCTCCGGCAGCAGCACCAGCGACAGCAGCTGCATGGCCGCGTAGCAGACGCCGACCAGGCCGGCGCATACGAGGACGCCCGCGGTGGACGTGATGACCGGATATGCCGCGAAGCCCGTCGCGGCGAACAGCAGCACCCCCGCCACATAGCACTCGACCACCCCGTACCTGCGCGACAGCCACCGCCAGAGCGGGACCGCGAACGCGCTCGGCCCGACCATGCAGACGAACATCGCCGAGGTGAGCCCGTAGTCGTCCAGCCGGTAGGTCGCGACGTACGGGGCGCCCGCCAGCATGATCCCGACGGCGAGGATCTGCGCCACGGAGGCGCCGAGCAGCAGGAAGAACGGCCTGTTTCCGCGCGCGGTGCGCAGCGCGGCGACCAGCCCCAGCGGACGCGGCCCCGGACGGGACGGGATCCACCGGTTCGCCAGCGTGCTCGCGATCATCGCGGCGCCCATCGCGAGCCCGATCACGGCGCCCATCAGCGCGTATCCGGCGCGTCCGCCCCCGGCGGCGTCGGTGAGGGCGGGCGCGATGCCGCCCGCGACCAGGATGCCGAGCGTCAGGCAGACGACGCGCCACGCCATCGCACGGCCCCGCTCGGACGGGTCGGCGGAGATCTCGGCGGGCAGCGCCACGTACGGCACCTGGAAACAGGCGAACGCGCTCGCGGCCAGCAGGAACGCGACCCCGGCCCAGGCGGCGGCGATGCCCGGCGAGTCGGCCGGCACGGCGAACATGGCGGCGAACAGGACCGGCAGCGTGACGGCGCCGACCAGCAGCAGCCGGGTGCGGCGCCCGGTGCGGACGGCCTCGCGGTCGCTGGCGGCGCCGACGATCGGGTTGAGCAGCACGTCCCACGCCTTGGGGACGACGAGGACGGCCCCCGCGATCGCCGCCGAAACACCGAGGACGTCGGTCAGGTAGTACAGGAGCAGCAGGCCGGGGACGGCGGAGAACACGCCCGTGCCGACCGAGCCGATGCCGTAGCCGAGGAGGCGCCGCCGGGGCAGCGGCGCCGGTGGTACCGCCGTCATCCGGCGACCCGGTCCGGGACCCCGATCGCCAGGGCGACGGTGCGGCGCATGTGGCGGCGGAACCGGGCCACGGCCTGCGGATCGTCCAGGCCGCGGCGGTGCCCGTCGCCGTCCAGGACGCCGCCGGTGCTGAACCCGTGGGTGGCCCAGACGATCGTCCACACCACGTACTCGACGTCGACGTCGTCGGGGACGATCTTGCGGGCCGCGTCGGTGACCGACTGCATGAGCGGCCAGACGTACATCTGTTCAAGGTGGACGACATCGCTGGCGTCCGACAGCCAGCGGTGCATCCACAGCGCCGGGACCTCCGGGTGCGACACGCAGAAGTCGACGTAGGCGTCGGCGAGGTCGAGCAGGCCCTGCGCGTCGGGGCTGATCTCGGCCAGCGCCGCGTCCAGCGCCGTGCGCTCGACCTCGTTGGCGTGTTCCATCACGGCGAGGTACAGGTCGCGCTTGCCGCCCACGTGGTAGGCGACGGTGGCGACGTTGAGCCCGGCCGCCTCGGCGATCATCCGCGTGGACGTCCCGTCGTAGCCGAGCGCGGCGAACAGCCGGGTGGCGGCGTCCAGGATCCGCTCTCGACCAGAATCGCTACTGGTCATAGCCTCAACGTAGGCGCTGCCACGCGTCCCGGTCAATCGTTTGATTGAGCGCCCGGGGGTTCGGTGAGCCCCACGGTGAGCACCATCTCCAGCTCCATCCGCGTGTCCGGGTCGTACAGCCGCTCGCCGAACAGCTCCTCCAGCTGGTGCAGCCGGTACCGGACGGTCTGCGGGTGGACGTGCAGGCGGTTCGCGACCGCGGTGGCGTTGAACCCGTTCTGCAGGCAGGACAACAGCGTCCGCATGAGCCGCTCCCGATGCCGCGGCCGGACGGTCTGCAGCGGCGCGAGCCGCAGGTCGGCGACCGCCCGCACCAGCTCCTCGTCCTTGAACACGACGAGCGCGGGCATGTGGTCGGCGCAGCGGACCAGCCGGTCGGACGGCAGGATGCCGCGGCGCGCGAGCGGCAGCGCGTCCCGCGCCCAGCGCAGCGACTTCGCCGCGTCCTCGGTGCGGACGGTGGGGCCGAGCGCGGCGACCCAGTCGTGCAGCGCCGACTCCAGCATCTTGCCGCGGCCGGGCCCTTCGGGGTCGGGGACGAGCAGGCAGGGTTCGCGGCGGTTGACGTCGGCGAGCACGTCCGGCGGCAGCGACGGGTGCGAGAACGGCCGCCGGCCCCGCTCGTACAGGACGACCGCGGCGACCGTGCGCGGGACGCGCCACTGCGCGAGCCGGGCGAGGTCGGCGACGGCCTGCGCGGCGGCGGGCGGCTCGGCGAGCAGCAGGTCCAGCAGCCGGCGACGGCGGTGCTCCAGCTCCCCGGCCTCCTGCGCGCGGGCCCTGGTGTAGCCGTCGGTGGCGGCGCGGGCGATCTCGTCCAGGAACGCGAAGATCGCCTCGGCGATGCTGGCGAGGGTGCGGCGGGAGATGTTGTACCGCTCGGACTCGGCGGCGAGCCGCCGCCACGCGACCCGGGCGCCGAGCCGCAGCGACGTCTGCAGGATGTCGAGGCTGCGGCCCTCGCGGGCCTCCGCCCAGCCGATCTCCCGGTAGACGGCGGCGACCGGCTCCCAGGAGCTCTCCGGGTCCATGATCAGGTCGACGAACTGGCGCAGCGCGCCCTCGACGGCGAGCCGGACGAGCCGCGCGTACTCCTCGTCCTGCGGGCGGGAGTACTCGGGGATCCCGGCGAGGATCTCCTCGATCATCTCCTCGGCGAGGGCGTCCAGGTGGGGCCGGAACATCGCGGACAGCTCGCTCGGCACGCCGGCCCATGGCTTCAGCGGAGAGCGCTGCTCAAGACTCGTGGTCACCGTTCCCACCTCCCGCCAGGAAGCTACCGACGCCATGCCGAACAGGCTGCAACCCCGGCGACGCATTGCGGGACGACGCTTATAAGCCCACTGACAATTCCCCCGCAGCGAGTACTAGGCGTGACGGGTGGTGGGGGCGGCGAAAAGGGTGGCAGCGCCCAGGGTGAGGTAGATCAGGCTTGTCAGGTATTGCTGGCGGCGTTGGAAGGTCGGGCGGGTTCGCAGCCAGGTGCCTATTGAGCCGGCGGCCAGGGCGTAGCCCATGTCGCTCACCAGGCCGATCAGGGCGGTGGCCAGGCCCATCGCGGCTATCTGGAGTGGGACGGCGCCCGCGTCCTGGTCGACGAACTGGGGCAGGAACGCCAGGAAGAACAGGACGACTTTCGGGTTGAGGACGTTCACCAGCGCGCCGTCCAGGTAGACGCGGTGGATCGGCTGCGGGCGCAGGTCCATCTCGCCGAGCCGGTGGCGGCTGCGCAGCGTCCGGTACGCGAGGTAGACGAGGTATGCGGCGCCCGCGTAGCGCAGGAACCCGAAGGCGGTCGCGGACGCGGCGACGAGGGCGGACAGGCCGGCGGCCGCGGCGGCGATGTGGACGAGCGTGCCGGTCTCGACGCCGAGCGCGGACGCGACGCCGGCGCGGCGGCCCTCGCCGATGCTGCGCGTGGTGATGTACAGGTGGTTCGGGCCGGGGATGGCGACCAGCGTCAGCGCGGCCAGCAGGAACAGCAGCGGATTCGTCACGCGAGCACGCTAGGAGCCCCGGTGGTCCTGCCTCCAGGTCCAATCAGGGCCGCGGGAAGTGGACCAATCAGGGGGACGCGGCGGCGGCGAGCGCCCCCGCCAGCACCAGCCGGCCGGACGTCCGGACCATCGTGGCGACGTCCTCGACCGGCTGCCGCAGCGACGCGAGGCTGATCAGCGCGGCGAGCAGGATGTGCCCGAGGACGAGTTCGACGTCCTCCCGCTCGGGCACCGGGTCGCCGATCGCCCTGGAGAGCCGGTCCCGCAGGTACTGGAACAGCAGCGTGCGGGCGTCGTCCACGCTGGAGTCGTCCGAGGTCACCGCCTGGATGATCGCGGACGTCAGGGTGGGCTCCTGCGCCGCCACGTACACGATCCGCTCCAGCAGCGCGGTGAGCCGCTCCAGCTGCGTGTCGCCGACCGCGAGCGCGTCGATGTCGTCGGTGACATGGTGCGCCCAGGCCGCCGCCACCTCGGTGAGCAGGTGGTCCTTGGTGGCGAAGTAGCGGTAGACGGTCGCGCGGGCGACACCGGCCCGGTCCGCCACGTCGTGCATGGTGACGGCCGGATAGCCGCCCTCCAGCGCGAGCTCTCTCGCCGAGTCGATCAGCCGCTCCCGCCGGGCCTGCTGGTCCTTGCTCAGCGTCCGCGTCACGGTGAACCGCGCATCGCTGCTCAAAACGCCTCCTCGCTGTGGCCGCTCCCATTCTTCCGCACATTGACCGCGAACGCGTGCACCGAGGTCTTCCTTCCCCTTTACGGCGCGGGCCCGCCCGGTCACCATGGACCTAGCACTTGCTTGGGTGAGACGTTAGTCTGGATTTGTGTCTCCCCATTGGCCAGGCGCCTGCCGCACTCCCCACGAGCCCTTGTCCGACGCGTTGTTCCGAGGAGTGAGCCATGGACATCGACCTGCTCGACGGCGAGATGTACGCCACCGATCCCTGGTCCGTCTACGCGCGGCTCCGCGCCGAGGCACCCGTCTACCACGACGCGGAGAACGGCCTGTGGGGCGTCGCGCGACACGCCGACGTGTTCGCCATCGAGCGCAACCCCCGCGTCTGGACGAACTCGGGCGGGTACCGGCCGCAGCTGCCGGCCGACCCGTCCATGATCGGGCAGGACGACCCGGAGCACGCGCACCGGCGCCGCATGGTCTACCAGCGCTTCACGCCCCGGGGCGTCTCCCGCTACGCCGAGAAGATCCGCGCCACGGCCGTCGACTGCATCACCACGGCTCTGGAGGCCGGCACCGTCGACGCCGTTCCCGCGTTGGCCGCTCCCCTGCCCGCGCGCGTCATCGGCTGGCTCCTCGGCTTCCCGGAGGACGCGTGGCCGCAGCTCGTCCACTGGTCGGCGACGGCCGTCTACGCGGGCGGAGGCCAGCGCTACATCACCGACGACGCGACGATCGCCGCCGGCGAGTACGCGCTCGCCGTCCTGGAAATGGCCAAGGATCGTCGCGCCTGCCCGACCGACGACCTTCTCTCCATCTGGTCGAACGCAGGCCCTGACCAGCCCGCCTATGACGACGACCACCTCGCCCACGAAGCGCTGCTCCTGCTGGTCGGCGGCGCCGAAACGACGCGCACGGTCATCGCCACCGCACTGGACGCGCTGATCCGGCACCCGGGCGAATGGCGGAAACTGCGGGACGATCCGTCCCTCATCCCGGACGCCGTCGAGGAGTTCGTGCGCTGGACGACGCCGATCCTCAACATGTGCCGGGTCGCCGCGACGGACGCCGAGATCGCGGGCGTGAAGATCCCGGCGGGCGCGCAGATCCTGCTCATGTACGGCTCCGCCAACCGCGACGAATCCGTCTTCGCCGACCCGGACGTCTTCGACGTGACCCGCCGCCCCGGCGACCACATCGCCTTCGGCCTCGGCCCCCATTTCTGCCTGGGCGCCTCCCTGGCCCGCATGGAACTCCAGATCTTCTTCGAGGAGTTCATCGCCCGCGTGGCGACCGCCGAATGGGCCGACGACGAAGGCCCCCGCATCCTCCGCAACGCCTTCGTCCGAGGCGTCACCGAGTTCCCGATGGTGCTCACTCCACGCTGAATGGACGAGTCAGCGATCACTCGACTCCCGAGTGGGCTCCCGGGCCCGCCGGGCCCAGGTCACTGGTTCCGGGGGGGGTGATCAGGCCGGATTCGTAGGCGAGGACGACGAGCTGGGCGCGGTCGCGGGCCTGGAGTTTCATCATGGCCCGGTTGATGTGGGTCTTCGCGGTCACCGGGCTGATCACCATGCGGTCGGCGATCTGGTCGTTGGACAGGCCGTGCGCGGCCAGGGCGACGGCTTCGCGCTCGCGGTTGGTGAGCTCCTTCAGCGCCGTGCCCGCGCCTGGGTTGAGCGGCTGCGCGACGTACCGGCTGATCAGCATCCTGGTGATGGACGGCGCGAGCAGCGCGTCTCCCCGGGCGGCGACGCGGACGGAGTGCAGCAGGTCGTCCGGCTCGATGTCCTTGACCAGGAACCCGGCGGCGCCCGCGCGCAGCGCGTTGAAGACGTACTCGTGGAAGCCGTAGTTGGTCAGGATGACGACGCGCACCCCGGCCAGGGCGGGATCCGCGGCGATGCGCCGGGTCGTCTCGATGCCGTCCATGACCGGCATCTGGATGTCGAGAAGGGCGATATCGGGCAGATGTTCCCTGGTCAGCGCGAGGGCCTCCGCGCCGTCGGCGGCCTCGGCGACGACCTCGATGTCGTCCTCGGCGTCGAGCAGCGCCCGGAAGCCGCCGCGCAGGAGCGGCTGGTCGTCCACCAGCAGGACGCGGATCACGACGGCCGGCCCACGGGGAACTCGGCCTGGACGCTGAAGCCGCCCTCGCTGCGCGGTTCCGCGCGCAGCGAGCCGCCGAGGGCGGTGACGCGCTCGCGCATGCCGAGCAGCCCGACGCCGGGCACGGGCGCGGTGCCGGACACGGCCTTGCCGTCGTCGTCGACCCGTACGGCGAGGGTGCCCGGCCGGTAGTCGATCCGGATCGACGCCGTCTCGGCGGCGGCGTGGCGGGCGGTGTTGGTGAGCGCCTCCTGGACGATCCGGTAGGCGGTCCGGTCCACGGCGGTCGGCACGTCGTGGCGCTGGCCCGCGATCGTCAGCGTCGTGTTCAGGCCCGTCCCACGGGCGCGTTCCACCAGGTCCGGGACGTGATCGAGCCCGTGCGGCGGGGCCGGGGCGTCGTCGCGCAGCGTGTCCAGGGTCGCGCGCAGCTCCCGGTTGGCCTCGCGGGCGGCGTCCCGGATCGCCAGCAGCGCGTCCGGTACGTGCTCGCCGCGCTTGCGGGCCAGGTGGACGGCGACTCCCGACTGCACCTTGATGATCGAGATCTGGTGGGTGAGCGAATCGTGCAGTTCGCGCGCGATGTGCAGCCGTTCCTGGGTCGCGCGCAGCCGGGCGGTCTCCTCGCGGGTGCGCTCGGCCTCGTCCGCCCGCCGCTCGGCCTGCCGCAGCGCCTCCCCCGCGGCACCGGCGGCGATCAGCCAGGCCAGTTCGAGGACGCCGCGGGCCTGGGTGAACGCGTCGCCGACGGACCCGTCCACCGGTGACGCCATGACCGCGAACGGCAACGCGACCAGCAGCGCCACGCTCACCGCGACGGTGATGACCCGGTGCCCGGACCGCACGGCGGCGTACACGGCGAACAGGTACGCGACGGCGGGTACGTCGAAACCGATCGCCTGGTACCCCACCGCGCACAGCCCCGTGACCGCCAGGACGGGAATCGGGGCGCGGCGTCCGGCGGCCAGCGCCAGGCCGCTCGCCACCACCAGCGCGTAGCCGAGCCAGGCGAGATCGGTGCCGGGGTGGTCCTCGGCCAGTGCGGTGACGAGCAGCACCGCCGCCACGCAGACCGCGATCACCCGGTCCCGGCTCCTGGCCCAGAGACCGGGCAGTCCTGTGCTCATACGCCGCACTGTAGCCAGGTGTTTCCGGATACGGCTCCTTCCCGCAGATGAACCGCCGGCTACTGCGGACGCAGTACTTTCCCGGCGCCTGCCGTTCTTGCGGTAACAGTCTGCGCCATCAGCGGTAGCGCGAAATTGCCTGCGCCTGGCGGACGACCGGCCCCGCGTCCGGCAGACAGGATCGGGCCACATTCCGTCATCGAATCCAATGGCAAGGACTCAAGGAAATGACGAAAACCGAGACTTCCCGGGCGGACGGAGTTATGGCGCGTCTGGCCCGGTTCTGTTACCGGCGCCGCCGCCTCGTCCTCCTGGCCTGGATCGCGGGCGTGCTCGCGGTGGCGGTCGCCGGCTTCGGGTACGGCGCCCCGTCCGACAACGATTTCTCCGGCGGAGACTCCGGTTCCGCCAAAGCGCAGGCGTTGATCGAGAAGCACTTCCCCGAACGGCAGGGGGACACGCTCACCCTCGCGATCAAGGCGGAAAAGGGAATCGACGACCCCGCCGTCCGGCAGAAGGTCGAGAAGACCATCGCCGCTCTCGCCGACTCGCCCGTCACCGGGCCGGTGGTCTCGCCGTACCAGGACGAGAACCTGGTGACGAAGGATCGCCGTATCGCCCGGACGACCGTCCCGCTGAGCGACGGGGATGTGGAGAAGTCCGACGTCAAGCCCTTGGTGGACGCGGTCAAGGACGCCTCCGACGGCAGCGTCACGCTCGGGCTGGGCGGATACATGGCGGAGAAGGCCGAGACGCCCCCGCAGGGCCCGGCCGAAGGCGTGGGCCTTCTGGCGGCGGCCGTGATCCTGTTCATCGCCTTCGGGTCGCTGGTGGCGATGGGCCTGCCGATCGTGACCGCGCTCCTGGCGATCGCGGGCGGCCTCGCGCTGACGAAGCTGGTCGGGCACCTGGCCCCCGCACCGGATTTCACGCTGATCTTCGGCGCGATGATCGGGCTCGGGGGCGGCATCGACTACGCGCTGTTCATCGTGACGCGCTACAAGGACAACCTCGGGGACGGCGATGGGCCCGAGAGCGCCACGATCGGGGCCGTCAGCACCGCCGGCCGCGCGGTCCTGTTCGCCGGGACGACCGTCGTGATCGCGTTGCTGGGCCTGCTCGTCATGGGGCAGCGGCTGATGACCGGGGTCGCCGTCGCCACGTCGCTCACGGTGCTGATCACGATGATCGCCGCGGTGACGCTGCTGCCCGCGTTCCTCGGCTTCACCGGCCACAGGATCAACTCGCTGCGGCTGCCTCGTCGGGCGTCCCGCCGGAACCGGCCCGCCGACGCCTCGGCTCAGGCACGCCGTACTCCCGCAGAACGCTGGGCCGGCGTGGTGCAGCGCAGGCCGCTGGTCGCCGCCGCGCTGGCCGGTGCGAGCCTGCTGCTCCTGGCCGCCCCGATGCTGTCGATGCGGCTGAGCCAGCCCGACGCCAGCGTCCAGCCCCACGACAGGAGCAGCTACGTCTCGCATGAGATCCTCGCCGAGGGCTTCGGTCCGGGTTACGGAGCGCCCCTGATCTTCGCCGCCGAGGACACCGATCTGCGTCCCGTCGTCGAAGCCGTCCGCGAGACCGAGGGCATCGCCTACGCCACGCCGGCGCAGGTCAGCGAGGACGGACGGGCCGCCACCTTCATGGCCTTCCCCACGACGGGATACCAGGACGAGGCGACCGCGGACCTGGTGCACGAACTCCGCGACGACGTGCTGCCCCGTGCGCCCGGTGGCGAGCACGTCCTCGTCGGCGGACCGAACGCCGGCACCATCGACGCCGCCGAGGCGATCGGCGCGCGCCTGCCGCTGATGATCGCGGCCGTCATTGCGATGTCCATGGTGCTGCTGATCGTGCTGGTCCGGTCGGTCGTGATCGCCCTGCAGGCCGCCGTCATGAACCTGCTGTCGATCGGCGCCGCCTACGGCGTGCTGGTCGCGATCGTGCAGTGGGGATGGCTCGGCCCGGCCCTCGGGTTCCCCGCCGCGATGCCGGTCACGACCTGGGTCCCGATGATCATGTTCCCGGTGCTGTTCGGGCTGTCGATGGACTACCAGGTGTTCCTGATCTCGCGGGTCCGCGAGGAGTACGAGCGGACCGGCGACACCCGCGCGGCCGTCGCCCGCGGGCTGGCGCGCACCGCCAGGGTCATCACCGCCGCGGCCGCCATCATGATCGCCGTCTTCACCACCTCCCTGCTCGGCCCCGATGTCGCGGTCAAGCAGGGCGGTCTCGGGATGGCCGTCGCCGTGCTCATCGACGCCACCATCGTCCGGATGATCCTCGTCCCGGCGGTGATGGAACTGTGCGGCAAGGCGAACTGGTGGCTCCCCGGCCGTCCGTCCCCGACGGCGGCCCCGCCCGTACGAACAGGCCAGAAGGCCGGCGTCTGAACGGCCGAAGTGCGGGGAGCCACGGGTTCCCCGCACTTCCGCGTCACCGGCCGGGTCAGCCGAACATGCCGGGCTGGTAGTCGCCGGCGGGCTGCTGGGTGATGACGTTCCCGCGGTTGAAGGCGTTGATGATCGCGATCACGGCGACCAGCGCGGCGAGCTGCTCGTCGTCGTAGTGCTTGGCGGCGTTCGCCCACACCTCGTCCGGGACGCCGCCGGCCGCGTCCGCGAGGCGGGTGCCCTGCTCCGCCAGCTCCAGGGCGGCGCGCTCGGCCTCGGTGAACACCGTCGCCTCCCGCCAGGCCGCCACCAGGTTGAGGCGGGTCGCGGTCTCCCCGGCGTGCGCGGCCTCCTTGGTGTGCATGTCGACGCAGAAGCCGCAGCCGTTGATCTGGCTGGCGCGGAGCCGCACCAGCTCCTGCGTCGCGAGCGGCAGCGTCGAATCCGGGATCGCATGGCCGGCCGCGACGAGGTGCTTCATCACCTTGGCCATCACCGGGCTCTCGAAGAGGTTCAGACGCGCTTCCATGGTGCTCTCCTCGTCCTTGTTGACGGTTACACCACTCATGACGGGACGGCGCTCCGGTCTGTGACACCCCCGGAATGTGACCTGCACCATGCCGCCGCCCATGTCACAGACCGCCGCTCCGTTTCGTCCCTGCCTGTAGAGGCACGCACTGACAAGGAGGGCGATCGTCATGCGAGTGTTCGTGGCAGGTGGGAGCGGTGTTCTGGGCCGCCGGTTGGTGCCGCAACTGCTGGGGCGCGGCCACCAGGTGACGGCCACGGCGACCAGCGCGGCAAAGCTGGCCATGCTGGAGGACATGGGCGCGGACGGCATCGTGATGGACGGGCTCGACGCGGCATCGGTCGACGAGGCCGTCATGGCCGCCCAGCCGGACGTGATCGTCCACCAGATGACCGCGATCTCCGTGGCGCACGCGGGCAAGGCCGACCTGAAGCACATGGACCGGTGGTTCGCCGGCACCAACCGGCTCCGCACCGAGGGGACGGACCACCTGCTGGCCGCCGCCGCGGCGCACGGCGTCCCCCATTTCGTCGCGCAGAGCTACGGCGCCTGGAACGGGATCCGGCGGGACGGCTGGGTGAAGACCGAGCAGGACCCGGTGGACGCGATGACGGGCACCCCTGCGGAACCGGGGATGAAGGCGGTGCGGCACCTGGAGGACGCAGTGGTCAAGGCGGGCGGCGCGGTCCTGCGCTACGGCTGGTTCTACGGGCCGGGCACCATGGACGACCTGGTCGAGCCCATTCGCAAGCGGCAGTTCCCGGTCGTCGGAGGCGGCGCCGGATACTGCTCTTGGGTGCACCTGGACGACGCGGCGTCCGCCACCGTCCTGGCCGTCGAGCACAAGGCGCGCGGCGTGTTCAACATCGTCGACGACGAACCGGCTCCGGCCGCCGAATGGCAGCCCTACCTGGCGGAATGCGCTGGAGCGAAGCGTCCGATGCGGGTTCCCGCCTGGCTGGCCCGGCCGCTCGCCGGAGACGTGGCGGTGATGATGATGACCGAGGGCCGCGGCTTCTCCAACGCCAAAGCGAAGCACGAACTCGGCTGGGAACCGCACCACCCATCGTGGCGCCAGGGCTTCAAGACAGAACTGGCGTAACTCACTGCCCGGGGCGGCCGGCGTCGTCGTAGTGGCGCCTGGCCTGCTCGACGTGCTCCAGGTTGCCGTCGGCCCACTCGGCGAGATGGGCGAAAAGGGGACCGAGGCTGCGGCCGAGGTCGCTGATCTCGTACTCGACGCGCGGCGGCACCTCGGGATGGTAGGTGCGGACGACGAGGCCGTCGCGCTCCAACTGGCGCAGGCGCTGGGTGAGCACCTTGGGAGTGATGCCCGTGATGCGCCGCTCCAGCTCGACGAACCGGTGCCGGCCGAACGTGTGGAGCGACCAGAGGATGGGCGTCGTCCACCGGCTGAACACGATGTCGACAACCGGGGAGACCGGGCAGGCCAGCCCGGGATCGGGCAGGGCATCAGTCACCGATCGACCCATGGTCACACCCCTCTGAGGTAGTCACTTTCTTCTAGGTACCTACTATACGGAGGCTGTTAGCGTCCCCGTCATCGCAAGGAACACGAGAGAACACGGGGAATTGATCATGTACGTGGTGACGGGTGCGACCGGAAATGTCGGACGTCCGCTGGTGCAGGCCCTGGCGGACGCCGGGGAGCGGGTGACGGCGGTGTCGAGGAGCAAGGCCCACCTGCCGGAGGGAACCGACCATATGCGGGCGGATCTGACCGAACCGGAGACCTTGCGGCCTGCTCTCGACGGCGCCGAGGCCCTGTTCCTGCACGACGGCGGCGCCGGCGGCCACGGGTTCGACCCGAGGGCCGTCCTGGACGTGGCCGAGGCCGCCGGTGTCCGGCGCGTGGTGCTGCTCTCCTCGCAGGGGGTGGTGACCAGGCCGGAGTCGCCCTCGCATGGCGGCGTCATGCGCGCGATCGAGGACGCGGTGCGGGAGTCGGGCCTGGCCTGGACGATCCTGCGTCCCGGCGGCTTCGCGTCCAACGCCTACGCCTGGGCCGAGTCGGTCCGCGCCGAGCGGACCGTCGCCGCGCCGTTCGGTGACGTCGCGATACCGGTGGTCGATCCGGCGGACATCGCGGAGGTCGCGGCCATGGCCCTCCGCAAGGACGAGCACGCGGGCCAGGTCTACGAGTTGACCGGGCCGGCGGCCGTAACGCCCCGCCGGCAGGCCGAGGCGATCGGCGCGGCCCTCGGCGAGCCGGTGCGTTTCCTGGAACTGACCCGCGCCGATGCACACGCACGGATGACCACGTTCATGCCGGAGCCGGTCGTGGAGACGACATTGGCGGTCCTGGGCGAGCCCAACGCCGCCGAACTACGCCTCAGCCCGGACGTCGAACGGGTACTCGGCCGCGCACCCCGCCCCTTCACCGAATGGGTCCGCCGCAACGTCGAAGCCTTCCGATAGGACTACTCGACTCGCCACCGCACGGCTTTCCTCGTCCGGCCCGGCCCGGCTTGAGCGGCGGACGCCGTTCAAGCCGAACCGGGACCGGTCAGGCGGAGCGGCGGTTAGAGGCGGCGCGGGCGCCCAGCCAGGCGGCGTAGACGGCGGTGCCGATGAGACCGGCCTTGCGGGTCTTGTCGACGGCCACGGCCACACCCAGCGCCAGCTCGGTCGCGCCATTCCGCTTGATCAACGCCTGGGTGTCCTGGGGGAACGCGAGCTGGGAGATCGGCTCGAACACTTTAGGCGCGGCGAAATGGGCGACGCCGGTAGCGGCGAGCACGATGCCGGCGGTGCGGAGAAGTGCCATGAGGGGTTTTCCTTTCACACGGTGAATTCGTAGTCGTCGAGGTCGAACGTCCGGCTGCGGCGCTGCACGTAGAACCCGGACTGCGGGCGCACGTAAGGGGCGTCGCCGTGCCGGTCGAAGTAATAGGAATTGGACCGGGCGCAGCTCGGTTGGGCGAGGATCGTGCCCTTCATGCGGTCGCGCATCCGGGCGGTGAAGTCGTCGTGCGGGGGGCGCCTGACCACCGTGCGGACCGCTCGGCGCCGGCGCGCCTCCGCGACGCAGCGCACGATGTGGGTGCTGCCCGCCTCGATGATCGAGAACCAGGACGCGCCGGTGACGGTGTACGGGCCGTTCATGAGCCAGAAATTGGGGGCAAGGGGCGAGGCGACACCCTCGTAGGTCTGATATCGATGCTCGTCCCAGTAAGCCCCCAACTCAACGCCGCCCAGGCCGACGACCGGGAACGCCGGCATCGCACCGATTTCCAGGGTCTTGAAGCCGGTAGCCAGCACCAGAGTGTCAATTTCCCGCTCACGCCCGTCCCGCGTCACAATGGCATGCTCGGTGATGCGTTCAATGCGGTCGGTGACCAGCTCGACATCGTCCCGCATGAACGTGGGAAAATAGCGGTTGGAGAACGACGGCCGCTTGCAGCCGAACCCGTACCGCGGCGTCAGGGCGCGCCTCAGCCGCCGGTCGGGCACCTGCCGACGCAGGTGGGCACGGCAGATCATCTCCGTCGCCCGCACCAGGAACGGCACCCGGCTGTAGTGGACGATGCCCAGCACCATGATCACCTCGGACGCGACCGTGGTGACCGCCCGGGCGAGCCACTGGACCGGCGGCACCGCCCGGAACAGCGCCCGCACCCCGCGCGGGATGGCGAAGTCGACCTTCGGGAACACCCAGATCGGCGTCCGCTGGTAGACGTCCAGGTGCGCCGCGACGGGCGCGATCTCGGGAATCACCTGCAGGCCGGACGCCCCGGTGCCGATCACCGCGACCCGCTCGCCGCGCAACTCGTGGCCGTGATCCCAGCGAGCGGTGTGGACGACCTTCCCGGCGAACGTCTCGATGCCGGGGATGTCAGGGTTCTTGGGCTGGTCCAACGGCCCAACAGCGGCGATGAGGAACCGAGCGACGACCTCGCCCCGGTCAGTATGGACCCGCCAGACGTCGGCGCCTTCATCGAAGACCGCCCGCTCGACCTTCGTTCCAAGCCGCAGATGCGACCGCAGCCGGTACTTGTCAGCACAGTGCTCGGCGTACGCGCGGACCTCGGCACCGGGCGCGAACGACCGCGTCCACGCCGGGTTGGGCTCGAACGAGTAGCAGTACGTGGTGGACGGGATGTCGACCGCGACCCCCGGATACGTGTTGTGCCGCCACACCCCGCCCACACCGTCCGCCGCGTCCAGAATGACGAAGTCGCGCACGCCCTTCTCGCGCAACCGAATCCCGACGCACAACCCGGAGAACCCGGCGCCGACAACGACCACCTCATGGTCGACCTTCACCCGGCACCCCCACCGCGCCAGCGCACCGCCCGGATCGAGATACCGACGGTATTTGGAAGTTGGACGAGATGTCAATACACCGCCGCCTCCGCCCCTACGATGGCGAAATGGCACGACTGACCAGGGCGGAGAGCCAGGCGCGCACCCGCGAACTGCTGCTCGCCACGGCGCGGCGCCTGTTCTTGCGTGACGGGTATCACGCCACCTCGCTGGAGAAGGTCGCCGAGGCCGCGTCCTTCTCCAAGGGCGCCGTCTACTCCAACTTCGGCACCAAGGACGAGCTGTGCCGAACGGTCATCGAGGCCATCCGCACGGAACAGGTCCAGGCCATCATGGACGCCTTCCTCGGCGAAGGCTCCGACGAAGACCGCCTGGCCGTCTTCGAGGCGTGGGCCGAGCACACGATCGGCGACCCCGGCTGGACTCTCCTGGAAGCCGAGTTCGCCATACACGCCACCCGCCGCGACCCCGCACTCCGCGCCGAGGTCGCCGCCAGCGCCCGCAACTGGTCCGAAGCCCTCCGCCTACTCCTGGAGGAAGAGGCCAGACGCCGAGACCGCCCCCTCCCCCTCCCCACCCCCGGCCTAGTACTACATAGCTAGATCTCGATCATCTGGAGGTGTAGGTGTCGCCTGAAGTGATGCCTGCGTGCTTCGGCTTGATGGCTGCGGCGGAGAACGGACCAGTAGAGTCCCAGTTCAACAGCGTGATCGTCTTTGTCGATCAGGTCGAACAGACGCCGGATCTCAGCGATGGACAGGCTGATCAGTCGCCGGACCGGCCGTTGAGGTGCCGGTCCGGCGACTGATGGTGATTGCTGCCGATCCGTCCGTTGTGTGCTGCCGGTCGCTGCCGGTTGT
Source organism: Actinomadura sp. BRA 177 (assembly GCF_013372625.1). Classification (GTDB taxonomy): domain Bacteria; phylum Actinomycetota; class Actinomycetes; order Streptosporangiales; family Streptosporangiaceae; genus Spirillospora. The sequence goes on from NZ_JABXFD010000315.1 coordinate 32,181, forward strand.
CCACAGGGGGCGGGCCCCCTTTTTGGCGGTATGGCGCAGCACGGCAAGAAAAGCCATGGCGAGCATCGCCA
>NZ_JABXFD010000607.1 GCF_013372625.1 Actinomadura sp. BRA 177
GATCTGCTGCGGTTACCGCACCGGCGAACTCACGAGCCTCAGGCATGCAGACAGCGTTGCACCACCCAACGTGATCACGTACAGGAATCGTTCGATCGCTTACCGAGATCTAGCTATGTAGTACTAGCCCGGCCGGTACCGCCTAGGGCGTGTTTCGAAGTAGGTGGAGCCATTCGTTGATGGCGGTGATTTCCAGGACGGCCTGGTAGCGGACGGAGAGCTTGTCGTAGCGGGTGGCCACCGCGCGGTGGCGCTTGAGGCGGTTGATGCCGCATTCGACGGCGTGGCGGGCGCGGTAGTCGACCGGGTCGAAGGCGGGTGGACGGCCACCGCGGCTGCCCCGCCGCCGACGGTGAGCGGCCTGGTCGTCTGGCACTGGGATCGTCGCTGCGATGCCGCGTCTGCGCAGGTGGGCGCGGATCGCCCGAGAGGAGTAGGCCTTATCGGCCCGGACCCGATCGGGTCGGGTCCGAGGACGGCCACGCCCCTGCCGGGGAACACAGACGCCGGCCATCACGGCTTCGAACTGCGGGGCGTCCCCGCGCTGCCCGGCCGTGACCACCAGCGACAACGGCTTGTACCCCTGCTCGCAGGCCAGGTGCACCTTGGTCGTCAGTCCGCCTCGGGAACGTCCCAGCGAGTGATCGGCCGGCTCGGTGACCGCACCGCCCGGTGGCCCGCGCTGCAGGTCACCGCGCGGTTCGGGTTTGGCCCTAGACCTGATCGCCGGTAGCCTATCCCGCGTCCCACTCCGGCGTCCAGCGCACGAGTGACCATGCGGCGGGCCAGCTCCGGCTTGGTGGCGAAGTGCCGGTGGCGGGCATCCCGGCCGCTTGCCGCCGCGTGGTGTCGTCGGCCCAGACCCGCAGGCAGATAGCCCCGTTACCTTTTTCACGTCCCGCCGACCGCAGGTTGGTGGGAGCCAGGTCGCCTGGTCCGGCATGACTCAAGCCCCCTGTCGCAGGCCTGATCCGGGGGGTGTTGTCACCGAGCCCGGGTGGCGTCGGTGGACCGCTCATAGGGACAAGGCAACCTTCTGTGACGAAGTCATCGTCTCGCCGTAACGTGGATGCCGGCAGCCGTCGCCAGACCTTTGTGACCAGGCCGAACAGCTCATCGACTCACCGAGCGAGGTAGGGCATTGGGCCCCGAATACGCGGTGTTCCTGGGTCTGGACGTCGGCAAGGGCGAACACCACGCCTGCGCCCTGGACCCCTCCGGCAAGAAGCTGCACGACAAACCGCTCCCCAACGACGAGCAGCGGCTGCGTGCCCTGTTCACCCAGCTCAGCAGACACGGACGGGTGCTGGTGGTCGTCGACCAGCCCGCCTCGATCGGCGCCCTGCCGGTCGCGGTCGCCCGAGCCGAGGGCTGCCAGGTCGCCTATCTGCCCGGGCTGACCATGCGGCGTCTGGCCGATGTGCATCCGGGCAACGCCAAGACCGATGCCCGCTATGCCTTCGTCATCGCCGACGCCGCCCGCACGCTGCCGCACACTCTGCGACGGGTCGACTCGGGTGAGGAGGCCCTCGCTGAGCTGGAGGTACTGGTCGGGTTCGATGACGACCTGGCCGGGGAGGCGACCCGGCTGGTCAACCGGATCCGGGGGCTGCTGGTCACCGTCCACCCTGCTCTGGAGAAGGCGATCGGCCCGCGGCTGCACCACCCGGCCGCACTGGAGCTGCTCATCACCTATGGCGGCCCGGACGGCCTGCGGGCCGCCACAGCCGACCAGCTGCTGGCCACCACCAAGCCCCTCGCACCGCGCATGGCCGGACGCCTGGTCGAGGCGGTCAAGGCCGCGCTGGACGCCCAGACCGTCGTCGTCCCGGGCACCACTGCGGCCGCGACCGTCCTACCGCACCTGGCCCGGTCACTGCGATCGGTCCATGACCAGCGCAAACAGGTCGCGATCGGGGTGGAGGAGATCCTTGATGCGCACCCTCTCGCCAAGGTCCTGATCTCGATGCCCGGCCTCGGGATCAGGACCAGCGCACGGATCCTGCTGGAGATCGGCGACATCTCCGCCTTCGCCACGCCCGGGCACCTGGCCGCCTACGCCGGCCTGGCACCCGTCACCCGCCGGTCCGGGTCCTCCGTCAAGGGCGAACACCCGCCCAAGGGCGGCAACAAGGCCCTCAAACGCGCCATGTTCCTGGCCGCGTTCGCCTCGCTGTCGGACCCGCTGAGCAGGGCGTATTACGACCGCAAGCGGTCGGAGGGCAAAAAGCACAACGCCGCCCTCATCTGCCTGGCCCGCCGCCGCTCAGACGTCATCTACGCCATGCTCCGCGACAAGCAGCCCTACCAACCCTCACGAAAAGCCAGCGTTCAAGTGCCCCAAGCCGCTTGACGAATCCCATAGGGACACCCCCCCCGGGCGATGAAGGCATGCTCGACACCCGTCGCATAGCTGAAGAACACCACGACCTAACTGTTCTCGATCCGGCCGCCGGTACCGGTGTACTGACGCTGCATCCCGGCCGCTTGGCGCCGCGTGGTGTCGTCGGCCCAGACCCGCAGGTAGGTAGAGCTCCCGATCGAAGAAGGCATGCTCGACACCCGTCGCATAGCTCAGGAACACCGCGACCTGGCTGTTCTCGATCCGGCCGGCGGTGCAGGTGCCCTTCATCAGATCGCCGGTCTCGTCCGCCATCGGCACCGCCGCCGAGCTGAGTTGCTCGGTGACATAGCCGCGCGGGTCATCATGCACGGCGTCGGCGTCCCACACCGCCCGATTCAGCAGGTGCTGCGTCCCGTACGGGTCGCGGTCCCCGGCGTGCTCGGCGATCGTCCAGCAGTTCTTGCGGTGCAACTCCGGCAGCAGCTCCTCCAGGAGGCCCACGGAACCGCAGTCGTGTCTCCACCCGCCTGAACCTGCCGGCCGCCCGGCCCTACGAGTCCTTCAACATCGTTTACCACCGGCCGGGATCTACCCTGGGCCCAGCGGCCACCGCGCGATCTTCGGTGTCCTCACAAACACCTCTGATCACGCGATGGTCGTTTGCTTGCCCAGCATCCCCCGCCAACAAGGACACGACTTACCGCTGGAGTAGTAGTCCTCCGTCTGGATCGGGCCTGGTATCCAGGTCAGTCCCCAGGTCCTCAGCTCCGAGGGGCGCGGTTTCATCTCAGGGTTGGCTGTGAACCACTCGGTGTCGTGTCCGGTAATGGCGAGTTCTGGGCGGACGGACATGTAGTGGCGGAGTTGGCGACGAAGGGCCGCTCGGCTTAGGCGGCTTGGGGCCAGGGTGGTGGGCGGACGGTCGCGGTGGTGTCTGGGGGTGGCCGGAGGTGGTAGGTGTGGCGTCCGTCGGTGCCGGTGGTGATGGCGATCCTGGTGGGGTTGGCGTGTTTCCAGCGATTGTGCCAACCGCAGCTGAGAGCGAGTTGGTCGATGTCGGTGGGGCTGTTGCCCAGGGCCCAGCCGTAGACGTGGTCAACTTCGCACAGCGTCCCGGGGACCTCGCACCCGTGGACCGCGCAGGTCGGGTACAGGGTTTCTAGGACCCGGCGTTGTGCGGGGGTGGCGAAGCGGACTCGGTGGCCCAGGTAGAGGGGGAGGTTTCCGCGGCCGAGGAGCAGGGGTGAGACTCCGGCGTTGAGGGCGATGCGGCGGGCCTGTTGGGCGGGGATCGGTGTGCCGTCGGTGAGGCGGGCGGGGGCGGTGCCGCCGGTGAGGGTGTCCAGGTCGCAGATGACGGTGACCTTTGTGGCCTTGTGCCCGCCCGACAGGACACTGCTCAAGGCCGCCGCCGTCCGTTCCGACAGGTCACGCCGGTCGTCGGTACCGGCCGGTTTGGCCAGTGGCCCGAGTGTCCCGTCCCAGATCGCGGCGT
>NZ_JABXFD010000509.1 GCF_013372625.1 Actinomadura sp. BRA 177
CTATCGTAGGTGTGTGGTTCGTGTGCTCTTTTTTTTGTTCGGTGTCCGGTGTCGCGCACAGTCTCACCTCTCCTCGGCGCGGGCGGCGTCCGAGGTGTAACAGAGACGGGGTCGCCCCAGTCGAACGCGATGCGCCGCACGTCCACCCCGTCCGGGACCGTCACCGACCCGGCCGGGCCGTCCGCCGCGACCTCGCCCACGATGCGGCTCAGCCGGAACACCCGCTGCTCGTCGCGGTCGCGGTCGAACCCCACCACGTACCACCGGCCCCGGCGGCTCACCACCCCCCACGGCTCCAGATGGCGCCGCGCCACCGACGTCCGCCCGATGCCCTGGTAGTCGAACGCGACCGGCCAGCCGTCCCGCACCGCCTCCCACAGCGGCGCGAACGCCGGCTCGTGGGTGTTCACCCGCGGCTCGATGCCCACCGCGGGCGCCGCGTCGGTCTCCACCCCGGCCGCGCGCAGCTTCAGCAGCGCCCCCGACGCCGCCTCCGCCATGCTCGCCCGCTGCCACACCCGCGCCGCGAGGCCCAGCACGGCCGCCTCGTCCGGCGTCAGGTGGATGTCGGGCAGCTCGTAGGCCTGCGGCGGGATCCGGTACCCGATCTCCTCGCCGCCGCCGCCCTGCAGGTCGCTGCCCACCTCGAGGGGGACGCCGAGCTCGCGGAGCTCCTCCTTGTCCCGCTCGAACATCCGCTTGAACGCCTCACCGGAGTCCGGGTAGCCGGGCACCGCCCGGCGGATCTGCTCGGCCGTCAGATAGCGCCGGGTCGCGAGCAGGCAGACCACCAGATTCAGCAGGCGCTCGGTCTTGCGCCGAGACACTCCGCCACCACCTCGTTCCCTCCCGTGGCCCCACCCCCGCCGGGCAGGCCGGTCGTCCCCGCGAGCCGTCCCGCAGGACGCTACCGTTTCCCGGTGTGATCCGATGGCGCAAAGGCACAGTTGACGACATCCGGCGCGAATGGCCGGGAGCGGTCGAGCTGGACGTCTCGATCGGGGGCGACGGCACGCACCGCGCGCTCGCCTACCCGTCCCTGGTGGGACGGCCCGAACCGGGCGATACCGTCCTGCTCAACACTACGGCCTTGGCGATGGGCCTCGGCACCGGCGGCTACGCGATGGTCGTCGCGATCCCCGACCGGCTCCCGCCCGACCCCACCGGCCCCGGCCACCTGGTCAAGGCCCGCTACACGCCCCTGCAGGCCACCGTCCTCGGCGCCGACGAGCAGGACTCCCCCCACCACGACCTGCTCCGCGACGCCGACTCCCTGGACGGCATGCCCGTCATCGTCGCCGACCTGCACTCCGCGCTGCCGCCCATCCTCGCCGCGCTGCTGGCCGCCCGGCCGTCCACGCGGGTCGTGTACGTCATGCCGGACGGCGGGGCACTGCCGTCCTGGTTCTCCATGTCCATCGCCCGGCTCAAGGACGCCGGGACCCTCGCCGCCACCGTCACCGTGGGGCAGGCGTTCGGCGGCGACCTCGAAGCCGTCACCGTCCACACCGGGCTCCTCGCCGCGCGGCTCGTCCTGGACGCCGAGGTCGTCGTCCTCGCCCAGGGGCCCGGGAACCTCGGAACCGGGACGAAATGGGGGTTCTCCGGCGTCTCGGCGGGCGAGTCCGTCAATGCCGCGTCCGTCCTCGGCGGCCGGCCGGTCGCCTCCCTGCGCGTCAGCGAAGGCGACAGGCGCGAACGCCACATCGGCGTCTCCCACCACTGCCTCACCGCCTACGGCCGCGTCGCCCTCGCCGCCGCCGACGTCCCCGTCCCCGAACTCGGCGGCGCCTTCGGCGCCCGCGTCGCCGCCGAGGCCGCCCCCCTCGGCGACCGGCACCGCCTCGTCCCCGTCCCCGTCGACGGCCTCCACGACACGCTCAGGGCCGCCGAGAAGGACTGGGGCGTCCGCCTGTCCACCATGGGCCGCCGCCTCGACGACGACCTCCCCTACTTCCTCACCGCCGCCGCCGCCGGCCGCCACACCGCCACCCTGCTCGGCTAGCCCTGGAGGGCCGCGGGCTCGGCGCCCGCGGCCTCCTCGGCGGTGTAGGCCGAACTGAACATGAAGGCGCGGGGGGACGGACCGTGGGCTCGGAGGTGGGCGAGGCGCTCCAGGGCCTCGTCCACCGTCGGGGTGCGGCCCGCCGGGATCCACCACAGGACCAGGTGCGCCTCCGCGTGCCGCTGGAACCACTCGCGGCGGCGCCGCATCGTCTCCAGGTGGGCGCTGCGGTAGGCGAAGTCCCACAGCGCCTCCGCCGACTCCCACACCGAGAAGTTGATGATCACATCGTCGCCGGCGGGGCGCATGCCGGTGGCGTCGGCCGCGCCCTCCTCCACCAGCCGCCACACGAAGCCCGGCGCCGCGTCGGCGAGCGCGTTCAGCGACCCCGCGAACGCCGCCGCCCGCGGATCGCCCAACGTGAAGTTCAAGGTCGCCGCATCGAACTGGGCGAGGTGCCGACGAGGGATGTAGCGGGCTTCCGGGGTCGTCGCGGCAGGTCGTGGGGCGTCTCCATCACGGCGCCCAGCACTCATCCCATCCGCGACCGCACACGTCCGGCCCCCACAGACATTCCAGACAGCGCAGAATTCATCCCGCACACACGAGCGATGCCCTCCGGCCTCACCCGGAAAGGGCGGTGCCGCATCCGCAGCACCGCCCTTTGCCACTCTCCGGGACATACCGGAACTCACCGGAGCCCCTTGGAGCCATCCCAGCGAAACACCGTAGGAGCCGGGTTGCAGCACAGTGAACCCGGCCTCCTTGGCGATACAGGAGGAAACGCGATCGCGTCGATGTCCTCCACCGTTCCTCAAGACTGCGCAGGAACTACCTCCACAGCCGCACGCCCCGAACGGTGTTGGGCGCACTGGTCCACCGCATTCCCGACCGGGTGGCGACACGGATCGCGTCCGTGGTCCGATCCCGAAAGGGCGGCATTCCTCACGACCCGAATATCGGGAAGCACTCGCATGGCGACCGGGGAGGCCCCGCGCCATCTCTCTGGTGGAACAGGGGCCCCGGATGACCGACGCCACCCCGAGAAAACGGATCGTGGTCAAACGATAACCAACCGAAGTCGACAATGCAACCTGCATCCAATGGGCTGCACAAGCGGATACCCGGCTGGCGCAGCTCCGTACTCCAACGGTGAAGACGCCGCCATTCTAAGAACAACCGGGATGCCGTTTAGAGGACGGCGGTCAGTTCACACCCAGCAGATCGACCACGAAGACCAGCGTGTCGCTCCCCTTGATCCCCGCCTGCGCCAGCCCCTTCTTCCCGTACCCCAGCGACGGCGGCACCACCAGCAGCATCCGGCTCCCCACCCGCTGCCCCACCAGGCCCTGATCCCAGCCCTTCATCACCTGACCGGTCCCGATCGGCACCGCACGCGGCCCCGCCTTCGACCACGACGCGTCGAACACCTGCCCGTTACGCCAGAAATACCCCGCATACTGCAGCACCAGCAGCTGCCCCTTGCGCACCGCCGGCCCGTCCCCCCGCACCAGCGCCCGCACCTCAAGCCTCTTCGGCGGCGCCGACCGCGGCATCGTCACCACCGGCGCCTTCCCCGCCGGCGCGTCCGCCACCCTCGGCAGCCCGGGGTCACTCAACGGCGCCTGCTTCTTCCCATGCGGCCCCGCCGACTTCGGGTACACCGCCCGCACGTCCAGGACGTACACCAGCGTGTCATCCGACCCCACCTGATGCTTCGGGTCACCGTCGGCACCGAAACCGTCCCCCGGCGGAATCCGCGC
>NZ_JABXFD010000025.1 GCF_013372625.1 Actinomadura sp. BRA 177
CCCGCGCACCGCGCTGCTGGCGGCCCGCGTCCTCATCGGCGAGGAGGAGCGGCTCGACCCGGTCTCCGCGCAGATGGCCGAAGCGCCGCTCGGCCGGCCCGGGGGACTCCCCGGACCGGCCGTCCTCGGCTTCCTCGCCTGCTCGGTCATCGTGCGCCGGGACGCGTTCCTCGACGCCGGCGGCTTCTCCGACGTCCTGCACTTCGCCGGCGAGGAGGAGTTGCTCGCGCTCGACCTGGCCGCCGCAGGTTGGGGCCTCGCCTACGTGCCCGAGCTGGTCGTCCACCACCACCCGTCCAAGACGGGCCGCGACCCGGCCGGGCGACGCCGCCGCGAGATCCGCAACCGGCTGCTCACCGCGTGGCTGCGGCGCCCGCTCCCGGCGGCCGCCCGCCCCCGCCTCTTATACACATCCCCCACCCACGCCACCGACCCCCATCCTGTATGCCGCCCTCTCCCTGAAACAAAAAAAACA
>NZ_JABXFD010000510.1 GCF_013372625.1 Actinomadura sp. BRA 177
GGGCAGCTGCGGCCGATCGCGCCCGCCGGATCGCCATCGGCGCGGGCGCGATCGGCCGCAGCTGCCCGTCCAGCACGACCGCGTGCCCGCGCAGCTCCAGCGACCACCCGCGCACCGACAGCCGCCGCGACCGCCGCACCGGCAGGCCGGTGACCAGCGCGCGGACGAGCGCGCCGAGCCGGGCCCGCTCCGGCTGGACGGTCGGGACGCCGCGCCCGGTGAGCGTCCGCGCGGTGACCGGCCCGACGCACGCCGCCACCAGATGGCCGCGCATGGCCTCCAGCAGGGCGTCCTCCAGCCCGTCCGCGGCGGCGACCGCGAGGGTCGCCTCGACCGCGGGCGCGCTGGTGAACGTGATCGCGTCGACCGTGCCGGTGACCGCCTGGCCGACGAGCCGCCGCAGCGGCGTCGGGTCCTCGGCGCGCGACCACCGGTACACCGGGATCTCGATCACCTCGGCGCCGGCGGCGCGCAGCGCCCCGGTCAGCTCCGGCTGCCGCTCCCCGTACAGCTGGACGGCGATCCGGGCGCCCGCGATGTCCCTGCCCAGCAGGTGCCGGGTGACCTCGGCGCAGCCCTCCGACTCCGGCGACCACGCCTCCCGCAGCCCGGCGGACCGGACCGCGCCGCGCGCCTTCGGGCCGCGCGCCACGATCTCGGTGCCGGCGAGCCGGTCGACCAGGGCGTCCCGCAGCCCGTGCCCGTCCGCCGTCTCCAGCCACGTCCGGAACCCGATCCCGGTCGTGACGACGACGTGGTCGAGGGGGCCGGCCGCGCACGCCCGGGTGGCCGCCAGCAGTTCGGCGTCGTCGTCGAGCGGGACGAGCCGGATGGCGGGCGCCAGCACGACCCGGGCGCCGCGCCGCTCCAGCAGCGTGGCGAGCTCCTCGTGCCGGCGGGCCGCGGTCACGCCGACCGCGAACCCCGCCAGTGGCTCACTGCCCGTGCTCATCGGTGACCGCCACCTCCACCCGGTCCCCGGCCCGGCGGACCGGGAAGACCGGCACCGCCACCCGCGGATCGTCCAGGCACGCCCCGGTCGCCAGGTCGAACACCTGCTTGTACATGGGGGACGCGACGGTCGGCGTCCCGTCCCTCGTCCCGAGGATCCCGCGCGACAGCACGTACGCGCCGCTGAACGGGTCGAGGTTCGACAGCGCGTGCAGGCCGCCGTCGAAGACCCGGAAGACCGCCACCTGCGTGCCGTCCACCATCGCGCAGACGCCGCGCTCGGGGATCAGGCCGGCGTAGGAGCAGATGTCGAACCAGCGGGCCGCCGTGTCCTTGGTGATCGTCGCTTCGGGTGTCGTGGTCATGACCTGATCCTCCGCAGGGGCGGTTTCACCGCTGGGTCTCCTTTGTCACCGCCGTGTTAAAAGCGACTCACTCCCACGCGTACGGCGCAGACCTTGAACTCCGGCATCCGCGACACCGGGTCCAGGGCGGGGTTGGTGAGCAGGTTCGCCCGCTCCTCCCCCGGCCAGTGGAACGGGACGAAGACGGTGTCGGCGCGGATCGCGTCGGTCACGCGTGCTCGGACGGTCACCGCGCCCCGGCGGCTCTCCACCCGCACGTCGGCGCCGTCCTCGATGCCGAGGCGTTCGGCGAGGTCGGGATGCAGCTCGACGAACGGCCCCGGCGCCGCCTCCACCAGCGCCGGGACGCGCCTGGTCTGCGCGCCCGACTGGTACTGCGCGAGGACCCGGCCGGTGGTCAGGTACACGGGGTGGCCTTCGTCCACGTCCTCGGCGGGGCCGTGGTGCTCGACCGGGACGAAGCGCGCCCGGCCGTCCGGTGTGGCGAAACGGTCCAGGTAGGGGCGGGGCGTGCCCGGATGGTCCGGGGACGGGCAGGGCCAGAACACGCCGCCCTCGGCCTCGATCCGCGCGTAGGTGATGCCGGAGTAGTCGGCGATGCCGCCCGCGCTGGCGCGGCGCAGCTCACCGAAGACCGTCTCGGGGTCGGTGCTCCACTCCCCCGGCGCCTTCAGCCGCTCCGCGAGCGCCGCGATGATCTCCAGGTCGGTGCGGACGCCGGCCGGCGGGCGGACGGCCCGGCGGCGGCGCAGCACCCGGCCCTCCAGGTTCGTCATCGTCCCCGCCTCCTCGGCCCACTGCGCGGCCGGCAGCACCACGTCGGCGCGCCGCGCGGTCTCCGACGGGACGAAGTCGGCCACCACCAGCAGGTCCAGGGCGCCGAGCCGCTCCTCCACGTGGGCGGCGCGCGGCGCCGACACCACCGGGTTGGAGCCGAACAGCAGCAGCGCCTTCGGGCCGCCGGCGGTGCCGAGCGCCGACAGCAGCTCGTACGCCGACCGTCCGGGGCCCGGCAGATCGTCGGGGTCGACGCCCCATACTCCGGCGACGTGCGCGCGGGCCGCCGGGTCGTCGATCCGGCGGTAGCCGGGGAGCTGGTCGGCCTTCTGCCCGTGCTCGCGGCCGCCCTGCCCGTTGCCCTGCCCGGTCAGGCACCCGTACCCGGAGCCTTTCCGGCCGGGCAGCCCGAGCGCGAGCGCCAGGTTGATGAACGCGCTGACGGTGTCGGTGCCGTCCGCATGCTGCTCGCCGCCCCGCCCGGTGAGGACGTGGGCTCGGCCGGCGCGGGCCAGCAGTCGGACGGCCTCCCGCATCGCCGGGACGGGAACGCCGGTGATCCGCTCGACGCGGTCCGGCCAGTAGGCGTTGACGACCGTCCGGACGGCGTCGAACCCGGCGGTGCGGGCGGCGATGTAGTCCTCGTCCGCGAGTCCTTCGGCGAGCGCCAGGTGCAGCAGGCCGTTGGCGAGCGCGAGGTCGGTACCAGGGACCGGCTGCAGGTGCAGGTCGGCCTGGCGGGCGGTGGCGGTGCGGCGCGGGTCCACCACGATCAGGACGCCGCCGCCGTCCCGCATCTCCGCCAGGTGCCGCATGAACGGCGGCATCGTCTCGGCGGGGTTCCCGCCCACGAGCAGGACGGCACCGGACGCCGCCAGGTCGGTGACCGGGCCCGGCAGGCCGCGGTCCATGCCGAAGGCCCTGCCGGACGCCGCCGCGGCCGACGCCATGCAGAACCGCCCGTTGTAGTCGATCTGGGACGTGCCGAGCGCGACGCGGGCGAACTTCCCCAGCTGGTACGCCTTCTCGTTGGTCAGCCCGCCGCCGCCGAACGCCGCGACGGCGTCCGGGCCGTGCAGCGCCCGCAGCCGGGCGGCCTCGGCGGCGACCCGGTCGAGCGCCTCGTCCCAGGTGCAGGGCTCCAGCGGCGCGTCCCGATCCCGCCGCATCATCGGCGAAGTCAGCCGGTCGGGGACGGTGAGCACCTCCGCGGCCGTCCAGCCCTTCTGGCACAGCCCGCCGCGATTGGCCGGCACGCCGTCGCGGGGCTCGACCCGTACGGTGCCCTCGCCGGTGTCGTCCAGGGTCATGCCGCACTGCAGGGCGCAGTACGGACAGTGCGTGGGAGTCCCGTTCATGCGCCGAGACTCGGCGGGCGCCGTTTCGGCCGCGAGTCCCCGCGATGACTCCGGCGTTAAATGGCCTTCACGTGCCGCGTCCACCGAGGTCAGCACCGGTGGCGGCGGTGCGGCAGCGGGGCAGGCAGGGCCTTGACGCGCGCGTGTCAAGCGTTGTCGATCCCTGTCATGGCCTATTCGTCGTTTTTCACCCGATTACCGAACGGATTCACGGTGGTCCGGTGATCTCGCGGACGGATGCGGCCCCCGCCCCCGCCCCGCCCCGGTCGCCCCGCGGTGATCACGCCTAACCTCGGTAC
>NZ_JABXFD010000419.1 GCF_013372625.1 Actinomadura sp. BRA 177
TGTGTTTTGGTGAGGGGGGGGGGAGCGGCGAGATGAACGGTGTCCTCTTGGTCGGCAGCGTGAGAGGGGGAGAAGAGGCGGGGTGGGGGGGGTGCGGGCGAGTTCTGTGTCGGCGAGGACGACGTGCGGGTGGCCGCCGGTGCCGGCGAACCAGACCCAGCGCAGGTATTCCTCGACTGCGGGCGGGATCAGGGACGGGTCGGCGCGCAGCCGGGCGGCGAGTTCGGGGCGGGAGGCCAGGTCGAGGACGCACATCGCCAGGAAGTTCGAGGTGGTCTCGCCGCCAGCCATCAGGAGGCCTGAGCCGAACACGGTGATCTCTTCGGCGGACAGGTCCGAGCGGTGCACGAGTTCGGTGAGCAGGTCGTCGCCGGGAAGCGTCCGGCGGGCCGCGACCTGCTCGGCGAAGTAGCCGCGCATGCCCTCGTGCGCGGCCTTGACCTCGGTGTCCGGGTGGTGCCCGGCCGACATCATCGCGCTCACCCACGGCAGCAGCAGGCCCAGGTCCCCGGTGGGGACGCCGAGCACGCCGCAGATGACCGTGTACGGGAACGGCGTCGCGAACCGGGCGAGCAGGTCGGCGGGCGGGCCGTCCGCCGCCATGCCGTCCAGGAGGCGGCCGGCGAGCGCGGCCATGCGGGGGCGGTCCGCCTGGGCGCGGCGGGCCGTGAACCGCGCCTGGACGGCCCGCCGGCGCCGGGTGTGCGTCGGCGGGTCGCTGGTGGCGAGGGCGAGGGACGCCGGGGTCCGGGCGAAGAGGGTGCCGCCGTGCCACGCCGCCCGGCTGAACCGGGCGTCGGACAGGACCGTCCGGACGTCGGCGTGCCGGGTGACGAGCCGCGCCTCGCGGCCCGCCACCGCGGCCGGGACGAGCGGGCGCGCGCGGAGGCGCCGCAGGTGGCCCGCGTCCAGCGGGACGCCCGGACGGTGCGGCAGGGGGAAGTCCATCGGTCTCCTTCAGGCGCTCAGCGGCGGTGGCAGGGAGGTCTCCTCGGCGCGGCGGCCGGTGCGTTCCAGACTGGTCAGCCGCGCCGAGGTGAGCGCGGCGCGGAACAGCTGGATGCCGCGCGCCGAGCTGGGGTCGACGCCGGACAGGTCCCGGATGCGGTCCAGCCGGTAGTGCAGGGTGCGGCGGTGGATCCACAGCTCCCGGGCGGCGCGCTCGCGGTCGAGGTTGCAGGCGAGCAGCACCTCCAGCGTGCGGCGCAGGTCGGTGCCGGCGTCGAGCGGCTGCAGGACGGCGGCGAGCCGGCCGCGGATCGCGGGCTGCTCCAGGATCGCCAGCTCGACCAGCAGCTCGTCCGCCCGGTAGGGGCGGTCCTCGGCGTCCGGGATGGCCTTGACGGCGGTCAGCACGCGGGACGCCTCCTCCAGCGCGTCGGGGATGTCGGCGAGGCCGCGCCGCAGCGACGCCGCGGCGTGCACCGGGCCGGCGAGGGCCGCGGTGAACTCGGCGGCCCGGTCCTCGGCGCGCAGCGGGTCGGCGGCCGGGAACAGCGCGATGAGGCCGGACAGGTCGCCGGAGTACAGCACGCCGTCCCAGCCGTCCAGGCGCTCGCTCGCCCGCTCCCAGCAGGACGCCGCCGCGGGCGCCTCGCACAGCAGCACGAGGTAGGCGGGCGCCAGCCGGACGCCGGCCGCCTCGGCGATGACGCCGGCGGGCGCGCCGTCGATCAGGGTCTCGGCGAGCAGCCAGCGCAGCGGCCGGGACCGGCCGCCCTCGCGGGGAGCCTCCGCGTAGCCCTGGATGCACGCCTCCCGGGCGCCGATCGCGAGCCGCGCCGCGTGCGCGGTCAGCTCGGCCATCTCGGCGAAGCACGCGGCGGGCGCGATCGTCCAGCAGGTGCGGGCGGCGGCGAGCGCGAGGTCCCACACCTCGGACAGCACCGGCAGCGGGATCGCCTGCCGGGCCGCGAGGACGCCGAGGTCGCGGAAGCGCCCGAGGTCGTCGTCCGGCAGCGGCTCGCCGGTGAGGACGATGGCGATGAGGCGGGTGCAGGTCTCGCCGCGTCCGCCGAACATGGGGCCGGCGGGCGGCGGCGTGCAGCGCGAGCGCCTCCCGGCGCCGCCCGGCGGGCAGCGCGGACAGCAGCTGGACGAGCAGGTGGGTCGCGGTGCCGTTGGCGAGGTCCTCGTGCCGGCCGGACGCGAGGTCGCGCTGGTCGTTGACGAGCTGGCGCAGCACGCCGAGCGACCGTCCGAACGCGCGCCACCGGGCGACCCTGCCGCGGTCCGCGCCGGGCAGCCAGCGCTGCGGCCGGGACCGGCGGCCCTCGCGTAGGGCGCGCCGGTCTTGCCCTCATAGCTGCGCAGCACGGACTCCGGGGTGGCCGCCGCCGCGCGGCCGCCGAGGTCACGGAGCTGGCCGTCCACGGCGTCCAGCCAGCCGCGCTCGGCGAGGAGCCGGGCGGGCAGGTGGCTGCCGACGGCGAGCGCGGTCAGCAGCTTCGGACCGGCGGCGGCGGGCGTCCCCGGCGCGTCGGTCAGGTCGTCGAGGTACCGCGCGGACGCCCACCAGAGCAGGTGGACGACCGCGATCGGCGCGGCCGGGCCCGGCTCGCCGGTCTCCGCGCCGTGCACCAGCATCGGCAGCGTGACCATGCCGCGCATGCCGGGACGCGAGCCCTTGGCGCGGACGAGGTCGAAGAACTCCAGCAGGAACTCCGACATGGCGCCGCCGACCATCTCCCGGCCCTCGTCCAGGCCCATCGCGCGGCCCTCGGCGAGCAGCTCGCACAGCCGCGCGATCTCCAGCTCGACCTCGGCGATCGCCCGGTCCTGGGCGGTCCTGCCGAACACTCCTTCGTCCACGTGCCAACTCCTCTGGTGCGGGGGGTGTGCGGGTCGCGCCGGAGGCCGCCGGCGCGGCCCGTCATCGGGCGCGATCGTCCAGGACCCGGACCGTGCCGGCGCGCCCGTCCAGCTCGATCCACGCTCCGTCCGGGATGCGGGCCACGGCGCCGCCGACCGCGACCGCGGCCGGCACGCCGAGCAGCCGTCCGGTGACGGCGGTGTGCGAGAGCAGGGTGCCGCGCTCGACGACGAGGCCGGACGCGGCGATCATGAGGGAGAGCCAGCCGGGGTCGGTCTCCCTGGCGACGAGGATCCGGCCCGCGCAGTCGGCGGGGGCGATGCCGGGATCGAGGACGACCTTGGCGCGGCCCCGGACGCCAAGACAGCGACGTGCTGCGCGGGCGGGGGCGGGGCATCCAGGTGGCGGTCGCGTTCGGCGCGCCGCACCGCCACGAGGCCGCGCAGCCCGCACGGTCCGGAGCCGGGCAGGGTGCCGTCGAACGCGCCGATGACCTCCTCGACGGTGAGGTCGAGGACGTCCATGGGGTCGTCGAGCGCGCCCGCCTCGGCGAGGTCGGCGCCGAGCCGCCACAGGACCGTGCGGGAAAGCCCGAACAGCTGGGTGCGGCAGAACCGGGTGTCCTCCCGCGTCCGGATGAGCCACCGCATGATGGCCAGCAGCGCGTTGAGCACGGCGCGGCGGGCCGGGGGGGGGGGGGCCGGCCGCAGCCGCCGCCGGGGGTCGGCTGCGGGCGGCCTGCCGCGACCCGGGCCGCGCCCTATTTACCAAACCCAGGCCGCCACACCGGATGCCAACTCCTTCTGCGTCCTGTTGTTTGTCAAAAAAAAAATACAAAAACGATGATAACAATCTAACTACCAGCCTCTGCCACCAATGCACCGCCGCACTCACCCTACACAGCAACTACACAA